>JAPKZA010000074.1 GCA_026394015.1 Acidobacteriota bacterium
CCCAGTATTAGGCGATACCCGCGCTGGCGTAAAAAGCCGTCTTCGCCCCCAAGTCGTATCCCTGAGTGTTGGCCGGCAATTCGGCCAACACCACAAGAGCAAGTCCAGCGGCCCCGAGGTCAGACGCGGGCCGAGATCAATCGAAACCTCTTGCGCAACGAACTCCTCGCCCCAAACTCGCCGCAGCCGAACGTGGAGGATATGCGGCACAATCGAATGCAGCCGGGACTTCAGAAGCTTCCGAATCAACGCCCCATCGCTGAGTTCGAAGTGTTCCCATTCGAGCAGCCCCGCCTTCTCGAGCGCCTCGCAATCCGCACGGGTCAACCTGCGCCGGGCACCGGGCGGAAGTTGCGCGGGACGAACTGCAACGACTGCGGGCATACCAACTTTTACCATACCCACTCCCCGGCCAATCGGAGGAATAGGGGCGGCAACGGTGCCACCCCTTCGGCCTTACTGCGCTGGCGGGGCGGGTGGTGCCTCCTTCGGCGCGAGCGGCGGGAAGACGGTGGAGCCAGCCGCATTTGTCCGGAGCGCCATGCCGGTGATGTACTTTGTCCCTTCGACGTTGACGACGCGGACGGTTCCGTTGGGGACGGCTTTGAAGACATCGTTGAGGAGGATGGTGCGGAGCTGGCCCGGCTTCAGGGTGATGGATCCGTTGCCGACGGTTTTGCCATCCCCGTCGTAGTACCAGAGGGCGAGAGTACTGTCGGATTTGTTAGATATGTTGATGAGGATCAGCGAGGTTTGGCTGGACGCGCCGTCGGTAAACGGCACGGAGAAAACGGGCTCTTCATCCGGCTGAAGCGGGGTGATGAATTCGCGCGAGGAGCCGTCGGCGGCGGTGCTGCGGACTACAGCGTAGCCGGAGAAGCGGTCGGCATCGTCCTCCGCTGCGCAGTATGTCCAGCCGGTGGTCAGGGCGGTGGCGGTGCTGACGGTACGGAAGGAGTTCGTGGAGTATGGCGAGAGGATGGACTCGGTGTAGGCGGTGGTATCTTTTTCGTTGGCGGAGAAATCGAAGGCGAGGGGGAGTTCTTCTCCGTCGAGGCCGACAAATTCGCAATAGACCTTGATCTCTTTGTTCTCGAGGTTGGTGAGATGGAGGGTGGTCGTCCGGTTACTACCAGCGAGGATGTAGGGGAAGACGAAGTTGACGTACGGTGGGACGAAGAGTTGACGGTTGGGGCCGGGCTTTTGCGCGGCGGCCCGGGTTCGTAGGGAACGGCTGCCGAGGCGGGCAACCGTTTGGGCGTCGAGGGAGAAGGCCCCAAAAATGGCCAGAACGCAGAGAGTAGTTAGAGTTTTCATTCTCATTTCTCGAGTTGATCCTTAACCTTTGAAATCGTTTAAAGCCGGCACCGTCCGTGCTTATGACCGCTCCGCCGGCGTTGCCGATCAACGCTCCGCCAGCGTTGCCGATCAGCGCTCCGCCGGCGTTGCCGATGAGGGAGGACCCCCGGTTCGATATCAAACTACTGCTGTCGAGGCCGATGATGGAGGCGATCCGGATCGATGCGAGCGTACTTCCGTCAAGGCCGATAAGGAAGCTCTTGACGTAGTTGACAAGAGTGGATCCGTCATTCCCAATGAGGGTCGATCCGTCGTTGCCGATGAGTGAGAGGGCTTTGGGGGTGAAATTGTAGGTGGATCCGTCGTTGCCGATGAGCGTGCTGCCGTCGTTGCCGATCAAACCAGCCAACTCCAAGCCTTTCAGCGTGGAACCGTCGAGCCCGATCAGGGTGGACCGGTCCCAGACGTTGAGTTTCGAGATGGCGCCCAAGTCGACTCCGGAAGCGGCGTCAATGTACCTCGGGGTCAGCCGAACGGTCGGCTTCCCCAGTGTCGGTTGCAGGCCCACGGGATTCTGGCCAGGCAGAGATAATTGGGGGCGAGGGGGCGGCTTCAGCATGCAGCTCGCGGAAAGGTCGCAGCTCCCGGTAGGCGGTTTCGTGACTGGAGCCTTGGGCTTTTTCTTTTTTGGGGCCGCGGGGGGAGAAGGCGGATCTTGCTTCGGGGGGAAGAAAAAGTTCACGATGGCGCCGATGATATTCCATTGGCCATTCGGATCGGAGTAGCTGACGGGATTGGCGAGGCCGTATTGGTAGGGGTTGACGGCACGGGGCGAGGGATCGAGAACGGAGTCACGGGAGAGGAAGCGGGCGGTAGTGGCGTCATAGAGTCGGAGCTTCATCAGGAAGAGGCCGGCCCGATCCTGCTGTCGAACGCCGAAGGCGCCGAGGAAGGTATAGGGGTTGTCAGTCGTACCCTGTTGGGCGACGGTCTCGCCGTAGGGGGTGATGTCATAGGTATCGGTCACCGTGCCATCTTCGGCGGTGAGGAAGGTGGTGGAGCCCAGGCGGTCGAAGTGGTAGAAGCGGCGGGCGTTTGAGGCGGCGTCAATGCTGTAGAGCAGGTAGCCGTTCGGGAGATGGACGTAATAGCGGAGGTCCGCTTCAGCCGAACGTTCGACGGCGAGAACCCGCGTCGCAAATGCGTGGTTAACCACAAAAGAGGTGGTGACGCCGTTTTGCGAGCGAGAGTTCAGCTCACCGAGGGCGTCGTAGGAGAGGGCGACATTGCTGTCAGCGGAAGTGAAGCCGACCAGACGGGACTCGACGTCCCACGAGTAGTTGCGGAGCGGATCGCTGACGACGCGGCCGGCGGCGTCGTAGGTGGCACCGTTCCGCTGCGAGGCGACATCGTAGGTGAACTCTTCAAGGGCGGGAGCAGTCGCCGGAAGAGAGGGCAGAGAGCGCTCCTCGGCGATGACGCGACTGGCGGCGTCGTAAGTGAAGCTCAGGCGGCTGAGCAGAGAGTCGCGACTTTCTTCGATCGAAGCGAGGCGGGCGTCGCCATCGTAGCTGAAGGTGGAGACAACCTGGTTGGGCCGCTTGATTTCCTTCAAGGCTCCCGAGGCGTCATAGGAGAGTTCGGTGACGGCACCCAGCCAATCGGTGACCTTCGTGACCTGGTCGCGAGCGTTGTAGGTGTACTGAATCGTTTTCTCCGGAGCCAGGGTGACCGTAGCGATCCGGCCGAGGGCGTCGCGGGTGTTGGTGATGCCGTTGGAGGCGATGATGTTGTCGTCGGCGTCGAAGGCCAGGGTAAGGCCGGTCGATGCGACGACGCGGCCCTTGGCGTCACGTGTCATCGGCACTTCCGAGCCGTCGGAAGTGCGAGTGGAGGCGAGTCGACCGGCGGGGTCGTAGGAGAGGGTGCTAGCGCCCAGATCCTGCGGGAGTTTGACTGCGGCAAGCCGGTCAGCCTTGTCGTAGGCGTAGGAGAAGGAGCGATTGAGCGGGTCGGTAACGGTGAGAAGCCGGCCGGCCTGATCATAGGTTCGACTCCAGCGGGCCCCACCGGCGTCGGTCACGGCGGTAGGGGAGCCGAAGGGGTCGTAAGCCAGCGCCGTTTTCAAGCCGCCCGGCCCTTCGAGGGCGGTAAGGCGGCCGGCGGGGTCGTAGGAGAAGGTGGCTTTTTGCTCGAGTCCGTTGGTGGAGGAAGCCAGGCGTCCGGCGGCGTCCCAGGTTTGGGAGGCGGTGGAACCGAGGGGAGTGGTGAGCTTGACCGGGCGGCCCAGCTTATCGTTCTCCATCTTCCAAACCCGGTTGAGGGCGTCGGTTTGCGTGATTGGAGCGCTCTCTTTGTCATAGCTGTACTGGGCTTGGAGGCCGATCGAGTCTCTTACGGCGGTGAGGGAATGGAGAGGATCGTAGGAGAAATCGACCTGGCTGCCGTTGGGGTCGGTGATCCGGACGGCGAGATTGTTGCGGTTATAGGCGAAGGCGAACTTATTCCCGAGCCGATCGGTCGCTTGGCCAGGGAGCCGGTTGAGGTTATAGCTTAGCGACTCGGTGGCGCCGAGTTCGTCGGTGAAGGCGGTGAGCTGTTGGTTTACGTCGTAGGCGTACTGGGTGGTCTTGCCGTTCTCGTCGGTCTCTTGCGTCACCTGGCTAGCGAGGTCGTAGGTGAACAGACGGGTGGCGCCGTCCGGTTTCGTGAGCTTGGTGAGGCGTCCGAGTGCATCGCGTTCGTAAGTGACGACGTCACCGGAGTATCCGGTGGCGGAAATGAGGTCGCCGTTGGCGGCGTGTCGCCAACTGGCTACGGCGTTGGTGGGCGAGGTGAGGGTCAAGGCCAGGCCTTGGGCGTTGTAAGTGAGCCTCCAGAGCCGGCCGGAGCGATCGGTGACGGTAATCGGATTGCCACGCGGGTCGTACTCGTAGCTGACCGTGGTGCCGTCGGGTAGTTCGACCTTGGTGACGTTGAAGAAGGTGAAGATTCCCTGGACCTGCGCGGTGTAGGTGTAGGCGGTGCGATTGCCGAGGGCGTCGGTCTCGGTTTGCAGCCGACCGGTGGGGGCGTGGTAGGTGAACGTAGGGACGTTGCCGAGGCGATCCCGGCGGCTGATGAGCCGGTGAGCGGGGTCGTAGGTCATCTCGATGACCGAGCCGGTTGGGTCGGTGAGACGGGTGAGGTCTCCGCCCGCGCTATGGGTGAACCGGGTGACTGCGTTGAGGGGATCGGTGACGGCGGTGACGGTGGGGGATTCGTAGGCGACCTTGGTGACTTGGCCTTCGGGGCCCAGCTGCTCGGTGACGCGGCCGGTGGGGTCGTAGGTGTTCGTGTAGGTAGGGGTTCCGGTGGGGAGGATGTGCCGGGTAAGCCGACCGGAGGCACCGTACTCGTAGCGGGTGACGCGGCCGAGGACGTCGGTAACGCTGACGAGGTTTTCGCCGCGATAGCCGAAGCGGACGATGCGGCCCGAGTGGTCCCGGACTTCGCTGAGGAAGCCGTTCGCGTAGGTGAAGCGTAGGGATCGGCCAAAGCCGTCGGCGACTTCGGCGGGGCCGGCGGCGGCGGGGGTGACCTGGAGGGCGTTGCCGTTGCGGTCTTCGAGGCGGGTAAGTTGACCGCGACGGTTGAAGGTGAGGATGCGGCCGTTCGCGATATCGCCGAGGCGGTAATCGTTCGGCGATTCGAGGAGACGGTAGTCGGATTGCTGCTGGGGCTGCATCTGCCAGGTGCCGGAGACTAGGCGGAAGGCGACCTTGGAGCCGCCTTCGAGGTTGACGGTGGCCTGGTCGGCGGTGACGGTGAGGGAGAGGTCGAAGTTGTGGGCCCAGTTGACGCCGAGGCCGCTGTTGATTTCGTTGCCGGACAGAACGCTGCTGTAATAGCGGCGGAATTGGAGGCCGATGATGCCGGCGAGGCGCAGATCTTCGAACTCATCGGTGTGCTCGCCGGTCGCGGTCGAGAAGGGATCGCCGGACATGCCGCTGGCTTTGAATTGCCGGACGGGCTGCGGACTGAAGCCGGCCGGGGGGCCGCCGGAAGGCGGAGAGCCGCTAAGGGAGTCGCCGAAGCAGGCTTTTTTACCGCCGCCGTTGAAGCGTTCGACGGAAGCTTGGCGCTGGGGTTCGGTTTTGGAATCGCGCGCGTCCGGAGAGGCAAGCAATTGCGGGGCGCGGCAATCGCCTCCGGCCTGGAGCCAGCCGATGGCCCGGCTGCGGTTGGCGCTGTGGGTGAGGGCGATCATACGGGCACCGCCGGAGGTGCAGGCGCTGGAGAAGGTCTGGTTACCGAGTTCGCGGCTGAGGTCACCCGAGTAGGCGTACATGCGGGCGGGTTCGCCGGGGAAAGAAGTTCCGTTGACCGCGACCAGAATGGTGCCTTCGACGCGGACGGCGATCGCGTCGGCGCTGTCTTCTCCGTTGCCTCCGAGGTAAGAAGAGGCCTGCAACTGGTTGCCGTTGGGGGAGAGTTGGAAGAAGAAGCCGTCGGAGGGTCCGCCGAGGTACTGGCGATTGAGCACGCTGCCGCCCATGGGGAGGTTGCGGGAGGTGGTGACGCCCGAGACGAGCGCCGAGCCGGCCGGGTTCAAGGCGAGCGAGAGGGCTTGGTCATCGGCGCCGCCGCCGTAGTAGGTGGAGTAGAGCAGAGCGGTGCCGGTGGGATTGACTTTGGTGACGAAGGCGTCGGTGCCGCCGACGAGGGCCGTGCCGAGGACGCCGGAGGTGGTGGGGAAGTTCGCTGAGGCGGTGGTGCCGGCAACATAAGCGCTGCCGGTAGAGTCAATCGCAAGGCCCTGGATGCCATCGGCCGCGGTGCCGCCGAGCAGGGTGGCGTAAACGGGGACGGCGTCGCCGGGGTTGAGCTTCATCAGGAAGCCGTCGGTGGCTCCGTTGTGCTTGTCCTGGAAGGCACCGGGGCGGGTGAGGAAGTTCGTCGAGGCGGTGGTGCCGGCGGCGTAAATGATGCCGGTCGCGTCGACGGCGACCGCAGTGGTGGCATCGGCGGCGGAGCCCCCGAGGTAGGTCGAATAGAGCAGGCGTTCACCGCGGGCGTTGAGGCGGGCGACGAAACCGTCGGTGGCACCTCCGCCGAAGGTACGCTGCAGGGCGTCGCCGGTGACAGGGAAATTCTGGCTGGCGGTGGTGCCGCTGAGGGTGACGATGCCTTGGCGGTCGACGGAGATGCCGCCACCCGTGTCGGCACCGAGGCCGCCAAGATAGGTGACCCAGACGAGAGCTTTCGTGTTCTGGCTGAGCTTCATGACGAAGACGTCGGTGGACCCGGCGTTGGAGCCCTGAACGGGGCGGACGAGGCCGGGAAGGTCGGTGGAGTTCGTGGTCCCGACGACGTAGAGGAAGCCGAAGGCGTCTTCGGCGGCGGCGGTGGGGACGTCGTCGCCGGAGCCGCCGGCGAGGGTGAAGTCGCCGAAAACGGGGTCGATGATAAGGGGCAGCGAGCGGTCGTAGGTGCCGACGCGGAAGCCGATGGTGCCCCCCGCGAGGTCGTAGGAGCCAGTGACGGGCCGTTTGGTGCCGTTCTTGATCTGGTGGAGAACGGGCTTGTGAAAGAGAGCGGTTTGGCCGCCGGCTTCGAGGACGAGGTCGCCGTTGGGGGCGAGGTTGGTTTGGCTCGCGCCGGGCAGACGGAAACGGATTTTGGCAGGGTCAGCGCCGGGGTGGACGATCAGGTCGTATTCAAGCTGCTGGGGGTTACCGTAGTAGACGATATCGACGCCGGGGAAGAGATCCTGATATTGGATACGGGCGAAACGGGGGACGCCGGTGCGCCATTTGCTGGCGTCAGAGCCGGTAAGGTAGTTGGTGGTGGAAGCTTGTGGCTGCTGGCCAACCGACCGGGCCGCGGGATTGGCACCGATCCATTCCAGACGCAGCGCGGCACCGGGCAGGGCGAAGAGCGCCTCCTGGGCCGATAGGGCGACGCTGTAGTCACCTCGGCGCGCGCGAACTTGGTAGCGGCTATCGATCTGGCCCTGGTTGGCTTCAAAGCTGAGGGCCGGAACACTGGCGGCGGAGGCAGCCCCCGCGCTGCCGGTCTGCTCACGCTTCAGAAGATTGCCGGCCGCATCGTAGGTATAGGCGATACTGCGGCCATCACCATAATCCACCTTGATCAGCCGCCCGGCCGCGTCGTAGCTATACTGGACGTTCCCCGCGAACAGCGTCACCGCCAGCATCAACAAAGCACAGCTTAAACCCAGACTCTTCATACACTCTCCACGGAAACAATCGCGACCAAGCGCTGGAAAAGCGCCCTATGCCGGGAGAGTCGGAATCCGCACCCGGTTTGTGACCGGGCGGTCGAATTATTTTTTCCGGGGTTGGTATCCCGAGGCGACGAACCCGCCCCAGTAGAACGGATGGGTACTCTGGGCGGCGGCGCGGCGGCCTCTGAGCTCGGCCCCGGACGCCGTCCGTACCGCTTGCACGACGCCAACACCCGGTTGGAGACGCGCCTGGTAGAAGCGGAGCATCCACTGCCGAGTCGCCGCGTCGTCCACCGGCCACAGGCTGCTAACCACTTGGCGCGCGCCCGCCGCTTGAAACGCCCGACGCAGGCCCAGCAAGCCTTCCCCCGCCTCGGCCGCGCCCCGCGCCGTATCGCAACCAGATAGCACAACCAGTTCGGTCGAATCCAAACGCAAAGCCGAAACCTCTTCCGCCGTCAGCAGCCCATCTTCGTTGCCGGGGCCTCCCGCGGTCAGAACTAAGCCGGAACGGAGCAGCGGATTGTCCGCCAACGCGGCCTCGCGGTCCCGCTGGCAGGCCGACGCCAGAAAGAAGCCGTGGGTCGCCAAATGGAGCACCTGCTGGCCGGGAGCCTTGGTCTTCAGGGCGGATTCGGACGCCCCGGCGCCGTTCAATACTTGCGCCTGGCCGCCCTGCGCACTCCAAAGTTTGCCGACCGCCAAAGCCTCCTCCCCGGAGCCGGGCAGAGGCGGAAAGCGGCGGCTATCAAGGTCGGCACAGGCACTGGAAGCCGGGGCCGGGGCCAGACTGGCAAACGTTGGATTCCCCAGCGCCAACAGGCCTCCTTTCCGCGCCGCGGCGGGAAGCGGCGGGGCCACCAGGTCGCGTTCGGCGGAAAGTAGTTGGAAAAGCGGTCCGGCTTCAGCCAGGTATTGCGTCGTTCCGACCGGCAGCGTGTCAAAGTTCACGAGTTGCAAAGCACCATCCGGCGCGGTGAACACCGTCCTGGCGTTGGCCACCGCCGGCTGCAGCGGATCCCAAATAGCCCGGCGGAGGGCCGACCCCGCCTGCCGATAAGCCTCCTCATTGCGCCGCCCGTTCCGGCCGTCCGAGTTCCGCTCCCGCTCCATCTCCTGTTGCCAAGCCCGGACCAGCCCGTCGATGCGCGCGGTGGGTCCCAGCGGGAAAACGCGGGCGCTCGCCGATCCCGGCCGACCCACGAAAGCCACGTACTGCGTCTCGCCCCGGGCGTAGCCGACCAGGGCCGAGCCAACCGGCAAAGCGGCCAGCACTTCGGTCCAGCCGGCGCGCGTGGCGAGACTCTGACGGGCAAAACCGCTATTCTGCCGCGCAAGCGCTCGCTCGGCGTCATCAAGGCTTTGGCGCAGGCTCGTGACTCGCGACTGGTACAGCTTGGCGTCTCCGATCAGCACCGCCTGGGCCAACTCTTTCTTCAGTTTCGCAATCTGGCGGATGAGTGGCGCCGAGGCCGGATCCGCCGCCGACGGACGCCGGCGGGCCATCGCATCCAACACCGTGGCGCGATCACGGATGACGGCGTCCCAAACTTGGGTCACAGTCGAGGGCTCGAGCTTGGCGGAACCCACCAGATCGATGGCCAGCAGCAGCCCGTCGCGATCAACCCGCGCGAACAAAAGCGCCTCCCGCTCGGCCGCCGTCATCGTCACCGCATCCAGCGACGCCCGGCGGACCCGCGCCGCTTCCAGCGCCGGGGCCAGCGCCTCCGACGGACGCTCGAGCGCCAGTAACGAAGCCGCCTGCCCCGCATTCGTATCGGCCAGGAAAACATAGTCCGGCCCAAAAGCCTCCCGCCAAATCCGGCCCGCGTTGCCAAAACGCAACAGCGCTTCGGCGTGATGGCCAAGAGCCCGCTCGGCCAATCCAAGGTTGTACTCCCCCTGAGCCGTCCGGATGCTGCCAGCCCCGAAAAGCTTGGCCTGCCCACCCACCGCGGCGGCGAAGTGGGGCAGCGCCCCGGCGTAATCTTTCGCCAGATAAAGAACTTCGCCAAGGTCGGAGCGGGCGAAAATGGTGCGCGGATGAGCGTCGCCCACCGTGCGCCGTCCGATCGCGACGGCCAGTTCCGTCAACGCGCGGCCTTTGCTCACGTTCCCGTTGAGAGCGTTCACTCGGCCGAGCAGCGCGTAGATGGTCACCGTGCGCGGCGACTCCTTGCCGTCGAGCGCCTCGCGGATCTGCAGCGCTTGGCCCGCGTGGCGCAACGAACTTTCAAAATCACCCATCACCTGTTCGAGATTGGCCAGGCTGAACAGTTCGACGCCCACCTGAGTAGCGGTGGGCCCGTAGAGCTTCGTCTGCGCGGCGATCGCCCGGTCGTAAAGCTGGCGCGCCTCGGCCAGCAGCCCACTTTCGGCCTGCGCGGTGGCCAGGATCCCGAGCAGTTCCGCCGTCGGTGAACTCTGTTCGCCGAACGATCGGACGCTGATCGATAGCGCCCGTTCGCTCGTGCGAAGGACAGATTGGAATTGCCCCTGGAAACGCTCACCGCGCGCGATATTGCGCAGAATCGGCAGCAGCCGGCGATTCTGCGCGCCCAGGCGTTCTTCAAAAAACTTGAGCGCTTGGCGCAGTCCGGCCACCGCC
>JAPKZA010000242.1 GCA_026394015.1 Acidobacteriota bacterium
ATCGAGCGCCGGAAGGAGCGGAGGGGGCATGCCAGGAGTATGTGGCGCGGGTGTTGCGGAGGGCGGGTTGGGAGCCACGGCTTTACTCTTTAGCCGCGGCAGCGGGGATAGAGGGCCATCCGCTGTACTGGCCGGGCCGGAACTATGAGGGACGGCCGAACTTGGCGGCTGTGAAGAAGGGGACGGGCGGGGGACGCTCGTTGATCCTATCCGGGCATGTGGACACGGTTCCGGTTGGCTCGGCCCCGTGGATGCGTCCGCCGTTTGGGGGCCAGCGGGAGGACAATCGGCTTTACGGTCGCGGGGCGAACGATATGAAGGCGGGAATAGCGGCCAACCTCTTTGTGGCGGAGGCTTTGTCGGCGCTGGGGATTCGGCTGGCGGGGGATTTGACGTTCGAATCGGTGGTGGACGAGGAGTTTGGCGGGGTGAACGGCACGTTGGCGGGTCGGCTAATGGGTTACTCGGCGGACGCCGCGATTATATCGGAGCCTTCGTTTCTGCGGGTGTGCCCAGCGCAGAGAGGGGGACGGACGGTTCAGATAAGGTTTCAGGCGGTGAATGAGGGGATTCTGTCGAACGCGCGGACGACGCTGGTGATCGACCAGTTGAGAGCATTTCTCGACGCGCTGCCGGAGTTTGCGGCGTTGCGGCGGCGCTTGGCGCCTCGGCATCTGAGCTATGCGCATTTGCAGGATGCGGTGCCGGTGACGGTGACGCGGATCCAGACGGCTCCTTGGGGGACGTCGGAGCCGACGAACGTGCCCGAAACGTGCAGGTTGGAGCTTTTCTGGAAGACGATGCCAGGAGAGGGGCTGGACGAGGTCGACGCGCAGTTTGCGGGTTGGTTGGAGGGTTTGTATGAGAGGCGGGGCGAACTGTTTCGGGAGCGGCCGGAGGTGGTGCATCCGATCCGGTGGTTGCCAGGTTCGGCGATAGAAGCGAAGTGCCCGATTGTTTCGGAGTTAGCGGCGGTGGCGGAGTCCACTTTGGGCTTTCGGCCGGAGATAGTGGGGATCGAGGGTCCATGCGATCTTTACGTTTTTCATGAATTTGGGATTCCGGCGGCTCTGTGGGGAGCGCGGGGCGGCAACACCCATATGCCGGATGAGTATGTAGAATTGGATTCGTTGGTGCAGGCGACGAAGGCACTGATGGCCTTTGTCTGTTCTTGGTGTGGAGAGGAGATTCGATGAAATTTCTGTTCCTGATGTTGGTAAGTGTCGCGGGCTTTGCCGCGGACGGTTTTATGTCCCTGATGCCGGATCGTAACCTGGGCGAGCATTGGACGGTAGAGGGGGAGACTCCGCCGGAGGCGTGGACGCTGCGTGACGGCGTGATTGCGACAACGGGGCAGCCGAATGGATTTTTGCGCAGTAAGAAGAAGTACCGCAACTACGTGCTGCGGGCGGAGTGGCGATTCCAGATGGGCTGGACGGCTCCGAAGACAGGAAACGAGTGGCCGAACGCGGGTTTCTTTATCCACGCAGGTCCGGAGGTGAACGGTTGGCCGACCTCGCTCGAGGTGCAGGGGTACTACGGAGAGGCCGGGAGCGTGTTCGGGGTGCGGGGAGGCAAGATTACCGGAGCCAAGCGGGGCCCGTTTGTGAAGGAGAGGCCACCATTTGGATCGTGGGACCGCTATGAGATTACCTCGATGAACGGGAAGGTGACGGTGGTGTTGAATGGTGTGTTAGTGAATGAGGGGACGGCCGCTTATCCGGAGGAAGGCAACATTTGCCTGCAGTCTGAAGGTTGGCCCGTTTATTATCGGCGGATAGAGATTCAGGAGTTGCCGTGATCTCGCGACGGGCGGTGTTTGGCGCTCCGCTGGCGCTGGCGGCTCAGGCGGTGGCTATGCCGACGCAATTTCAACTGGCTTGCATGACGCTGCCATATTCGGCGTTTCCGTTGGAGAAAGCGCTACAGGGAATTCAGTGGAGTGGGTTCGGCCATGTGGCCTGGGGCACGACCCATCGGGAGCAGAGCGGGATCAAGCCGGTGATGCCAATTGACGCTCCGGCGGCGGAGGCGGGACGCTTGGCTCGACGATGCCGGGATATGGGATTAGAGCCGGTGATGATGTTCTCGACCTTGAACCTGGAGGCGGCCAACGCCGTGGACGGGCACTCTCGCAGAATTGAACAGGCGGCGGCGGCGAAGATTCCGTTTCTACTGACGTTTGGCAAAACCAGCCCGGGACAGAACGAGGCATTTGTCCGGAGCTTGGTGGAACTGGCGCCGCGGGCGAAAGAGGCGGAGGTGATGATTGTGATCAAACAGCACGGAGGCAACACGGCGACGGGAGCCCACTGTGCTCGGATTGTTAAAGAGGTAGGCCATGATTCGGTAAAGGTTTGCTATGACGCGGGCAACGTACTGGACTACGAAAACCATGATCCGATTGTGGATATTCGGAGCTGTTGGCAGGACATTCGGGCGTTCAACATTAAAGACCATCGAAATACGCCGAAGGACCAAGATTGCGGCCCCGGTTTCGGGGAGATTGACCACTACAAGTTGTTTGCTCCGGTAATGAATACGGGGCTGACGATTCCACTAACTTTTGAAAACATTTCAGAGCCGCTGCTGCCGCGTCCGGTGGCCATAGAGGGCGTTAACGCCTTGGCGGTTCGGGCAAGACTTTACATCGACACCGTATTGCGGGGTCTTCAGAATGGAGGAGCACAAGCATGAACCGACGGAATTTCTTAATTAGCACGGCAGCGGCGGCCCAGACGGCGGTTGGTCAGTCGTCCACGGACCGGGTGGCTACGGGGATGATCGGCGTAGGCAATCGCGGGAGCTATCTGCTGAAAGCAGTGATGGCGCAGGCGGATGCCCGGGTGGTGGCCTTGTGCGACAACAAGCCGGACCGGCTGGATAAGGCCGCGACGGCGGCGGCGAAGGATAATCCGGCGACGATGACGGACTGGCGGAAGCTGATTGACCGGAAGGACGTGGAGGCTGTGTATATTGCGACGCCCCCGTTTCTACACGCCGAGATGGCGATTGCGGCGATGAAGGCGGGCAAGCACGTCTATTGCGAGAAGCCAATCGGGACGACGCCGGCACAGATTCGCGAATTGCTGAAGGTGGCCAAGCAGACGAACAAAGTTTTCGTTTCGGGTCAGCAGATGCGGTCGATGTTGCAGGTGGGGAACGCGATCCGGAAGATTCAAGACGGGGCGATCGGAGATATCCTTTTCGTCAAAGCGCAACGGCATGCGTCGGCCGATTTGGCATACGACGGGCCATCGGGCGACTGGTATTTTGATTACAAGAAATCTGGGGGGTACTTACTCGAACAGTCGGTGCATAACCTGGATGCTTGTAACTGGGTGATCGGGCAACATCCGATTCGGGCGGCTGGCTTCGGGGGGATCAACCTATACAAAGGAAAGCCGGCGGGCCGGGATATCATGGACCACCAGAGCTTGGTTTATGAGTATGCCAATGGGGTGAAGCTGACGTTTACACAGATGGTGTTTCACCCGCGAAAGATGCCGGTGAATAACCAGACAATTAACGTTTTCGGCAGTAAGGGGGCGGTGGAACTTCTGTATTCGACGAACCTTTATCCGCTTGAGGGCGGTGAGCCGACGGTGTTGGCCCCGAAGGTGGACGAGCCGGGGGACGCGCACATTCGAGCTTTCTACGACTGTGTCCGGAAGGGTGCCAAATCCCCGGCCGATGTGACCATAGGAGCGACGGCAGCGTTGACGGCGATTCTGGGGAATGAGGTTTGCCGTCAGGGCAAGGTACTCGATTGGAAGGATCTGGGCGTCGAAGTTTAGTTTGGCACTCGCGTTTCATTGTTGGCCTGGGAGAGGGAAAGTATGCCGTTTCCCGGGCGGCGGTAGGCTGGCCGGCCCATTCCATGGCAGGAGCGGGAGCAATGAATCGAAGCGAAATATGGGCAGAGGTGCTACTGGCGGAGCTTCCAGCAGGCCCCCTCGTTTTAGTGTGCCCGACGAGGGTTTATCCCCGGCCCGAATCGCTACCAGCCGCTTTATGCGGGAGAATCCTCTGCTGATTCATCTGCTGGCTCAATAGGTCGGCGTTGCCTCACTATCTGACTTTGGACGACGTTCTGGGTATCCATCACGACTTGATCGATCCGTTTTGGCGGGACCAAATGGAGTTGACAGAAGCAGCCAGGGAATCCGAGACCGCGGAGCGGGTATCTTTCCGACGTGATTGCGGAGGGCGCAGCGCTGTGGGAATCCTTGTCACAAAATCATCCCCTTTTCGATGGGAACAAGCGCACCGCAATCGCGTTGATGGCAGCGTATCTGGCGCTGAACGGCTACTGGGTTCGAGCGGACCAGTTGGATACATGCCGCTTCATCATGGGCTTGACGTTGCCGTCCGTCGCTGGCGCCCGATAATAAGGAAATGACGGACACGGAGGCGCGGGCGGAGAAGCGTTGGATGGAGACGCCGGGGCAACGATTGGCGCGGACCTGGGAGCTTTCCGAGGCGGTGCGGCAGATGTTTCTGGCCAACGTGAAGCACCTGGATGAAGCGACCCAAAAGCGGCGGTTGGCGGAGGCCTGCTATGGGCAGGCGGCGGCGGAACGGATGTTCGGGAAGTGACGTCCCTTGAGGCCGCCTTTCAAGACCTCACCGCCATCCTAACCGAAATGGAGCTGGAGTATGCGGTGGGCGGCAGCTTTGCGAGCTCCACCTTCGGAGTTCCCCGCTCGACGCTGGATGTCGATCTGGTTGTTTCGCTGAGCCCGGAGGAGGCCTATCATTTGGCGCGATTGGCCACGCCCCATCTCGTCTGCGACCCGGAGGAGGCAAGGGCCGCGGTGGCGGCGAACCGATCCTTTAACCTTTTGCACATGCGGCATGTGTATAAGTTCAACATTTTCCCGACCACTTTCTTCGCCCATGGCGAGGATGAGGTGCGGCGGCGCGTGATGGTGGAAGGGACCCCCCTGGCGGGCACCGCCGCCGTGCCGATGGTGAGCGCGGAGGATATCCTTCTGGCTAAGTTGGCCTGGTTCCGGAACGGCGGAGAGACGTCGGAGCGCCAGTGGTCCGATATGACCGGAATCTGGCGGATGCAGGGGGCGGCGCTGGACCAAGCTTACTTAGAGGCCTGGGCCAAGGCCATGGGTAATCAAGACCTGTTGGGGCGATTGCGGGAAGAGGGCGAGGGTGCCTAACGCAGGATGGCTTGGATCGGCCCGGTGCCTTCCTCGATCAGGTGAAACGCTCGGCCGTTCGTCGAGAAGTCCATCTTCTTGTAGTTCAGGCCCATCTGCTGGAGGATCGTCGCTTGCAGGTCGCTGATGTAATGGGGGCGGTCAACCGCTTTGTAGCCGACTTCGTCGGTGGCCCCTTCGATCACTCCGCCTTTGACGCCTCCGCCGGCGAGAAGGGTGGAGAAGCCTTTGCCGTTGTGGTCTCGCCCCGTCGTGTTCTGCGACCAGGGGGTGCGGCCGAATTCGCTCGTGAAAACGACCAGGGTGCTGTCGAGGAGGCCTCGTTGCTTCAGATCCTGGATCAAGCCGGCGATGGGCTTATCGACGGCGCGGCAGAGAGGGCCGTGGGTGTCCATGTCGCCGTGGGCGTCCCAGGCTCCGTTGCCGCCGCCGGCGTGGCAGATCTGGATGTGGCGGACGCCGTTTTCGACGAGGCGGCGGGCGAGGAGGAGTTGGCGGCCGAAGTCGTCGGTCTCCTTCGTGCCGATGCCGTAGAGGTCCTTGACGTGGGTGGGTTCGGTTTGGAAGTCGACGATGGCGGGGGCGGTGCGCATGAGGTTGCCGGCGAGTTCGTAGGCCTTCACGCGGGCGGCGATTTCGGAGTCGATCTTGTAGTCCTCGCGGAACTTGGCGTTGAGGTCGGCGAGGGTTTGCATCTGGCGGTCGCGTTCGGCGCGGGTGGCGGTGGGCGGGGGGACGAGATTGGGAATCGGCGTGTCGCCGGGTTGGAAGGGGGTGGCGGAATAGGATGCGCCGAGATAGCCGCCGGTGAGTTGGACGGGGGAAGACGGGCGGCCGATGTTGACGAAGCTCGGGAGGTTTTTGTTGGCGGAGCCGAGGGCGTAGGTGACCCAACTGCCGAGCGAGGGATGCTCGAACTGGCGGAGCGGCTTGCCGGTGGAGTGCTCGATGACGGCGGGGAAGTGGTTGGTCTGATGGCAGTACATGGAGCGGACGACGGCGAATTCGTCGATGACCGAGCCGATGTTCGGGAACCAGTCGGAGACGGGGATGCCGGATTGGCCGTACCGTTTGTAGGTGCGGAGAATGGGGATGACGGGGCGCTTCATGGGCGCGTTGTTATCGCCGAAGCCGATGGCGTCCATCATGGTGCCCGCGAATTTGTTGTCCTTCGGATCGAAGGTATCGATGTGGCTGACGCCGCCGCACATGAAGAGATAGATGACGGATTTGGCGCGGGGTTCACCGGGGAGGAGAGCGCCGGGGAGGCGGCCGTCGGCGGCCCAGAGTCCACCGACGGCGGAGCCGAGGAAGCCATTGGCGAGGCGGAGAAGATGGCGACGGGTGAGCATTAGCGGATGAAGAGGAATTCGTCGAGGTTGTAGAGGAGCCAGACTAGGCCTTTCAGCTTCGTTGGGTCGGATGAAAGGTAGCTGAGGGCTCGGTCGAGTTCGAGGTTGGACGGGGGGCGACCGATGGTTTCGCGGTAGGCGAGTTGGACCGAGGACGGGAGATCCGGGGCTTTGGCGAGGCGGCTGGCGAGGTTGGTGGTGGCGTCTTCGACGAGGGGATCGTTCATCGAAAAGAGAGCCTGGGGGGCGGTGATGGTTTGGGTCCGAACGGGGCAGGGGGTGCGGCCGTCGTCGACATCGAAGGACTGAAGGAAGTGGGCCATGACTTCGGTGGAGGGGATGTAGCCACGGGTGAGGTAGGCGGCGCGGCGGTTTTTGTGGGCTTCGAAGGTTCCGTCTTTGGGGAGAAAGATGGACTGTTTGCTGTCGGTTTTGACGATTTGGAAGCTTTTGCCGCCGATGGAGAGATCGAGTTGGCCGGCGCTCGAAAGGATCGCGTCCCAGAGGGGCTCGGCTTCGAGGCGCTGGAGGCGGAAGCGCCAGAGGGTGGTGTTGGTGGGGTCGAGCTTTTGGTTGACGGGGTTGGGGAGGGAGGACTGCTGGTAGGCGTGGGAGGTGAGAATGAGCTTGTGCATGGCCTTCATGCTGAAGTTTTGGCGGGTGAATTCGGCGGCGAGGAAGTCGAGGAGTTGGGGGTGGGAGGGGCGGCCGCCGAGAAGGCCGAAGTCGCTGGGGGATTTTTGGAGGCCTTCGCCGAAGTGCCATTGCCAGAGACGGTTGACGGCGACGCGGGCGAAGAGGGGATTTTGTTTGTCGGTGAGCCAGTCGACGAAGCCTTCACGGCGACCGTAGCGGAAGTCGGTGTCGGGTGGTTGGAAGGGGAAGCCGGGGGCGACCGCTTTATCCTTTTCGGGCTTGGTGGGGTCGCCGGAGGTGAGGAGGTAGGTGGGTTGGAGGAGGCGGGCGGAATCTTCTTCGACGATGACGTGGGCGTCGAGGCCGGGCGGGGCTTTGAGTTCGCGTTGTTGTTTGAGGAGGGCGTCGTAGGCCTGGATGACGTCCTTGGGCATGATCTCTTTGAGCTTGGGGGGATCGATGCGGAGGACGGGGAAGTAGTCGTCGGCGGTTTTTTGTTCGGCGACGGAGCGCTGGCGTTCGGGCTTGAGGACGATGGCGCGGACGTCGGGAGGGAGCATCGAAACACGCACCGCGTAGAGCTTTTCGTAGTAGGGGGCGGTGAGCTTTTCGATGGCCTGATCGACGGGTTCTTTGACGCGGCGGTAGGCTTCGACGGCGCGGCCGTAGGCGTAGATTTCGGCGGGGGTCGAGAGGGGGACGCGGCGGAGGACGAGGGGATCGAAGAGCGCCTTCATGGCGTAGAAGTCGGTTTGCTTGATGGGATCGAAGCGGTGGTCGTGGCACTTGGCGCAGGCGACGGTCATGCCCATGAAGGCGGAGGAGACGGTTTCGACGGCGTTGAGGGCGATGTCCTGATCGCGGTCGTTGCCGGTGAGGGCGGCGCGGGCGAGGAAGCCGAGGGCGAACTGATCCTGGGGGACAGGTTCGGCTTTGGCCCGGGTGCCGAAGACGGTGAGGGTGGGGCGGCCGCCGTGGCGATTGCCGAGGATCTGGGCGCGGACGAACTGGTCGTAGGGGATGTCTTCGTTGAGGGAGTGGATCATCCAATCGCGCCAGCGGTAGATGCTGGCGGAAGCGGGCATGACGCCGCCGTCGGTGCCGTCGAGATCGGCGTAGCGGAGGACGTCGAGCCAGTGGCGGGCGTAGCGGACGCCGTGTTGTTCGCTGGCGAGGAGTCGGTCGATGAGCTTGTCGTAGGCGTTGGGAGAGGCGTCGGCGAGGAAGGCATCCTGTTCGGCGGGGGTGGGGGGGAGGCCGGTGAGGTCGAAGGTGGCGCGGCGGAGGAGGGTGAGTTTATCGGCGGGGGGGTTGGGCTTGAGGCCTTTGGCTTTTTGGGGGACGGCGAGGAAGGCGTCGATGGGGTTCTGGTGGAGGCCGGGGGGGATGGGCGGGGAGACGACGGGTTGGAGAGACCAGAGCTTCAGCTTGGGGGGCTGGGCACAGAGCGACGCGGCGAGGAGGAGAAGGAGGGTGCGAGTGAGCACGATGAGTATTATTTCATGTCGCGGGTGGAGAAAAAAGAATTCGCGCCGCGGGGGCGGCGCGAAGGTGATTTAAAGATTGGGCTACTGGCCGACGGGGATGACGCTTTCGAGGCGGGTCCAGAAGCCGGAGGCGTCGAGTTGGGCCATGGTGTAGAAGCGGCCCATCGTTTCAAAGACGCTGCCGTTGGCTCGGGTGCGGCCCATCATTTTGTCAAAAGCGTGGGTTTTTGCTAGATCATCGGACGGATACTTCATGTTCAATTCGACCACGCGGCGGCCGACGTTCTTGTCGGCGGCTACGACATCGTTAGACGGGAACCAGGCTTGATAGGTAGTTTCGTTGATGAGTAGGTCGCGAATGGGCCGAGGCAAGGTACGAGAGTAGCCATTGTAAGGGTCGTCACCATGGGTGAGATACATTCCCTCCGATATGAAATAGGGGGCGAGATGATAGCCTACCGACGCCTGCTTGACTGGGATATTGATAGTCTTGAAGACCCAGATCATCAGGGCCGTGGTTCCATAGCAGCCTTGGGTCCAGTGCTGAAGATTCTGGTACTCAGTCGGGATAGCGGGATCTTGCGAGAACGTTCCGGCGAGAATGCGGGAGACCGGGGGCTTGCCCCAATACTGCCAGTAGCGGTAATACTGGGCGACGGTGTAATCTCCGTACATGTGGGAAAGATTCCAGCGGCACCAAGTCAGGAATCGGTCGATGGTCTCGGAGCGGGTCGCCCCGATCAGGTTGTTCTGTTTCATGAACTTGAAAACTGTAATGGCGTTGCCTGGTGTTGCTGACTGGATCGGAAACACGCCGGGGAGATTCGTCGCGCCAAAGCCATGATCGAGCAAGTTGCTGAGGCCGAGCGAGTTGAAATTGTGGATGGACCACGGAACCCAACCGTGGATTTCAGCGGCCAGTGTAAGGGCAGTGTGACCAATGTAGATTTGCCAAGCCGTGGTGTTTGGGTCCAGCATACTCCGCGATTCAATTCCCGCAGCGTAGGCCGCTTCATTCGTGCTTGGGGGTGGGTCCTGAACCAGGGTTCCGGGATAGTTCTGCATGCCGCTGTTGTACCAAGCCACGGTGTTCAAGTAAGCGATGTTGAGATCGTTTTTGGCCCAGGCGGGCCAGTTCTTCCAGCTGCCGAGAGAAGGAGAATAGGGGCCCTGGATGAAGTTCTGGATCAGGTTATTCGAAGGGTGGTTCAGGTAGCAGCTCAACAAGGACGTCGATGGAACGGTCTTGCAAGAAGAAGGGATGATACCGGACGGGATGGTGGTGGGGGCCGGGGGGGGTGCCGGCTGAGGTGCCAAGGCGGCGACAAATGACTGGCTGAACACGGTGCCGGCCAGGAGGCTAAAGCTGAGAATTATTTTTTTCATGGGAGTCACCTGGGAGGGCGCAGGTGGACTCCGCTTTCGATCAGCCGCGGATGCGAAGTTGGGGTTCGATGGTGATTTGCTGGAAGGCGCGGTCCGGCTGTTTGATGCGTTGGAGGACGAGGCGGGCGGCTTCTTCGCCGATCGAATAATTGTGTTGGGTGATGGTCGTGATCGGCGGATGGAAGAGGTCGAGCCAGTCGTAGTCGTCGGAGCTGGCGCATTCGACATCTTCGGGGCAGCGGAGGCCGGCTTCGCGGATGGCGCGGAGAGCTCCGGCGAGCATCGGGAAGTTTACGGCGACGATGGCGGTGGGGCGTTCGGGGAGCTTCAGGAGATCTTTGGCGGCGGCGTAGGCGGAGGCTTCGCTCCAGTCGCCTTCGCAGATGAGTTCGGGGCGGGCTTTAATGCGATGGCGGCGCATCGCCTTCTTCCAGCCATCGACACGTTCGGTGACGGTGGAGAGAGAGTGGTGGCCGAGGAGCATGGCGATGTCGCGGTGGCCCTTGGAGATGAGATGGTCGAGGATGAGCTGGGTGCCCTTGGCGTTATCGGCGGTGATGGAATCGGCGGTGAAGCCTTGTGGGAGGCGGCCGACGAAGACGACGGGGCGGCGGGCTTCGACCATGCGGCGGACCTCGCTTTGATCACCGGCGGCGATGTAGATGAGCAGGCCGTCGATGAGTTTGGAGCGGAAGACGCCGAGGTAGCGGGCTTGTTCTTCGACGTGGTCGTAGGAGCTGCCGAGGATGAGGGAGTAGCCTTCGCGGCGGAGGGTATCTTCGACGCCCTGGACGACGGTGGCGTAGAAGGGGTTGCCGATGTCGGGGATCAGCATGCCGATGGTCTGGGTGTTGCGGGTTTGGAGGCTGCGGGCGACAGCGTTGGGGGTGTAGTCGAGATCGAGAACGGCCTTCTCGACCCGGGCGGTGAGTTCCGGGCTGACGAACGCCGATTTGTTGATGACGGAGCTGACGGTGTAGGTGGAGACGCCGGCGCGTTTGGCGACGTCGTAGATGGTCGGCATTCTTCCTGGCATTATAGCGAGGTGGGAGATTTTTGATGGAATGTTTACTGGCGGCGATTGCGGATGACTTTACGGGGGGCTCGGACCTGGCGGGGATGTTGTGCGAGCGGGGGGTGAAGACGCTGCTGCTGTTTGGGGTGCCAGAGAGTGTCGAGGGTTTGAAGGGGCGGTACGAGGCGGTCGTTGTTTGTCTGAAGACGCGGTCGGTGGCGGCGGGGGAGGCTCGGGCGACGGCGGTGGCGGCGTTTAAGGCCGTGCAACCGCTGTGGCCTCGGCAAACGCTCTTTAAGTACTGTTCGACGTTTGATTCGACGCCGCAGGGGAATATTGGCCCGGTGACGGAGGCTCTGCTGGCGGCGACGGGGGGGAGCTTCACGGTGCATCTGCCGGCGCTGCCGGTGAATGGGCGGACGCAGTATCTGGGCCACCTGTTTGTGAACGGGGTTTTGCTGGATGAGTCGCCGCTGCGGGACCATCCGTTGAACCCGATGACGGATGCGAATCTGGTTCGTTGGCTGGGGTTGCAGACGGAACGGAAGATCGGTCTGCTGCCGCTGCGGGATGTGCGGGGGGCGCTGCGGGAAAAGGCCGAGGACTTACAGACGGCAGGGGTGGAGATGGCGCTGGTGGATGCGGTGGAGAATTTGGATTTGGAGTTGGCGGCGGAGGCGTTCGCGGACTTGCCGTTGCTTTGTGGGGGGAGCGGATGGGGTGTGGCGTTGCCGGGGGTTTGGCGGCGGCGGGGATGGTTGGACGGGGCGGATTCGGAAGTGCCGGTGGTGGATGAAAGCGTGCCGACGGCGGTACTGGCTGGTAGCTGTTCGGCGATGACGCTGCGGCAGTTACGGGTATTTTCGGCGCCGCAGCATACGGTGGACGTGGTGGGGCTGTTGCGGGATCGGGAGGGGGAGCTGGCGCGGTTGTTGGCGTTGGAGGGTCGACCGTTGGTGGTGCGCTCTTCGGCGGAGAAGGCGGCGCAGCAGGAGGGGGCGGCGGCGGAGATTGAATGGTTGTTTGGGGAGTTGGCGCGGCGGTTGGTGGCGGAGAAGGGAGTGAGAAGGCTGATTGTGGCGGGTGGGGAGACGAGCGGGGCGGTGGTGAGCGCGTTGGGGGTGAAGGCGGCGGAGGTGATACGGGTGATTGACCCGGGGGTGCCGGCGTTGCGGACGATGGAGGAGCCGATGTTGCGGTTGGTTTTGAAGTCGGGGAATTTCGGGGCGGAGAATTTTTTCGCCAAAGCGATTGAGAATAGTTAGATGCAGACAGAGATCGAGAGCCTGTGCGAGGCGGCGGCGAGTTTTCATGCGCGGGGGTACGCGTTTGGGTCGACGGGGAATCTGAGCGTGAGCGATGGCACGCGGGTTTGGATTTCACCGACGGGGGCGAGCTTGCGCAAGTTGACGCCGGAGAAGATGGCGGAGATCGATATGGAGGGGGTGGCGCTGAACGGGAATAAGGCTTCGAAGGAGTATCCGTTTCACTTGGCGGCATATAGGAATTCGTTTTCGGGGGCGCGGGCGCTCGTGCATCTGCATTCGACGTGGGCGGTGGCGCTGTCGTGTTTGGCCGATTTGGATGAGGCGGCACCGATGCCGGTGTTCACTCCGTATTACCTGATGCGGGTGGCTCCTTTGGCGGTGATTCCTTACTTGCGGCCGGGGTCGGCGGAGTTGGCCGAGGCGGTGGGGGAGGCGGCGCGGGGGCATGACTGCGTGCTGATGCGGAACCATGGATTTCTTACTTTGGGTAAGACGATGGACGAAGCGGTGGACCGGGCGGAGGAGTTGGAGGAGACGGCGAAGCTGTTTTTCCTGCTGCGGAATGAGAAGCTTCGCTTGTTGACGACGACCGAGCGGGCGGAGATTGAACGGGTGTACGGGAGAAAGTAATGTTCTTGATTCCAGTGGGCACAAAGCACGAATTGACTTTGACGGTGGACGATAAGACCTCGATTCGGTTTTTGGGCAATGAGAAGGCGCGGGTGTTGGGGACGCCGTGGATGATTGCGTGGATGGAGATGACGGCGCGGGATGCGGTGAAGGCGATGCTGCCGGAGGGTTATGACACGGTGGGGACGATGGTGAACGTGCGGCACGTTTCGGCGGTGCCGATGGGGGCGGAGGTGCGATTTTTCGCGCAGGTTTTAGAGGTGAAGGGGAAGAGGGTTTATTACCGGGTGGAGTGCCACGCGGCGCACGGGGTGGTGGGGGACGGGATGCATGAGCGGGCCGTGATCCACGTGGAGCGGTTTGCGGAGCGGTTGGAGAGCAAGCGTTAGTAGGCCGGGGTGAAGGGGAGGAACTCGTACTCGGCGGGGTTGAGGCCTCGCTGGCGGAGTTGGGCGGCGCAGGCGGCGACCGTGGGGCCGATGGCTTCGATTTGGCGGAAGGCGAGGTTCTGGGGGGTGTAGATGAGATACGCCGCCCACTGGCCCGTGAGGGCGCGACGTTGGGCGATCGAGAGTTGCTCGGGGGAGGTGCCGATGAGAGTTGCGAAGTCCACGGTTCTATTTTCGCAAGTCTTCGAGCAGGGCTTTGAGGCCGCGCTTGCGATAGAGTTCGACGAGGCGCTGCTCTTCCGGCGACGGGGGCATGAGGCGGGCCAGGCGCGGGTCTTCGAGGGCGGCGCGGGAGGGGATCCAGAGTTGGCCGTCGGCGAATTCGACGGAGTGGGCGAAACCGACTAGATTTTCGATGACGACGCGGGTGCCGGTGCGGCTGTTCAGGCGGAGGGCGGCTTCATCGACGACGCGGGTTTTGCCGTTGGCGGCGAGTTGGACATCGGCAGGGAGGGTCCCGGCGAGGAACTCCGCGCCGTCCTTGGTGCGCACAACCCAGCCGAGTTCGAGGTGGCGTATGGCTTTGTTTTGCCGGTTTTGGATGTCGATGCTGGGCGCTTTGGCTTCGTTGCCGGAGACGGTGGCGAGGCCGTTGGTTAGTTCGATGGGGGCATCGGGGAGCCGGAGGAAGGAGAACTGAACTTGGCGATCGGGCTCGTAGACGGTGGCCGGGGCGTTGGCCGGGCGCGGGAGAGTGCCGCGGCGGGAGATCTGGACGTCGAGGCGGGGCCGATCTTGCAACCGGGCGACGGAGGCGACGAGTTCGCGTTGGAGGGCGTCCGGGCCGCGGGCTTCGAGGAGTTGCTGGAAATGCTTGCGGTCGCGGCGGGCTTCGAGTTCCCAGATGGTGAGGGAGCGGCGGGAGTTGAGGCGATTTTCGCCGAAGAAGCTGAGGTCGTCGAAAAGGACGCCATCGAGGAGGACTTGGACGAGGGGTCCATTGCCGGCGACGAGGGGCCGGAGCATCCGGAGGTCGATGCGGACGGGGAAGTTTTCACCGGGGGGGACGTCGAGGGCGGGGACGGCGACCGAACCGCGACCGCCGGGCGTGAAATCCTGGGCGAGGACGAGGAGCGTGACGCCGCGAATGCGCTTGCCGGAGCCGTTGCGAAGGACAAGGCCCGAGTTGAGATCGAGGAGGACGGCGCCGCCCCGGGCGGTGGCTTTGGAGCCGCCGAGATCGAAGCTGACGAGGGTGACGGGCGAATCGGCAGGGAAGTTGATTTTGAACGAGGACGCGGGGTCGAGGATCGTCTCCTGACCGAAAGCGGCAAGGGCGACCAGGGCCACGACGGCGGATTTAGTCCAGATAGACATGGTTCACCGTGATCTGGCCGGTTTCGGCGTCTGTGTAGCGGGTTTCGGCGGTGCCTTCGGTGGAGATGGAGACGAAGGAGACGCGGGAGGCGGGGGTGCGGAGTTCGAGCGTGAGGTTGCCGTCCTTAATTTCGACGCCGGAATCGGTGGCTTCGACCGAGGCCGGTTGGACGACGCTGGCGAGCGGCTGATCGAGTTTTTTGGCGCTGACGGCGAACCACCAGCCGGAGCCGATGACGGCCATGAGGGAGGCGACCATGGCGGCGGCGCGCCAGTTCAGCCAACGCTCTTCGGACGGGGTGGGGCGGCGGTAAGCGGAGATCGCTTCCGAGGCTTCGAGACCGAGGCGGATATTGGCTCGCATCTCTTCAGCGAGCGGTTCCCAGGCGATATTCGGGACGAAGTTTTCGGCGATGGGCGCGGCGGCGAGCGACCGGAACGCGGCGACTTCGGCGCGGCAGGCAGGGCAGTGGGCCAGATGGCGACCGACGGACCAGCGTTTGAGCAGCGGCAGATCCCGACCGGAGTAGAGAGCGAGATCAGCGAGTTCGGGATGTTGGTTCATGCTTTTCTCCTTTCCATGTACCGGCGGAATTTGATGCGGGCGTTGGCGATGTGGCTGCGGACGGTGGCCATCGAACAGCCTAAATGCTTGGCAACTTGTTCGGCGGGCAGGTCTTCGACGTCGCGAAGCAAGAGCGCCGTACGTTCCTTAACCGTCAGCAGGCGGAGGCCATCTTCGAGGTACTGTTGCTGTTCCCCGCGCAGCACCAGGCTTTCCGGGCTGCGTTCGGGAGCGACGCGCAGCGGTTCGGCGAGGGATTCAATTTCCGTAAAATTGACGCGGCCGTGACGGCGAAGAAAATCGATGGCGGTGTTGTGGGCGATGCGCGAGAGCCAGTGGGCGGCTTTTTCGGGGTCCTTGAGCTGATCGCCGCGTTGGAGGGCTTTGATGAAGGCTTCTTGCGTCAAGTCCTGCGCATCGGCGACATTGCCGACCATGCGGTAGATGATCAGGAAGACGCGGCGCATGTTTTCCTGAACGAAGCGGTTCTGCCGCTCCGCCAACTCCGGCGTGTTCACGCCAGCGGAATCGCGGGTGGGGTCGGGCATGCGGGTCTGTTCCTGAGCCGTTTGTATCACCTACCACGACTGACGGCGAGAGCCCGAGAATCGTGCAAAGTTTTTTGCGGCGTATTCTGAGTATATGAGACCGGTGGCAGTGATCGGGGTGGGCAAGACGGCGTTCGGCGCTTTTGCGGACCAGGGAATCCGTTCGCTGGCGGTGACGGCGGTGGAGGCGGCGCTGGCGGATGCGGGGGTGACCCCGGGCCAAGTGGGCGCGTTTTACTTGGGCAACTTTGCCGGGCCGAGCTTTACGGGGCAGAGCCATTTAGCGCCGTATGTGGCGGGGGCGTGCGGGTTGGGGGGAATTCCGGCGACGCGGTTTGAAGATGCTTGCGCTTCGTCAGGCGTCGCGTTTCATCAGGCTTGGCAGGCGGTGGCGGCGGGCTTCTACGATGTCGTGGTGGTGTGTGGCGTCGAAAAGATGACGAACCAGCCGACGGCGCGGGTGGGGGAGATTTTGGCGATGGCGGGGGATGTGGAGGGGGACAAGGCGACGTTTCCAGAGCTGTTTGCGCGGATTGCGCGGGCCCATATGGAGCGGTACGGGACGACGCGGGAGCAGATGGCGGGGGTGGCGGTGAAGAATCATCGGTATGGGTTTGCGAACCCGTATGCGCATTTGCGGAAGATGATCACGGTGGAGCAGGCGTTAGCGGGGAAGGTGATCGCGGAGCCGTTGACGATTTACGATTGCTCGCTGGTTTCGGACGGGGCGGCGGCGGTGGTGTTGGCGCCGGAGGGACGGTTTCGCGTGTTGGGCATCGCGCAGACTTCGGACCCGGTGGCGTTGGCGGGGAAGGCGGACTTGACGGCGCTGCCGGCGGTGGGGCGGTCAGCGGAGATGGCTTATCGGATGGCGGGGGTGACGGCGGCGGCGATTGAGTTTGCCGAGGTGCATGACTGCTTCACGATTGCGGAGATTATCGCGATGGAGGAGCTGGGCTTTTGCGCGAAGGGCGAGGGCGGGGCGTATGCGGTGAGCGAGGCTCGGCCGGTGAACCGGAGTGGTGGATTGAAGAGCAAGGGGCATCCGGTGGGGGCGACGGGGGTGGCGCAAATTGTGGACGTGGTGGGGCAGTTGCGGGCGGGGTTGGGGGAGTTGGGGCTGGCGCAGAATTTGGGCGGGACGGGGGCGACGAGTGTGGTGACGGTCCTGGGGAAGGTATAACTAGAAGCTGATGAAACTCGCGTCGCGGATGGACCGCATTCTCATTGAAACCGCCTTCGAAGTGTTGCTGAAGGCACGAGCGCTGGAAGCGCAGGGCAAGAACATTGTCCATTTGGAGATCGGGGAGCCGGACTTTGAAACGCCGTCCCACGTGGTCGCCGCGGGGAAGCAGGCGATTGATGAGGGATGGACCCATTACGGCCCGACGCAGGGCTATCCCGAGTTCCGGGAGGCGATTGCGGCGCATGTGAGCCAGACACGGGGGATTGACGCCAAGGCATCGCAGGTGTGTGTCGTGCCAGGCGGGAAGCCGATTTTGTTTTTCCCGATGATGGCGTTGCTCGAAGAGGGCGATGAGGTGATCTATCCGAATCCGGGCTTTCCGATTTATGAATCGATGATCAAGTTTTTGGGTGCGACGGCGGTGCCGATTCCGCTGGTCGAAAGCCGCGGGTTCAGTTTCGACCTGGACCGGTTCCGCGATAGTTTGACGCCGAAGACGAAGATGGTGATTTTGAATTCGCCGCAGAATCCAACGGGCGGGGTGATTCCGCCGGAGGATTTGAAGGTGATCGCCGATCTTGTCAGGGACCGGGATTTGGTGGTGCTGAGCGATGAGATCTATTCGCGGATTTATTACGACGCCCCGCCGATGTCGATCGCGTCGTTGCCGGGGATGCAGGAGAAGACGATTATTCTCGATGGGTTTTCGAAGATCTATGCGATGACCGGTTGGCGGCTGGGCTATGGGGTGATGCCGGAGTGGCTGGTGGATGCCGTGAACAAGCTGATGGTGAATTCGAATTCGTGCACGGCGAGCTTTACGCAGCGGGCGGGGTTGGCGGCGTTGACGGGGCCGCAGGATGAACCGCTGGCCATGGTGGCCGAGTTCCACCGTCGCCGGGACGCGTTCATCGACGGGCTGAACACGCTCCCCGGTTTCCGGTGCGCGAAACCGGCGGGGGCGTTTTATGCGTTCCCGAACATTGAAGGCACGGGGCGGACGTCGAAGCAGTTGGCGGATGAGTTACTGTACGAAGCCGGCGGTTCGTTCGGTTCGTTTGGAAACGGGTATTTGCGATTTAGCTACGCGAATTCGCTCGAGAATTTGATGGAAGCTGTCGAGCGGATACGGCGACACTTGACGCGTTAACGCTTCCGCCCGATGCGGGCCATGACGCTGGAGACCGACTTCATGAGTCGGTCTTCGACGTCTTCGGCGAAGGGGCCGGGCTGACCGTAGTAGATCATGCTCTCATTGGCTT
Source organism: Acidobacteriota bacterium (assembly GCA_026394015.1). Taxonomy (GTDB): domain Bacteria; phylum Acidobacteriota; class Terriglobia; order Bryobacterales; family Bryobacteraceae. Next base: position 18,279 of record JAPKZA010000242.1, read on the forward strand.
CGTAGCCGCCTTCCTTGAGAATGCGCAGTGACGGGATGTAGCACATGACGTCGTTCGAATAGCCGGCGACGATGAGATGCTCGCCGGGATACTCCCGCTGGATCCGAAGGGCATAGTCGACGACGACTTCGCCTCCGAGGGCGACGAGGGTTAAGGACTTGCCGAGGCGGATGCCCTGCACGGGATAGGCGACCGAGCGGACGGGAGCGCGGCGGTCATAGGCGGCGAGCATGGTGGCGGCGCGCTCCTGCTTGAAC
>JAPKZA010000570.1 GCA_026394015.1 Acidobacteriota bacterium
CCCGGCTGCTCACATCCAGGGTTGCTCCGGTGGTGTACGAGGCGCCCGAACTGCTATCGATCAGAACGGCGGTGAGGGTTGGGGCGGCACCATTAAAATTAAGAGCTGGCAAAAAGCGTAAACGATCAGCCGATGCATAAGTCAGGGAACTAGCTGCGCTACTCACTGAAGTGATAGAATTCCAATTGGTGCCATCACTGGAATACTGCCATTCGCCCTTGGCGGCATCGGAAGTGTAGGCGGTAACGGCAATGCCCGCCAGAGTGTTTGCGGTGGAACCGCTGGCAATGGTATCGGTACTGTCGCTAAAATTACCACTGAACAAAATGCTCACGGTTGAACCGGCTGGCGCCAATGCATCTTCATTCACCGCTGCAAGTGTGAATGTACCCGATGCCACAGGAGCATCATTCACTGCAACGATGGTAGTGACTAGTGTTACTGAATTATTAGAATCAGAATAAATTGTGGTCCCGCCACCAGTTGCGTTAACAGTTGCCCCAGATGATGGTGCCGTAGAAGAAGAGTCGGCCATGCGTACAGTCAATGCGCCTGGTGTTCCGTTCCAGTTGGCAGAAGGATTAAATCGCAAGCTATAAGTCTTGGAAAGATAAAGCCCATTAGTCGTGGTAACAGTCAGCCCGATACTTGTCCAACCTGTAGAGCCATCCGCCGAATATTGCCAAGCACCTTGGGTTGCAGTTGAAGCATTGGCCACTACCACGATGCCAGCCATCGCCTGGGCCGAACTGCTTCCTGTTCCGATTACCTGATCCGTTGCATCGGTATATGCAGCATTTGATCCGGTCCCCTCAAAAAGATTAGCAATGGTTGCAATGGTTGCAGAATCTTCATTAGCATTGGCCAATGGTACACTGGAAAGCAATCTTGTAGGTGCATCATTCACCGCAGCAACAGTAAGGGCCACGGTGTCTGAAGTCGCAGAGAAAGCACTGGTCCCGCCATTAGTTGTAGTATCTCCGGATCCGCCATTTGAACCACTAGTGCGATCCCAAGCGCGTAGAGTAATCGCCGGATCAATCACACCATTCCAATTGCCAACAGGCTTAAAGTAAAGGCGGGCTTCCGTGGTTAACAGCAAAGCGGCAGAGGCTGAAGGTGCAGAACTAATCAGAGTCCAACTAGTACCACTGTTAGTTGAGTAATACCAAACACCTTGGGTAATATCGAGGGCAGTGATAGCAACACCTTTGGTGTTCGTGGTATCGATTTCTGCAACACCACCTGTCAATGTTGAAATCAACGAACCCACAGTACCTGATGGCACCGCTGCATCTTCGACAGAAGAAAAAGTAAGATTATTATCAGCTAATACCGGCGCATCATTCGTGCCAGTGATCGTGATTACAACATTTCGGTTACCGACACCAGGGGTGCTACTAGAATCGGTTGCACGCACAACATAAGTAAGAACAAGATTCTCGCCTGCAGCAAGATAATTGAAGGCCTCGCCATTAGAATTAAACGACCAGGCAAGAGTTGCAGTGGTTTCGGTTGAGCTGAGAATATTGGTCGGAGTTACCGCAAGCATTGCTAGCAATGCAGCATTATTTGAGATGATTCCTGCTGTGATTCCCGATGCCACAACTGAAGCCACACTGGCAACCACGGTATTAGTGTAATCCAAATCGCTAACGGTCAGGGTGCCGTTGCTTGCGAGATCTGCATTGGTTTCCGTTAGGGATGACGCTGCGCTATCACCGCCTACCAAGGTTATGGCTGGCGCATCATTGGTACCATTGATGGTAATAATAATAACCCTATCTGCAGTAGTCGCTGGCGAATTCGAG
>JAPKZA010000414.1:0-8111 GCA_026394015.1 Acidobacteriota bacterium
GCCCACGGGCAATCTTCTTGGACAGGAGACAGTAACCCGAAAAACTAGACCTCAACTTTCCGAACTCAATTCCAACGGCTTAAGACCCATGTTTACAACACGTGTCGCCCGTTCTCGAGTTGTTTCGGACAGCAGTGATTCCTTATGCCGACCGGGCGGTAGGGCGGTGGTTCCATACGAGCGGGTTCGAGCGAGACCCGGGCAAGCAGTTAGAGAGTAACTTGCGGACGTTTCCGCTGCGGTTGACCGGTCTGCGGGCGGACGGCTGGAATAACTGGGATCTGTCGCTGTATAAGACGTTTTCGTTGACGGAGCGGGCGAAATTACAGTTGCGGGCGGAGGCGGTGGACGCGTTGAACCATGCGCACTTTAGCGGGCCGAACACGGCACCGACGAATACGCTGTTTGGGACGGTGAACGGGACGATTTGGAGTGAACAGCGGAAGATTACGGTGGCGGCGCGGATTACGTTTTAGGAGGCGTTAGAACGAAGGCGGAGAGTTGACCGCGATGATGGACCGTGTGGCGGATGGCGATGTTCCAATAGGCAACCGCTTTTGCGAGGCTGTCGGCGGAAAGCTGATCGAGGAGTGGAAACCGGAGGGGAGCTTTTTCGGCGTACCAGTGGGCGAGATCCTGACAGGTGGTCTCCGATTCAGGGGGACGTGAAGCCTCTTCGGCAAAGTGCCCGTTGATCACCGCGTCCAGGAACCACAATTCACACACGACGATATGGCGCGCCAATTCGAACGCGGTCATGGTCTGCTGGCCGGGCTTGTAATGTTCGTGGTCGAGCGGCACGGACGCGAGGATTTTCTATGTGACGGCTTGCTCAGACTTGACCTGGGGTAACAGAAAGTCGAGGAGTAACTTGGCGTTGTCTGGCTGTATCGGGGTGATGACGGAGATCGTACCTCATTCTTCGAGAGGAAGACTTGCTTAGCTAGCCGAAAATGAGTGCCAGAGATAGGGATGCCGAGGGTTGGGCGAGGGTCGAAAGGGTGTCGGTGGAAGCGACGACTCGCAGGGAGGCATACCCTTCGATGCTGGGGTCGCGGTGCTGGTGGATGCAGTGGCCTTTGACGTCGATGACCCAGTACTCTGGGATTCCGGCGCGGGCGTAGAGCTTGGCTTTGGGGCCGAGATCGTGATCGAGGGTGGAGTCGCTGACTTCGACGATCAGAGCGATGTCGGCGGGCATGGGGTTTTGGGTCAGTTGGTCGTCCGATCGGTTGAGGACGGTGATGTCGGGCTCGGGCTCGCTGGTGGGGTTGTCTTCAGGGGCTACGTCGATGCTGCAGGTGGGGAGGACGTAATCGGTGGGGAATACGCTGATCAGCCAAGCAGCAATCCGCATGGCTATCTTCGAGTGCGGCCGGTTCGTTCCCATTTTGCTGATGATCTCTCCTTGAATGAGTTCCCAACGGGCGGGGAGCAGGCCCATGCCTTCGAGCTTTCGGCAGTCTTCGCGGGTCCACATGACGGACTTGCGGGCACGTAAAGTGGCAGGCGCTTCCATGATGGCAGGCATGATTTTAGTTTGACACGATCGGGCCAGAGGCTGGGGTATGCTGGACTGATCCTATGATGATCAAAGTGCTGTTCTGGCTGCTGGTTGCGGTTGACCTAGGGGCGATGGGTTTGTTTTTGTTGCTGGGCCTGGCGGCGGCGGGGCCTTCGCATACGAACCCGCTGTCGGTGGTTTGGTGGATGGCGATTCTGCCGGGGATGGTGTTGGGGGTAGCAGTCCTTCTTTTTGTGTTTGGGAATGTGTTTGGGAATTCCTGGTTATGGCGAGGGCCAGCCTTTTTGATAGCCGCCGCGCCGCTGTTAGTGCTAGTGGTGGGGGATACAACCTCGACGATGAAGTTGAACACGTTCAAAGATAAGGATGGCAAGATGACCAGTTTCGCCGGGGGGGCGATGCAGGAGTTGGAGAAGGCAATCATTCGGAACGACGCGGCGGCAGTGGGGACGATGGCGAAGGGGACGGATTTGAACCAGACGGGGATAGGGAGCAGCGGGGTGTTAGTGTTCGCGCTGCGGCAACTGGGGAAGACGGGCGGCCCTCCGGACGTATTGCGGGCGCTGTTGGCGGCGGGGGCGAATCCGAATCCGAAAGTGGGCGAGTTGCCGCTGAACGTGGCGATGCAGGTGAGCCAGAAGGCGGGGGTGGAGCCGGTGAAATTGTTGCTGGCCGCGAAGGCGAACCCGAACGCGCGGAGCCAGTTTGGCGAGCCAGTGTTTTTTGGCGGGGTAGGCATGGGGGTGGATCCGGCGGTGCTGCCGCTGTTGCTGGAGGGCGGAGCGGATTTGTCGGCGAAGTCCGCGGGCGGGAAGGATCTTCTGGCGACGGCGGCGATGATTCGGAACTGGGCGGCGGCGCTGGTTTTGTTGCAACGCGGGGTGCGGGCGGCGGACGAAGATCGATTCCGGGAGCAGGTGCGGTCAGCGACTGAGGCGAGTTACCCGCAACCAGGGCTGAATGAGTTAGTTGCTTATTTGAAGCAACAGGAGAAGTAAGTTGAGCGATAACTTCCTCGAAGAGTCGCTGGCAATTTTGAGGCGGACGCCGGTGGTGCTGGACGCGCTGCTGTGGGACTTGCCGGAGGGGTGGACGGAGGCGACCGAAGGCCCGGGGACGTGGAGCCCGTATGCGGTGATGGGGCATTTGATCCATGGGGAGGTGGCGGACTGGATGCCGCGGCTGGAGATGATTTTGGAGTTTGGGCCGAGCCGAACGTTTCCGCCGTTTGACCGGGAGGCGCAGTTCGCCGGGAGTGAGAAGAAGCCGCTGGGGGCGCTTTTGGATGAGTTCCGGGAGTTGCGGCAGGAGGGGTTACGGCGGCTGGCGGGGTTGGATTTGCAGCCGGAGCAGTTAGCGCTGACGGGGACGCATCCGGTGTTTGGGGCGGTAACGGTGCGGCAGCTTTTGGCTACGTGGACGGCGCATGATTTGGCGCATTTGGTGCAGATTAACCGGGTGATGGCGCGGCGTTACCGGGATGAGGTGGGGCCGTGGGCGGCTTACTTGTCGGTGATGAAATAGGGGATGATGGAGACATGGTAACTGGCGCGTTCGTCAATCGGAAACAACTCGAGGCGGATATCCAGCAGGCGATCAGCAAACTGGGTCCCGAGGCTCACCAGGTTTTCTATCGGTTCGAGGATGACTATACGGGAGAGCCTTCGATTTTCTTTCGGATCGTTTTGTCAGATGATAGGGCGGAGCCGGGTCGGCACATTGAGGCTACGGACCGGATCATGACTTTGCTTCTCGAGGAGATCGATCCGATTGCCAATTGGGGGCTTCACGCTCACTTTAGCTTTCGGAGCCGTGCCGAGCAACAAGCGCGGTTCGACCCCAATTGGGCGTAGATGGCCTACCACGACGACCTTTTAAGCTTGGCCCGCAGCCTGGTGGGCGCGGAACCCGCGAACCAAGCGATGCTACGCCGAGCAGTTTCCTCTGCGTACTACGCCGTATTCCACCTATTGATTTCGGAAGCCACTTCTAATTGGGCGAACGTAAAAGCTCGTGCGGCACTGGGACGAGCGTTTGACCACGGGACCATGAGGGCGGCGTCCGAACGAATTGTGAGCAGTAAATTGTTTCCCTATGTCGGAGAAGATCCACAGGTCGTAGCCGGCCTTCGGACGGTTGGACGGACTTTTTTCCGGCTGCAAGGAGGGCGCCATTTCGCGGACTACAATTTCGTGAGCGACTTGGCATGGAGCGACGCCATAGACCAGGTCGCTTGGGCCGAAGAGGTGTTCGCGATCTGGCCTTCGATCAGCCGGGCGCAGATAACGCAAGACTATCTGGTGTCTCTTTTCGTGAAGACTCGCTAGGGGATTAGGCGGTGGAGAAGCAGCGCCGCGCGCTTGGCCTGCTTGGGTAGGCTGGCCAGTTCGACCGATTCTCCGACGGCGTGGCTGCCGGCACCGACGACGCCGAGGCCGTCGAGGCAGTCGGTGTAAGCGGCGATGTAGGAGATGTCGCCGGCTCCGCGGAGCATGGGATCGAGTTCGAGGATCTCGCCGAGCTTGGCGGCTTGGCTGGACTCGCTGAGGACCTTCAACAGGCGGCGGTTGCCCGCCGTAGGAGGCATGGGGTCGCCGCCGGCTTCGAAGGTGATTTCGGATTTGGTGCCGGGGAGGCTGCGGGCAACGATGGCGTACATGCGGTCTTTCATGCGGCTGACTTGTTCCTGCGTGAGGGCGCGGATTTCGCCGCGGGCGAGGGATTGGCCGGCGATGATGTTGGGTTTGCCGTCGACGGTGGCGGCGCCATCGGCGTCGGCTTTGACCGAGCCGCCGCCGAGGAGGAGGCCGACGTTGAAGGTCATGTTGGGTTCCTTTAAGGTCTGTTCGAAGGCGGCGATGACGCGGCTGATTTCGTAGATAGCGCCGAAGCCGGCGCTGGCGGCGAAGACCTGGCCGGAGTGGCCGACCTTACCGGTGGAACGGAGTTCCCAGCCGGTGTAGCCGCGGCGGGCGGTGGTGGCGTAGTCGTGACCGACGCCTTTGTGGCCCCCTTCAAAGCTGAGGGCGGCGCGGGCTTGCTTGGCGAGAGAGACCATCTCTTGCCGGGAGTAGTTCGGCAGGGCCGCCTCGCGGCCGGGGGCCTCTTCATCGCCGGTGAGCATGACCGTGAGGGGGAGGCGGTCCAGTTGATCGGCCGCTTTGAGAGCTTTGAGGGCGGCGAGGATGACGACGACACCGCCTTTCATATCCGAGGTGCCGGGGCCGACGGCGGAGGAGCCTTTGCGGTCAAAGCGCTGGAAGGGACTGGAGGGTTCAAAGACGGTATCGATGTGGCCGATGAGGAGAATGGGCTTGCCTCCGTTGCCTTTGTGTTCGGCGATGAGATGGGGGCCGCGTTTGACGGCGTCCATGGAGGAGAGGCGCGTCGTGAAACCGAGGGCTTCGAACTCGCGCTGGAGGAGTTCGGCAACGGTGCGGACGCCGGCGGGGTTGAAGGTGCCGGAGTTGAGATTGACAAGTTTTTCGAGGAGTTCGAGGGAGGGTTCGGACTGTTTTTCAACCGCGGCGAGGATGGAGGTTTCGGCGGGGGAGAGGGTCAAGTTTTGGGCCGGGAGGAGGGCGGCGAAGAGGGCTACGAGAGCGAGAGCGCGCATCGTTTGACTTTAGCAGAGGTTAGGTTTCGCGCTGGACGAGGGCTCGTTCGATGCGGCGGTCGGGGACGATCCAGAGGAGGGCGACGACCGAGTAGAGCGTATTGGAGATCCAGGGGTTGACGAAAGCGAGGGGGATGGCGACGGTATAGAGGACGAGGCTGAGCTTGCCCTTCCTATCGCGGCCAAAGGCGAGGGCCAGGGGAGAGTCGGGGCCTTGGTCGATAAGGATACAGCGCTGGAGGATGAAGTAGGCGACGCCGGCGAGGAGGAGGACGACGCCGTAGAGAGCGGTGGGAAGAGGGGCGAATTGATTTTGGCCCATCCAGGCGGTGGCGAAGGGGAGGAGGGAGAGCCAGAAGAGGAGATGGAGGTTGGCCCAGAGGACCGCGGCGGTGACGCGGCGGGTGGCGTGGAAGAGGTGGTGGTGGTTGTTCCAGTAAATGCCAACGTAGAGGAAGCTCAAGATGTAGCTGAGGAAGACGGGGTAGAGGCCGGAGAGAGTGGCGAGGTCGGCACCGCGGGGGACCTTGAGTTCGAGCACCATGATGGTGATGATGATGGCGAGGACACCGTCGCTGAAGGCTTCGAGGCGGCTCTTGGGCATTGGATGTGATTTTACTACCAAGTGATTTCGATGAGGGAGACTCCTTGGCGAGGTAGGGAGAAGGCGAGATCGAGAGAACCTTTCAGGGGCGATCGCCATTCGGGGGAGCCGAGCATCTGCAATTGGCCGGCGGCTTCGAGTTGGGCGTACTGAGCGGGGGTGGGCTGCTGAGGGGAGCCCATGGCTTGCCAGACGGTGTAAGAGTTACTGTGGGTTCGGTCGATGCGAAAGTGCCGGATTTGTACGCGCTTGGCAGTTAAGGGGAGGCCGGTGACTGAGGTGGTGACCGCGGCGGCGACGGCGGGGAGATCGTCGTCATGATAGTTCCAGGCCATGACGTGAATGGCGCGTTCGGCGCGGCTGGCGACGGCGTTGATATCGGCACCGGCTTTGACGCCGGATTTGATCATTTCGGCCAACGGAAGCGCGCCGGAGCTTTGGACGGGGAGGCGTTGGCCGGACATCATGCCGAACATGCGGAAGACGTTGAGGACGGGTTTATCGATACCATTGGTGGCGAGGTCTCGGAAGCCGTCGAAGTAGGGTTGGTTTTCGAATTCGAAGGCCCATGTGACAGCGCCTTCGAAGTTGACGCCGTGCTTGGCGGCGATTTCGTGCTTTCGAGCGAAGGTGGCGGCGGTGTAGCTGGAATACATGGTGCCGTTGCGGTATCCGTTTTGGGGATGGAAGCGGACCGAGCAGGCGGCGCAGCCTTCGGGGTCGGACTCGCCGATGATGATGGGCAGGCGCTTCAAGGTAGGGAACGAGGCGACGATGCCGAAGCCGGTGTCAAGATCGCTCATTTGGAATTCGCTGCCCATTTGGACGCGATTTTCGATGAATTTAGGGCGGCCTTTGGCGTGGAAGCTGATGTAGTCGAGCGGCGAGCCGATTTTACCGGTGGCGTAGTTTTTGCCGCTGACGACGTGCTGGAGAAAGTCGCGGAGGAACTTGGCGGCCTTTTCGTTTTTGGGGCCGGTGGTGGTGGGGCCGCCGATGCGGATGGCGGGGAGGGCGCGTTTAACTGCGTCGGCGGCGTGGTCGTAGATTTCGAAGTATTGCTCCGGGGTTCCTTGCCAGTAGCCGATGTCGGGTTCGTTCCAAACCTCCCACCACCAACTGGCAACTTCCTCGCGGCCGTATTTTTCAACGCAGTGTTTGACCCACTGATAGACGAGTTCGCCCCATTTTTTCGGATCTTTCGGGGGGTGGGCCCATCCGGTAAAGATACGGTTATAGGTTTTGTCGGGGGCCCATTCGTGCCGGTAGGGCTGGGGTTTCGCGCTGAGGGCTTCGGGCATGAAGCCGATTTCAACGAGCGGCTTCATTTTGCGTTCGACGTAGGTGTCGAAGATGCGGTCGACGATGGTCCAGTTGTAGATGGGATTGCCTTGGGCGTCTTCGGTGTAGGCATTGGTGGAGCCCCACTTGAGGGCGGCAGTGCCGTCACCGGTGGTCAACAAGTTATGGGCGCGGACGTGGACGGGGACGGGGCTGAGGGCGGCTAACTCGGAGAGTAGCTTCTTGCCGTCCTTCATGTAGGGGTAATTGGGCTCGTCGTAGCCGAAGTAGTTCCAGACGGGGCGGAGGGGCCCGGCGGGGCGGGCGGCGTCAACCTTGATGGTGACGTCTTGGGCGAAGGCAAAGGAGGCGAGAAAGAAAGTGAGAAGCCGCATGGAAGTTAGAAGGTGTATTTCAGCGCGAACTGGATTTGGCGCGGGGTATTGGAAGTAGCCGTGACGCGGCCACCGGCGGCGACGTCGACGTTGGAGTTGGGAGCCAGGAAGCTGGCGGTGTTGGTTAGATTGAAGAACTCGGCCCGGAACTGAAGTCGGGTGCCCTCGGTGACCTGGAACTGTTTGAAGATGGAGAAGTCGAGGCTGCGGAACCGGTCTTCGCGGAGGATGCTGCCGCCAGAATTCCCGTAAGTGAAATTAGCCGGGATGGTAAAGGCGGTTTTGTCGAACCAGTTATCGAGAGTGGGCGAGTCGAGCTTGCCGGAGGCGATGCGATTGGGGCGTTGGCCGCCGATGCCGTTATTGGTGATGTCGCGGGAGATTGTGGGGGTGAAGGGTCGTCCGCTGCGGATGACGAAGATGCCCTGGGTGGTCCAGCCCCCGAGGAGGGCTTCGGTGAGACGGTTGCTGTTGGATAGGAGGCGTTTGCCTTTGCCGAAGGGGAGTTCCCAGCCGGTGCTCATGGCGAGGTTGTGGGGAATATCGTAGCCAGCGAGGGCTCGTTCCCAAGCGGTATTGCCACCGACGGAGGGGTTGTTAGCGAAGCGGGTGGCTTTGGACCAAGTGTAGGAGACGAGGTAGAAGAGGCCTTTGGCGTAGCGCTGCTCGAGTTTCGATTGGAGGGAATGG
>JAPKZA010000414.1:8138-22569 GCA_026394015.1 Acidobacteriota bacterium
TGGGTGAAGTAGCTGATGCCGCCGTAGCGGGGATAGGGACGGCGGGCTTGGACGGCACCGGCACCGGCGGGCGGATTATTGAGGGCGTTAGAGGCGGCGAGGAAGGAGCCTTTGTTGCCGACGTAATCGACTTCGACGACGGTGACGGCGTTGAGTTGGCGTTGGACACCGAAGTTCCAATGCTGGTCGTAGCCCATGCGGGCTTTGGTGAGCGCGGCGCCGAGGCTGGGGGCGGCGGTGGAGGAGAGGGGCGTGCCGAGGAAGAAGTTGCCGAGGGTGCGGATGGGGATGGCGGCGTCGTTGAAGGCCGTTTCATCGAGTTTGAAGGGGACGACGTTGTTATTGACGCGATTGCCGCTGGATTCGACTTCGTAGAAGAGGCCGTAGCCGCCACGGAGGACGGTGTTTTCACCAAAGGGCCGCCAGGCGAGTCCGAGGCGGGGGGCCCATTGGTTGCGGTCGGTGGCGGTGATGGAGAGGGGGAGGCCGGCCTGGCTGGAGGTGCGAATTTGATCGCGGAAGAGGGCGTAGGAAGAGGGGACGGCGAAGTTCGAAGACGCATCGATTTGGTCGGTGGGACTAGCGATGATGAGGGGTTTGGCGTTGGTTCCATCGAAGGTACCGATTTGATTGCGGTAACCGCTGAGCCAGGGGGAGTATTCGTAGCGCAGGCCGATATTGAGGGTCAACTTGCGGCCGAGTTTGACGTCGTCGTGGACGTAGAAGTGCCAATATTTGGCCTGTCCGCCGAAGGTATCGGCGGGGAAGGCGCGGGTGACTTGGCGGGGGAGGCCGAGGACGTGGTCGGCGAAGGCGTCGCCGGTGCCGCCGGGGGAGGCGGGATTCTGGGTGTTGGAGCCGTTGAACGTGAACTGGCCGACGTGTTGTTTGGAGTCCGTGAAGAGGGGCTGCCAATAGCGGAACTTGCCACCGAATTTGAAGATGTGGCGGCCTTTGATCCACGTGAGGTTGTCGGTGATTTCGTGGACGACGAGGGACTGGGTTTTGGGGCGTTGGTCGAAGGCGGAGCCGTTCATGGAGGCGTAGCCAGACCAACTGAAGTCGGGGAAGGCGCCGAGGAGGCCGGGACGTTTGGTTTCCTCAAAGCCGCGCACGCCGGCTTGGCCGTTGATATCGACGCCTTGCTGGAAGGCGATGAGGTCAACGATCATGGGCATGTAGTTATAGCGGAGTTCGTGCATGAGGTTGGGCCGGAGGTTGCTGGAGAGGCTGCCGACGACGTTGTGGGCGTTGGTCTGAAGGGGGGCGTAGCCGAGTTCGGGGAAGGCGTTGGGGTCGTTTTGACGGTTGAGGTGGAAGCTGTAGCGGGCGAAGAACTGGTGTTTGTCGGTGATGCGGCGGTCGAAGCGGGAGGTGATCTGATCGGTGTTTAGCTCGCGGGCCGGAGCGGCGATGAAATTGGTAAGGCCGCTGTTGGGGGTGGGGATGAACTTATTAAAGAAGATGGCCTGGGGCGAGATGCGGTTGGCAGGGATGATATTGCCGGGGAATTGGAGGCGGGCTCCGGCGGCGAGGGAGAGGGGGTCGTAGATGCGGGGGAGACCGGGGCGGCTGAAGTCTCCTGCTTTCATGGCGGCGGAGGGGACGATGTTATTGAAGACGAGACCTTGGCGCTCGCGCATGCCTTCGTAGGCGAAGAAGAAGAACTGCTTGTCTTTGCCGGAGTAACCGGGGAGGGAGAGGGGACCGCCGATGGTGCCGCCGAATTGGTTTCGCTTGAGGACTTCGCGTTGGCGGGCGAAGAAATCGCGGGCGTCGAGTTTGTCGTTGCGGAGGAATTCGAAGAGGCTGCCGTGGAAGCTATTGGTGCCGGATTTGGTGGTGGCGTTGAGCATGTGTTGGACTTTGAACTCCTGGAGGGCGTCGATGGAGGTATTGATGTTGGTGCCGCCCTGATGGTGGTCGGTGACGTCGACGCCGTCGAGTTGGAAGGTGGTTTGGCTGCCGCCGACGCCGCTGATGGCGGTGCCGGAGATGTAGTTGGCGCGGATGCGGAGGAGGTTGCCGCCACCGGGAAGCAGGGCGCCGCCGGGGAGGAGGCGGGCGAGTTCGTAGAAGCTGCGGCCGTTGAGCGGGAGGTCGACAATTTGTTTGTTGGTGATGACGTGGCCGAGGGTGCCGGATTCGGTATCGAGAAGGGGGGCGGTGGTGGTGACGTCGATGGTGGTGGTGGTTTCGCCGAGTTTGAGGGCGACGTCGACGCGGATGGACTGGCCGACGACGATTTCAACGTTGTTGACGGCGGTGGTCTGGAAGCCTTTCATGGAAACGCGGACGGCGTAGAAGCCGGGGTTGAGACCGGTGACTGCGTAGTTGCCGATGCCACTGGTTTGGAGGGTTTGGGTTTGGTTCGAGCTGGTGGCCGTGATGACGATTTGGGCGGAGGGGACGACGGCTCCGTTGGGATCGGTTACAGTGCCGACGATACGACCGGACTGAACTTGGGCGGAAAGGGCGGTGGCAACGAGAGTAGCCAGGAACAGGACACGGTTCACGAGGACCTCACATACGGACAAATTGGTACTGCCAATATATATCAAGCGGAAGTCGAGTGCAACGAAAAACGGACGGATTGGGGCGCTACCTGATAACCTTTGATGGTGCGGAAAGCTGCTGCCAAGCAAGACATTACGGCCCGCCTGATTACGGCGTTCAAGGGAATGATCGCGGATGGGACGGTGCTACCCGGGCAAAAGCTGCCGCCGGAGCGGGATTTGGCGCTGAGTTTCGGCGTAGCGCGGTCTTCGTTGCGCCAAGCGTTGAAGGTGCTCGAGATCATGGGGGTGATCTCGCAACGGGTGGGGGATGGGACCTATCTGAACATTGGGGCGGCGGCTATTTTGGGGGAGCCGATGGAGTTCCTGATCCTGCTGGATGGTATTACCTTTCATGAGTTGATGGAAGCTCGGCTGATAGTGGAGCCGGAGCTGACGGCGCGGGCGGCGGCGCGGGCGACGACTGAGGACATTGCGGAGCTGCGGGGGGTACTGAAGGGGATGGAGGAGGCGCGGGGCGATCATGGGCGGTTTGTGGAGCAGGATCTGCTGTTTCACAATACGATTTTCCGGATTGCGGCGAATCGGGTATGTGGGTTGATGTTCACGGTAGTGCATCAGAGTTTGGCGAAGTTGATTCATCTGACCTCGCAGGTGGTGCCGGAAGAGCACACGCTGGCGCTGCATCGGCGGATTTTCCACGCGATTCGGAAGCGGGATCCGGAGGAGGCGCGGAGGCGGACGACGGAGCATTTGGACGATGCGAGGGGGCATGATGCGAGGGGGCTGCTGCTGCGAGCGGCGGAGGAGCAGGCGAGCGAGGGGGTGAGGAGCCGGGCGGAGCGGGCGATGCGGGAGTAGGGGAGATACCGTTCTGAGAATTCTGAGCGTGTCGTGGCACGACCCCATGACGGACGCGGCGTTGGAGGAGTTCCTGGGCAATCGGGGACCCTTAGGGGTTTCCGAGTAGCTTTTCGAGGGCGGCTTCGGTGAGGCGGTAGGGGAGGTAGTGGGTTACTTTGCCGTTCTTATCGAGGAGGATGAAGGTGGGGGTGCTGGAGACTCCGTAGCGTGCCATGGCGGCGGTGGACAGGAGGACGGGGGCGCCGTGGAGGGGTTGATAGGATTCGGCCCAGACCTTGTTAATCAGGGCCTTTTCAGCGGTTTTGTCGGCTTCGTAGTAGCGGGTGAGGGTGATGATCGAGACTTTGCCCGAGTACTTGGCTTTGATGCGGCCGAGGGCGGCAACCTGGGAGCGGCAATCGCCACACCATTGGGCCCAACCGAAAATGAGGACGGGTTTACCGCGGAGGCTGGCCAGAGTGGGCGGGTTGGGGGTGAGGGCTTCGTCAAGGACGATGGGCGGGGCGGGGTTGCCGACGAGCGCGAGTTGGTTGCGGCGTTTGTAGAGGCGGGAGCGGAGGCCGATGGGTTGCGGGAAGCGGGCGAGTTCGGCGTCGAGGTAGGCGACGGCGGGCTTGCGGCCCTTGGCGTGGGCGAGGACTTGGGCTTGGACTTCGATCTGTGCGCCGAGGGCGGCGGCGAGGGGGGCGTCTTTCGTGGGGTGGAGGCCGGCGCGGAGCTTTTCGTCGAGGAGGGCGCGGAGTTGCGATTGGAGATCGGCGGCGCGGTCCCAAGCACCGAGGAGGACGGCACCACGGGTGACCCAGACGAGGCCGTCGAGGTAATGGGCGTCGCGGCCTTTTTCGCGTTCGTGGACTTCGAGAATGGACTCGGCGCTGGGGAGGTCGCCGGCGGAGAGTTTGTTGCGAATGGGGGCGGTGATTTGGGCGGTGGCCGAAGCCGTGAGGAGGAGGGCGGTGAGCCAGCGCATAGTTAGTCCAACTTAGCAGAGGGTTCGCGATGGAGAGTAGGCGGGCGGCGGAGGTATTCGCCGAGGGCGGCCGGAGGGAAGCCGGCGCTTTCGGCAAATTCGAGGGCGCGGCGGTCGGCGGCGAATTCGGCTTCGGAGCGGGCGTTGCGGAAAAGGCTGGTGGGGATGAAGATGGGGCCTCCGCGGAGGGGGACGGGTTCGGCGGAGCTTGATTGGATGACTTCGAGCGGGATCTTGGAGCCGGGGAGGAGGCGTTGACCGAGGGATTGGCAGTAGGCGTCGAGGTCGGGATGGGAGAGAGGGGGCAATTGACGACGAGTTTCGGCAGATTGGGCGAAGAGGCTGGAGGCGAGGAGGAGGAGCGCGGTTCCGGTAGGATAAATGGTAACCATACTGTGTCAGCCCTTATTCTTGCTTGCGATGACAACCCGGACATACTGTTGGCACTTAGCCTGCTTCTGCGGGGGGCGGGCCATCGGGTGAAGACGGTGGAATCGCCGGGGGCGGCGCGGGAGGCCGCGGCGGCGACAAAGTATGACTTGATCCTAACCGATATGAACTTTACGCGGGATACCACGTCGGGGGAGGAGGGGCTTGCGCTGATTGGCGAGTTGCGGGGTGGGGCTCCGGTGATCGCGATGACCGCTTGGGGCGATATTGAATTGACCGTGCAGGCGATGCAGCGCGGGGCGGTGGACTTTCTCACCAAGCCATTTGATAACCAGCATCTGCTGGAAAAAGTGGAAGCGCATTTGCAAAGAAGACGCGCTAAGGAAGGCGAGCTTGATTTGGCCCGGAAGGTGCAGCAGCGTCTGCTGGCCGCACCGCCGACGATGGCGGGAGTTTCGATTGCCGTGCGGTTTGAGCCGGCGAACGAAGTAGGCGGGGATTATTATGACTTCTTTGTTTTGCGGGAAGACCGGTTGGCGTTCTTACTGGCCGATGTTTCGGGGAAAGGGATTCCGGCGGCGCTGATGATGGCGAATTTACAGGCGCTGTTCCGGGCCGGAGACCATAGCCAGCCGCAGGTGCTGCTGACGCAGATCAATCGGCTGTTCCACGCGGCGACGACGGAGACCTGCTATGCGACGCTGTTCTACGGGATTTGGGACCGGACGGAGCAGACGCTGGTCTATGCGAACTGCGGCCATCCGGCGGGCGAATTGGACGGGGAAGAGTTGGGGTCGAACAACACGGTGATCGGGATGTTTGGGAACGTGACGATTGCGATGGACGCGGTGTCGACGGCGGGGCGGAAGAAGCTGATAGTTTACTCGGATGGGCTGACGGACGAAGGGGATGACGTAACGGTGTTGACCTTGGGGTTTGCATGACCAAAGATGAGTTGATTCGGCTGTGGGAGGAGCATACGGCGCATGAGTTTGCGACGCGGGATACGGCGGCGACTTTAGAAACGATGGTGGAGGACGCCTACGTGAACCACATCCCGGTGTTGACGGGCGGCTACGGGAAAGCGGCGCTGGCGGAGTTCTACGCCGAGCGGTTCATTCCGGCGATGCCGCCAGACACGACGTTGACCCCGGTTTCGAGAACGGTGGGAGAAGACCACTTGGTCGACGAGATGCTCTTCTCGTTCACGCATACGCAGGAGATGCCATGGATGCTGCCCGGGGTGGCGCCGACGGGGAGACGGGTGGAGGTGCCGCTCGTGGCAATTGTGAAGTTCCGAGACGGGAAACTGGCGCACGAGCACATCTATTGGGACCAGGCTTCGGTGCTGAAGCAGATTGGGTTGTTGACCGATGCGAGTTGGCCGGTGCGTGGGGCGGAGACGGCGCGAAAAGTGCTGGACCCGAGTTATCAGGGATAATTAAAGCTATGCATCGGATTCGATTGATTCGGGCGATTCCCCTGTTCGGGAAAGCCTACGCGGATTGGCCGTCGCGGTTTTCGGACTTGGAACAGACGCGGACGCTGGTGGAGGTGGTGACCGACACCGGGCTGACGGCGCTGGGGAGCGTGTATACCTCGGCTGGTTTGGTGCAAGCGGCGCTGGATTTACTGCGACCGCTGTACGAAGGCGCGTCGGCGATTGACCCGGCGGCGACGACGGAGATGCTGCATCAGAACACGTTTTGGCAAGGGCGGGGCGGGAGTGTGACCCATGCTATTTCCGGGATCGATATGGCGCTGTGGGACCTGTTGGGGCAGGTGACCGGACAGCCGATTCACCGGCTGTTGGGCGGGAAACTGCGAAGCCGGGTGAAGCCGTATGCGTCGATGCTGATGGAAGAACCGGGGAAGATGAAGGACAAGCTGCAGGCGGCGCACGGGCGAGGCTTTCGGGCGTTCAAGATTGGGTGGGGACCGTTTGGGCGGCAAAACGCGAAGGTGGACGAGGCGATTGTGCGGGAGTCGCGGGAGGCGGTGGGGGACGATTGCGAATTGATGGTGGACGCGGGGGGATCGGACGCGTTGTGGCCGCATGGGTATAAGTGGGCAATCACTACGGCGGAGATGTTGGCGGCTTATGAAGTAACTTGGTTCGAGGAGCCGCTGCGGCCGGACGACTTAGATGGCTATGTGGAGCTGACGCGGCAGTCGCGGTTGCCGATTGCGGCGGGAGAGGTGCTGACCCGGCGGCAGGCGTTCCTGCCTTGGATTGAGCGGCGGGCGGTGGACTATTTGCAGCCGGACGTGACGAAAGTGGGCGGGTTGACCGAGCAGCACCGGATTGGGCAATATGCGGACGACCACAATATTTTGGTAGTGCCACATGGTTGGAACACAGGAATTGGGTTGGCGGCGGATCTGCATTTGACGGCGGCGGCAGGGAATGGCCGGTGGGTAGAGTATTTGACGCCGGAGCCATATTTGGACGAAGTGTTCTTGACGCGGCCGGTGCTTGATGGCGAGGGATACATACAGGTCCCGGAAGGGCCGGGATATGGATTTTCCTGGAATCCGGACGGGATTGAAAAGCTATCGCACGGCGTGAAGTTAACCCAGTAATGGTTGGACTCGATTTCGGGACGACCAATTGCTCGATCGCGATGGCGGTGGAGGGCCAGGTTCGGCTGGCGCAGTTTTCGGATGGATCGGAGAGCTACCGATCCATCCTGTATGCGGAGTCGCGGAAGGCGGCGCGGGCGCAGTGGTGGACGGGCCCGGAGGCGATTACGCAGTATCTGGATGCGGACGCCAAGGGGCGATTGATTCAGTCGCTGAAATCGTTTTTGGCGAGTAAGAGTTTGCGGTCGACGGAGGTGTTGGGGCGGCATTACACGATTGAGGATTTGATCGCGATTTTGCTGCGGGATTTGCGGGGAGAAGCCGAGCGGCAGTTCGGGGTGGAGGTGAAGCGGGCGCGGGTGGGGCGGCCGGTTCGGTTTGTGGGGGCGGAGACGGAAGCGGACGATGCCTACGCGGTAGAACGGTTGGGGAAGGCGTTTGCATTGGCGGGGTTTGACGAGGTGGAGTTTGAGATGGAGCCGGTGGCGGCGGCGGCGTTTTACGCGGCACGGCTAACGAAGGAAGAGGTTCTGTTGGTGGGGGACTTTGGAGGGGGTACGAGCGATTTTTCGTTGCTGCGGGTGGGGCCGGGGCAGCGGGAGTTATTGGGCAACGGCGGGGTGGGGGTGGCGGGGGATAGCTTTGATGCGCGGTTGATTCGGCATGTGGTGTCGCCGGAGTTGGGATTGGGATCGGTGATTGGATCGATGGGGAAGCGGTTGCCGGTGCCGGTGTGGCTGTATGCGAATTTGGAGCGGTGGCACTATTTGTCGTTTTTGCGAACGAAGGAGACGCTGCATCTGTTGAAGACGCTGCCGGGTCAGGGGGAGGAGCCGGAGAAGCTGCAGGCGCTGTACGACTTGGTGAATGAGGATTTGGGGTATCGGCTGCATCAGGCGGTGCAGAGGACGAAGCGGACGCTATCGAGCCAGGACGCGGCGGAATTTCGGTTTGCCGAGGGAAGCGTCGACATTGGGACGACGGTGCGGCGGGCGGATTTTGAAGAGTGGATTGGGGAGGACTTACGGGCGATTGCGGGGTGTGTGGATCGGCTGGGGGCGACGCGGGTGGACCGGGTGTTCCTGACCGGGGGAACGTCGTTTGTGCCGGCGGTGCGACGGATTTTCGAAGAGCGATTTGGGGCGGAGCGGATTGAGTCGGGGAACGAATTTACGTCGATTGCGCATGGGTTGGCGTTGGGCGGGTAGACTGGAGGGCGATGTGGAATCGACGCGCTTTTTTACAGGCCTGCGGGCTGTCGGTACTGGCGGCGGCCGGGGGAAGGCCGATGGAGGCCAGGGTCGGGGCTTGGAACAATAAGCCGACGCTGTTTGTGAACGGGAAGCCGACGTATGCTTGCTTTTATGCGTTGACGGATTGCCCGGGGGGGCGGTGGACGTGGGAGGAGGAGCCGCAACGGAATCTACGGGCGTTTGCGGCTGCGGGGTTTCGCTTGTTTCAGATTGACCTGTTCCTGGAGCTGGTTTGGGCGAAGGAAGGGCCGCTGGATTTGGCGACCGTGCGGCGACATTTACGGGGGGTAATAGACGCTTGCCCGGAGGCGGCGATCGTGATTCGGTGGCACTTGAATGCGCCGGGGTGGTGGGCGGCGGCGCATCCGGAAGAGCTCGTGCGATATGCCAACGGCGAGTACGAAAAGATTGAGCGGACTACGCCGGTTCGGTTGCTGATGGACGATTTGCGGCGGACGCCGCGGGTGAGCATGGCGTCGGAGAAATGGAAGGCGATGGCTACGGCGAAGACGGTGGAGCTTCTGCGGGGGTTAGCGAAGACGCCGGAGGGGGCGGCGTTGGCAGGGATCCATGTGGCGTGTGGGGTGTACGGGGAGTGGCACCAGTGGGGATTTATGCGAAACGAACCCGACACGAGCGCGCCGATGCAGAAGTTGTTCGGGGGGCCGGTGCCGACGGTAGCGGAGCGGGCGGCGTTAGACGATGGGATATTCCGCGATCCGGAGAAGCGGAAGAACGTGATTGCTTACTATCGCTGCCAGCAGGAGATGGTGGCGGATTTGATTATTCATTTTTGCGGGGTGGTGAAGAAGAATTGGCCGAGGCCGATTCTGACCGGGACGTTTTATGGTTACTTCTTTTCGATGTTCGCGCGGCAGGCGACAGGGGGCCATCTGAGCTTACAAAAGATCCTGGCGGCGGGTGAGATCGACTACCTGAGCGCGCCGCAAGCTTACGGGGCGAACTATCGGGATTTAGGGGGATCGGGGATCACTCGGGCGCTGATTGAATCGATTCGGCTGCACGGGAAGTTGTTTTTGGATGAGATGGACCAAACGCCTTCGTGGAAATGGATGAATAACGTGGACACGGCGTTTGCGCTGACGGATGTGGCGGCGGATGTGGCGGTGATTCGGCGAAATGTGCTGGAAAGCTACACGCGGGGGATGGGACTGTGGTTCTACGACTTCGGGCCGGCGAACCAGGCGGGATGGTGGATGGACAAACGGTTGATGGCAGAGATTACGCGATTGAAGGCGTTGCTCGAGCAGTATCATCAGCGGCCATACGAGCCAGCGGGAGATGTCCTGTTTGTATTCGATACGGAGGTTTATTACTACACGGGACATTCCGGGGAGACGGATCCGTATACAGACCCGGTGGCCGTGAACCGGACGATGGGCGAGGCGTGGCGGAGTGGGGCGGGCATTGAGACGGTGCATTTGGCGGACTTGCCGCGGATGGAGTTGGGAAGGTTTGCGGTGATCGTGTTCGCGAATACCTGGCTGATGAGTGCGGCTCAGCGGCGATGGATCAAGACGGAGTTACTGGAGAGGGGACGAAAGGTAATTTTCCAGGGCAAGCCGGGTTACTGCGATGGCGAGCGGTTGCGTGGGAGCTTTACGCGGGAGTTAACGGGGGAGACGACAGAGATCCGAGGGGCGTCGAGATGGCGAGAGGCGCTGCGGGCGGCGGGGGCACATATTTATGTGGACGGAGATCGGCCGGTGCACGTGGGCGGTGGGCTGTTATTGATCCATTCCAAAGAGGGAGGGGCGGCACGGGTGCATCTGCGGAACGGTAGTACGCTGGAGGTAGCGATTCCTGCTAAGTCCTCTTTGATTTTCGACACCAAGACCGGCGCACAACTCCTATAATCTTTATGGCAATCAGAACTCCCCGAAAGAGCCGCGGCGTGGCGGCCAAGCGCGTGAATGAGACCATTGCTTCGGTGCTGGAAGCGAAGGCGGTGGCGATCGAAGATATTGCCACGACCGCCAAGCAGGAGCAGATTGAGGCGATCTTGAAAGGCGCTTCGCCAGACGAGGTACAGACGCTGCGGAAAGCGCTGCGACAGCGGGGGACGGAGGAGGCGCCGGAGGATTCGGATCCGGATGATGAGTTGGCCGAGGATTGGCTGGACGGGGCGTATCCGTACAAGAATCGGATGTCGCGGAAGAGCTACGAGCGGAATAAGTATCAAGTACAGGTGGAGTTGCTGAAGCTGCAGGCGTGGGTGAGGGCAACGGGGCAGCGGGTGGTGATTATTTTTGAAGGGAGAGACGCGGCGGGTAAGGGCGGCACGATTCGGCGGTTCATGGAGCACTTGAATCCGCGCGGCGCGCGGGTGGTGGCGCTGGATAAGCCGAGCGAGAGTGAGCGGGGACAGTGGTATTTGCAACGCTACATCCAACATTTGCCGACGGCGGGGGAGATCGTGCTGTTTGACCGATCGTGGTACAACCGGGCGGGAGTGGAGCGGGTGATGGGCTTCTGTACCGACCACGAGTACCAGGAGTTTGTGCGACAGGCGCCCGAGTTTGAACGGAACTTGGTGCGGAGTGGGATCCACCTATTTAAGCTTTGGTTTTCGGTAAGTCAGGAGGAGCAGCGGCGAAGGTTTCAGGAGCGGGAGGCGCATCCGTTGAAGCAATGGAAGTTATCCCCGATTGACTTGGCTTCGCTCGAAAAGTGGGAGGAGTACACGCGGGCGAAAGAGGCGATGTTCTTCTACACAGATACGGAAGAGGCGCCGTGGACGGTGGTGAAGTCAGACTGTAAGAAGCGGGCGCGGATTAACGCGATGCGGTACATTCTGCATCAGTTGCCTTATCACAATAAGAACGTGAAGGCGATTGGACGATTGGATACGCTGCTGGTGGGCCGGGCGAGCATGGTTTATGAGCGCGGTGAGACGCGGGGCGGGTTGACGCTGTAATATGGGAATTAATTTACATAGGACAACTTTATTTCCATTGACAGCCCCCCCCCTCGGGGCATGATAATTGCCCTAGTTGAGTGTAGCGACACCAGTTCAATACCAAAGGGTATTTCGACCGAACGTCAACACAACCTCCCTATCCGGAAGGGGTAGGCAGTCATGATTGGTAGGATCAGCCATGATTACTTCACTCAGTGTTTTGAACCGGGCACCGGCGTTACTAGCATTGCCCGTATTCCTCCTCTTCGCACGAGACAGTATCGCGCAAGAGGTTACTTTTGACACCGGATCGCGGTCGACTTATGGCGTTTCCGTCCTAAGGAAGGGCTTGATCGGATTTGAGGCCGAAGCAGATGCGATCAACAAGGGCGGTCGAGGCGGGCCCCCGCTCGAAGAAACCCTCAAGCCATTTTTGCTGATCGTAAGAAACGAATCTCCAACCCCAATTGTGCGACTCGTCGTGCGATGCGTTCTGGAGTATGAGGGCAGAGCACCCATGATATGGACTCACACCATGGTCCATGGTGCGACGAATCCCGCAGAACGTATTCAACAAGGTCAGTCCGTCGTGCTGTTTCCAGGCATAACGCGGACTGCGCCTGGTTATGCGGCAGGAGATCCAGATCAGCTTCGCGAGTTGAGTGGTAGACTGCAGTTGGCTAAAAAGGTATCCGTGGGGCTTGATGCGGTGATCTTTGCCGACGGGCGGCTGGTAGGCCCGGACCGGAGTGGTTCCTCCGTAAGGTATCAAATAGAACAAGATGCGCTTCGAGAGTTGATTCGCGAGTTCAACGACATGCGAGGTAAGGTAACTGAGGCTGCGCTATTTCGGGACCGTGTGGACCAACTCTCGAAGCTGAAACCTCGGGCCACGGTTCCGCTGCCGGAACTTGAACGTGATCGGGATTATTATTTCGCCGTGACCCAACGTGGACTGGCCCAAATAATTCTTCTACGAAAATTTAGTTTGTCGGAGTCGATAGACTTTCTTTTCGTGAGCAACAGGAATGTTCAGCCGCTCCAGTAGTAACACTGGGTGCAAGGAGACTACTCTTATGAAAACACTTGCTAGGATTTGCTTCTTTTTTCTCGCCGCTGGTGCTGGTATCGCACAGGTGCCAGATCTGCTGTCGTATTACTGCGCCCCCTTCAGCGCGTGTAATGCTGTTACGTCAGGAACTAACTTCAGGATCAGTATGTCGACCTACGGTTCGTGCTCAAACAATTTCTCGCCAAGCGTAGGGGTTACGATCCAGGCACTCCAGTGCTCCCAGTCTGTTACCACAACGATGGGAGGGGGGGGATTTCCTACTTTCGGGAGCCTCGTTGGCTATGTAGAGGCCAACGGGGTGTCGGCGACAGTCTACGCTACATACAACGATTCTGGCATTACGGATTGCTATGGGAATCGTTCGAGCACGGGTTCAGGAATCGGTTTCTGTTGACTTTGCCGTAGTTGACTTAATGATGCCGACATTGGCATTCCAGTCGTTGCGTTACGAACGGCTGATGTCGAGAAACTCTTACAAAGATGCAGCCGTCGCACTTTCCGACCGGAGAGAAACACTCCGGTCGGAAAGCCGTTCTCGGGCCCCAAAACCCTCAACATCTTCCCGGCGGCTTAGACTCCTCCTTCTCGATGCCTCGCTTTCGACCGTGATCGTCCCGAAGTAAGAGTTGGGTGTCCGAGGGCCATTAATTTGGCAGAAGACTTACGCTTCGGCGACGGATTCGCTGCCGGGGCGCCCGATTTCGAGTTGGACGTCGGCGACTGCGTGCTGGCCGGCGTTGATCGTTCGATTTTTTTGAGCCGGGACTGGAGACCGGAGGCGCGGAGTTCGTATCTGGCCCCCGGAATGATGGCCCCGGAGGTATCGGCGACGGTGCCTTGGAGGCTGGCACCAACGGTTTAGGCGCATAGCGGCGCGGCAAGCAAAAGAAGAAGGGAAAGAAGACGGGACCTGGGAGATACCTGGAAGCGACGTTGCAGAGTAGGCTAACATACCGGGGCGAAGAAGGCTAGGGCCGGCTGGCCTGGATGATGTCGGGGTAACTCCGCAGCCGTCCGGCTTTCCAGTCGGCGAGGAAGGATTCGAGAGGTTGGGTGAGTTGGTCGCTGTAGGTGTTGCCACGGGCGTAGGGCCCCATGCCGCTGCGGATCATCAACGACTGCGGGGTGGTGGGGAAGGATTGCAGGTTGGCGACGAATTGGACGAGTTCCCTGCCCCGGTATAGATACTGCTCGACGTTGGAGGTGTAGATGGCGGAGACGGTGAGTTTTTCTTTGCGAACGAAGTCCGCGATAGCGCGGAGGGACTTCTCACCCGCTAGATTTGCCACGACAGGCACGATGCGATTTTCGCGGTGCATGAGTTGGACGTAGCGGAAGTCTTCTTCGCGCGCGAGATAACTGGCGGGTTTTCCGGCAGTGTCGGTGGCAAGCACCAGATTGCGGAGGCGGGGATAGTACGGGCGGGGTTCGCGGCCATGGCTGTTGAAGCGGAGGTCGAGGCCGTCAGCGATGAAGCGTTTGTGAAAGCCGGCGATCGCTTTGCGGTCGTCGGTGGAAAGGGGAATGGCGGGGTCTTTGAGGGGCGCGATGGTTGCCGCGCGGGGGGCCGAGTCGAGGTATTTGACGAGCTCGGGCAAGGGCCGGTCGTCCCAACCGGCCAGGTCTTCCGGGGTAACTTTGCCGAGGAGGTGGCAAAGATATTCAAGCCGATTGCGGGACTGGGCGAAGAGACTGCGGAAGAGCAAGTGTTCGAGCAGGTTGCCCCGGCGAACGTCCACCATGAAGGCGAATTGGGGGCGGAGTTGGGCGATGTAGGAGTAGTTCTGATCGGGGCCGACGCCGAGGTAGACGCCACCCCGGGGAAGGGTGCGGAGGCGCTCGGCGACGGTGAGAAATGTCGAC
>JAPKZA010000414.1:22622-22924 GCA_026394015.1 Acidobacteriota bacterium
CGGGCTCGGAAAGTTCCGCGATGAGGGTGGCGAATTCGGAAGGACTGAGGGAGCGCGCGGAGGAGGTGAGGGAGAAAAAAAAGCAGATGAGGGTAGCCAAGCGCCGCATGACCTATTATCGTAGTTAAAAATGAAACTGCTAGCGGCATTGTTTATCACCTCGATGGTTTGGGCGGCGGAACCTCCTTTCGGCTTCCGCGATTTGTTCAACGGGAAGGACCTGACCGGTTGGGTGAACGTGAATACGGCACCCGATACCTGGTTTGTGGAGAACGGGGAGTTGATTTGTAAGGGCCTGCCGA
>JAPKZA010000279.1 GCA_026394015.1 Acidobacteriota bacterium
GAAGCGCTTCTGCTCGTGTGGCTGGATTGGACACAGAGCAACAGCGGAATCAGGCGTTGTGGCTCCCGTGGGCAGGCGGCCGTGAGTGAATGCGGACTTCCGTTATTGTGCCGTTAAACTGCCGTTAAATCAATGGACCCAGACTCTAGGTCGGGTCGGGATCGGCATTCATCACGATGGTCGCCGTGATGTTGGACCCGCCCGTTCCGGTGAACGAGCCGGAGATCGGCGCGGCGAGTTCGAAGTCGAAGCCAGCGGCTACCGCCACGTGGGCGTTCGATACGGCCAGGCCACGCGACGGGTCATAACCTCGCCAGCCGGCGTTGGGGAGATAGACCTCGGCCCAGGCGTGCATGTAGGAATCCGAACGGCCCGCCGACGCACACTCATATCCGCTGACGAAGCGGGCGGCGATCCCCATCACTCGGCAGGCGTCGCAGAAGAGCACCGCCAAATCCCGGCACGCCCCCTCGCGGCGACGGAGCGTTTCGTCCGAACGCCACGCCGGGCCCTCGGGACGGGTTAACTGTTGGCAAGTCGTGTGTAATTCCTGATTCAAAGCCGTCAGAAATGCTAACGCGTCTCCCTTCGCTCCGGCCGCTATCTTGAGGGCGAAATCCTTGACGGTCGAATCGATTTGGTTCGTTAGTCGATAGGCGAACAGGGACGAAGAGAGGGGCTCTTTGTACCAGAGAGGGAGAATCAGGGGCTCCTTACTCAGAAGGAAATCAAAGGGGTTTTCGCGGACGAGACGCACCGTAGAACGCATGCGGATGCTGAGCTGGTTCGTCGGGGCGGCGAACCAGGCGTAATGCGCCAAGTTGCCATCCTGATCGAGACATTCCGCCGTGCCGGCTGGCTTCGGGAGGATCTCCAAGTTGAACGCCAGCAGCCACTGGGTGCCGCTCATGCGGGGCTGGAGACGGATCGTGTGGGGGTCGAGAGTGACCGCGCTACTGTAACGATAAGTGGTCCAGTGATCCAGGGTGATTCGCATGGCTTACTCGCCGCGAATCAGATCCTCGTACGTCTCGCGGCGACGGACGATGCGCCACTGGTCGCCATCGACAAGGACTTCGGCGGCACGGGGGCGGGTGTTGTAGTTGCTCGCCAGGACGAAGCCGTAAGCTCCGGCCGTAGCGAGGGCCAGGAAATCGCCGGGGAGACACTGGGCCATCTCACGGTCGCGGGCGAAGAAGTCGCCGGACTCGCAGACGGGGCCGACCACGTCCGCAACGAACGTGCCAGGGAAGGTTTTGCGCAGAGGGACGATCTCGTGATGCGCCTGATAGAGCGCCGGGCGGATGAGATCGTTCATGGCGGCGTCGACGATGACAAACTCCTTAGTCTCGGTCTTTTTGCGGTAAAGAACGCGGGTGACAAGGACACCGGCGGGGCCGACGATGGAGCGGCCGGGCTCAGTCATCAGAGTTAGGTTTTTGCCCGTGCAGCGGGCGCAGACGGCGGCTAGGTGGTCGGCGACGATGGGTTCGACGTGCTCCTCTTTATACGGGACGCCGAGGCCTCCGCCGATGTCGAGATGGGTGATGGGGACGCCGATGGCACGGAGGCGGTCGATGAGTTGGAGGAGGGCGTCGAGGGCTTCGAGGAGGGGGTTGGTATTGAGGAGTTGGGAGCCGATGTGGGCGCTGACGCCTTCGAGTTGGAGGTTGGGGAGGGACAGGGCGCGGGCGTAGACGGCTTCGACTTCGGTGATGTCGATGCCGAATTTGTGGTCGCGGAGGCCGGTGGAGATGTAGGGGTGGGTGGCGGCGTCGACGTGGGGGTTGACGCGGAGGGCGATGCGGGCGGTTTTGTTGTGGCGGGCGGCGATGGAGCTGATGAGTTGGAGTTCGGCTTCGCTTTCGCAGTTGAAGGAGTGGATGCCGGTGGAGAGGGCGTATTCGACCTCGTCGCGGGTTTTGCCGACGCCGGAGAAGACGACTTTTGCGGGGTCGCCGCCGGCTTGGA
Source organism: Acidobacteriota bacterium (assembly GCA_026394015.1). GTDB lineage: Bacteria > Acidobacteriota > Terriglobia > Bryobacterales > Bryobacteraceae. The sequence goes on from JAPKZA010000279.1 coordinate 1,972, forward strand.
GGACGCGGAAGAGTTCGCCGCCGGAGACGATGTCAAAACCGGCGCCGGCTTCGGCGAGGAGCCGGAGGATAGAGAGGTTGGAGTTGGCTTTGACGGCGTAGCAAATTTGATGGGGGACGGAGGCGAAGCCGGCTTCGTAGGCTTGGTAGCGGGTGAGGATGGCTTCCTTCGAATAGACGTAGAGGGGGGTGCCTTCGCGGCGGGCGATGGCTTCGAGGTCGCAGCCTTCGACGAAGAGGTTCTGTTGGCGGTAGGTGAAGGGAGGGAGGAGCATCTGGGAAATGGGGGATGAACCTCCATGGTAGAACAGGCGTTGGGAAGGTTTATGCTGGAGGGAGAGAGTGCCATGACGCTTGAGGAACTGCGGACGGTATGGAAGCCTGCGATTTTGAAGATCGCGGAGCGGCGGGGTGCCCGAAGGTTGTGGGTCTTTGGATCGGTCGCGCGGGCGCAGAGCGACGTGGATAGCGATATCGACTTCTTGGTCGAGTTGGAACCGGGTCGGTCACTGTTTGATTTGGGGGGGCTGGGGGCTGACCTGGAAGCGCTGTTGCATTCGAGGGTGGATGTAGTGACGGAGCGGGGGTTGCGGCCGATGGTGCGGGAGCGGGTTCTCGCGGAGGCGTTACTTTTGTGAGGGATGATCGGCAACGCTTAATGGATATCCTGGAGGCGATCGAACGGGTCGAGCGATATGCGAGTGAGGGCCAGGAACGTTTCGAGCAGGACGAATTGATTCAGACTTGGATCGTTCATCACTTGGTTATCATCGGGGAGGCTTGCCGAGCGCTATCGAAGGACTTCCGTGCGCAGAATCCTCACGACGCTTGGGTGCAAGCTGCTGGGATGCGGAACGTGATCGTCCATGAGTATTTCGGAGTGGACGTGGAGATCGTTTGGATTGTCGTGGACCGCGATCTGCCGATCTTGAAAGCCCATGTGGTGCATCTACTCGGCTAGCTGAGCGCTGGGAAGGATTTGAGTCGCCTATTCAACGCGGAGGATGAGAATAGTTTGGTCGTCGAACTGAGGGGCCTCGGCGACGTGGAGCTGGACGTCGGCGAAGATGGAGTCGACGACGGCCTGCGGGGCCTCGCCGCAGTGGCGCTTGATGGCTAGGCCTAAACGATCGCGGCCGTACTCGACTCCCGCCTCGTTAAAGGCGTCCAGGATGCCGTCCGACGTGAGAACGATCAGGTCGCCGGATTGGAGTTGGACTACCGTTTCGTCGTAGCGACGGTCTTCGAGCAGGCCGACGGGGACGCCGGAGGTTTCGGGGTTGAGCAGCTCGTCGCCGCGACAGATGATGGGCGGGGTGCCGCCGGCGTTGGCCATCGTCAGGCGCATGGTGCGGGCGTCCCAGAGCATAGCGAGCAGGGTCGCGTATTGGGCTTCGGCTTTGCGTTCGGCGAGATTGGTATTAAGAGCGCGGAGGAGGTCGGCGGGGCCTCGCTTGCGGCGGGCTAGAGAGCGGAGCAGACCGCCGACGAGGGCGGCGTAAAGGGCGGCCGCCGCACCTTTGCCGGAGGAGTCTCCGAAGACGATGGCCATTTGGCCGTTGTCGTAGTCGAAGAAGTCGAATAGGTCGCCGGAGATTTCGCGGGCGGGCTTCAGGCCGACGGCGATTTGGAGCCCTTCGACGTCGGGTGGGTCGCTGGGGAGAAGGATGGACTGGAGCTTGCGGGCGGCCTGCAGATCGTTTTCCATGCGCTGTTCGCGTTGGGTGATTTCATCGTACAGGCGAGCGTTTTCCAGGGCGCTGGCGATGGTGGGGCCGAGGAGCGTGAGCGTGCGGACGTGTTCGAGGGTGAAGTTGTTGAGCCTGGAGCTTTCGATGTCGAGGACGCCGATGACGCGGTCGCGAAGGAGGAGGGGGACCGCTACTTCGGAGCGAATGTTGGGATGGGTGGCGATGTAGCGGGGGTCGGCGGCGGTGTCTTCGATGCGCATCGGCTGGCGGAGGCGGGCGGCGGCACCGGTGATGCCCTGGCTGAGAGGGATGTGATCGGGGGTGACCTCTTCGTCGTAGCGGATGGAAAACGAATGGCGGAGGACCTGGCGGGGTTCGTCGAGGAGGAGGATGGCGAAGGCGTCGTAGTCGATGAGGGAACGGATGATGGCGGCGAGTTTGCGGAGCAGTTCGTCGAGATCGAGGATGGAGGAGAACTCTTGGGAGACGCGCGCGAGGGTGCGCATGGTGCGGTGTTGGACGTCGACGCGGCGGTAGAGGCGGGCGTTGTCAATCGACGACCCGACGCGGGAGGCGAGGAGGTGGACGAGCATTTTGTCGTACTCGCTGTAGGCGTGGAGGGAGGTGGATTGGAGGTCGATGACGCCGACGAGTTTGCCGCGGGCGATCATGGGGGCGGCGAGTTCGCTGCGAACGGCGTCGAGGGCGGGGAGGTAGTTGGGGTCCTTGCGGACGTCGCCGGAGAGGACGGTTTCGCGGGTTTGGGCGGCGATGCCGGTGAGGCCTTCGCCGAGGGGGATGATGAGGTTTTCGACGATCTCCCGGCGGTGACCGACGGAGTAGCGGATGCGGAGGCCTTTGCGGCGGTCGCTATAGAGCAGGATGGCGAAGAGTTGGGAGGGGATGACGCGGGTGACGATGGTGGCGACGTTGCTGAGGATGCGGTCGAGGTCGAGGGTTTCCTGGGTGGCGGCGGCGACTTCGAGGAGGAAGTCGAGAACTTCGGTGCGGTCTTTGAAGCGGACTCCGGGGGTTTGCGGCGTCATTGTTTACCTGCTTCCGCTAGGACTTGGACGGAGGCGCTGGCACCGATACGGCTGGCTCCGGCGGCGGCCATGGTTTTGAGATCTTCGTAGGAGCGAATGCCGCCGGAGGCTTTGACGCCGATGTTGGGGCCGACGGTGGCTCGCATCAGGGCGATGTCGGCGGCGGTGGCGCCGGACTTGGCGAAGCCGGTGGAGGTTTTGACGAAATCGGCGCCGGCTTGTTTGGCGGCTTGGCAGGCGGCGACCTTTTGCTGGTCGTTGAGGAGGGCGGTTTCGAGGATGACTTTGAGGATGGCTCCGCCGCGATGGGAGGTTTCACCGACGGCGCGGATATCGGCTTCGACGGTGGGGAGGTCACCGGATTTGAGGGCACCGATATTGAGCACCATGTCGATTTCGGTGGCTCCGTTTTTGATGGCTTCGGCGGTTTCGGCGCATTTCGAAGCGGTGGTGGTGGCGCCAAGGGGGAAGCCGACGACGGTGCAGACTTTGACGGCGGAGCCGCGGAGTTCGCGGGCGACGAGGGGGACCCAATAGGGGTTGACGCAGACGGAGGCGAAGACGTATTTGCGGGCTTCGGCGCAGACTTTGCGGACGTCGTCTTCGGTGGCATCGGGGCGGAGGATGGTGTGGTCGATGAGGGAGGCGAGGTCGTTATCGATGCGGGTGAGTTTTTCGCTGGCGGAGACGCGGCAGGCGCCGGCGGCGACGATTTCCTTCGTCTTCTTTTCGCAGGTTTGGGCGCAGCGACCGGTGCAATCGGGGCAGACGAGTTCGGCGATGTTGAGCCCTTCGCCGCGACGGGCGGAGGGTTGGACGCGGGAGAGGATTTGCTCTCCGATTTGGGCGACGAGTTGTTCGAGTTCGGCTTCGGTCACTGGGCGTATTTCTTTTCGAGGGCGGTAATTTTATCGATGCGGGCTTGGTGGCGGCCGGCGGCGTAGGGGGTGGCGAGCCAGGTGCGAAGCACCTCCTCAGCCTGGCTCATGGTAAGCATTTTGCCGCCGAGGGTGAGGACGTTGGCGGCGTTGTGCTCTTTCGCGTTTCGGGCGGAGGCGCGGTCGTAACAGAGGGCGGCGCGGATGCCGGGGACCTTGTTGGCGGCCATGGCGGAGCCGATGCCGGCACCGTCGATCATGATGCCGTAGGCGGCTTGGCGGGTGGCGACGGCGTTGGCCACCTTTTCGGCGAGGTCGGGATAGTCGACGGGTTGTTCGGAGGCGGTGCCGACGTCGAGGACGAGGTAGCCGAGTTCGAGGAGGACGGGTTTGAGGGTTTCCTTCATGCGGAAGCCGCCGTGGTCGGCTCCGATGGCGATGGTGCGGGCGGGGTCAACGGGGGGGCGGATTTGGGAGGCGGGGAGTTCGACGAGGGCAACGCCGCGTTCGCGCGCGAGATCGCGGGCCGCTGGGGTTACAATTGTCCCGGTGGCTATTTCGAGATGTCCATGTGAGGGCACGTCCTGTGCTGTGATTACTGGGGGCATACATCCGGCTTGTCGCCAATAACGTAGAACCTATTGTAATGTTTTGTCGCTATCCTCTGTCGATTTTGCTTCTCGCCTTGTCGTCTGCCTTTGGGCATCCGATGGGGAATTTCAGTGTCAGCCACTATACCCGATTGGAGGCGACGGCGTCGGGGTTGCGGCTGCGGTATGCGTTGGACTTGGCGGAGATTCCGACGTTTGAGCTGTTGCGGCAGTGGGGCGTGAAGGCGGACGGGCCGCGGGCGGAGTTGGATAAGAAGGCCGCGGGGCAGATGGGGGAGTGGGCGAAGGGGTTGGAGATCCGGGTGGGCGGGAAGGCGGTTGCGCCGGTGGTGAAGCGGGTGACGGCGCGGGTGAGCGAAGGGGCGGGGCAAATGATGGTGATGCGGGTGGAGGGGGAGTTGGAGGTGGCGGCGGGGGCCGGGGCGGTGACGTTTGAAGACCGGAACTATGCGGAGCGGGCGGGTTGGAAAGAGATTGTGATCGCGGCGGGGCCGGGAGCGAGCTTGACGCGGGCGTCGCAGGGGGCGGTGGAGCGGAGTGCGGGGTTGACGAAGTACCCGGAGGACGCGACGGCGGCACCGCCGCAGGATTTGCGGGCGGAGTTGGCTTGGACCGTGGCGGCGGCGGCTTTCGAGCCGGTGAAAGTGGCTCCGGTCGCTCAGCCGGTGGTTCGGGAGCCGGTGGCGATGCCGGGGGCGGTGCCGGCGCGGGGGGAGGTGGCCAAGGGCGACTATTTGAGCGAGTTATTGGGGAAGGAGGAGATTTCGGGCGGGTTGCTGCTGGCGGGGTTGGCGGTGGCGTTTGGATTTGGGGCAATGCATGCGATGGCGCCGGGACATGGGAAGACGATTGTGGCGGCGTATCTGGTGGGGGCGCGAGGGACGTTTCGGCACGCGATCTTGCTGGGGGGGATGGTGACGTTGACGCATACGATCAGCGTGTTTGGGTTGGGGATGGTGACGCTGTATCTGTCGCAGTATGTGATGGCGGCGCAGCTCGTGAAGACGTTGGGGGTAATTTCGAGCGCGTCGATCGTGTTGGTGGGGGTGTGGTTGTTGCTGCAGCGGACGGGGGTGCTGGACCACGGGCATAGCCATGAGGTGGACGAGGTGAGTGGGGGGTCGCTGGTGGCGTTGGCGGTGAGTGGGGGGATGGTGCCGTGTCCGTCGGCTTTGATTTTGCTGCTTTCGGCGATTTCGGTGCAGCGGACGGGATTTGGGTTGCTGCTGCTGGTGGCGTTCAGCTTGGGGCTGGCGAGCGTGTTGATGGCGATTGGGGTGGGGGTGCTGTATGCGAAGAACTTGCTGCCGGAGGTGAGTGGCTGGCGGGAGAGCCGGTTGTTTCGGGCGGTGCCGGTGGTATCGGCGGGGGTGATTGTGGTGGTGGGGTTGGTGATGACGGGAATATCGTTGCGGTAAACGAAAAACGCGGACTCCGAAGAGTCCGCGTTTTTCAAAAGGTTTGGGAACCCAAGACTACTTGGGGGCCTCTTCCTTTTTCTTCTTCTTGCCCTTCTTCTTCTCTTCCTTCGGCTTGTCTTCGGTGGAAGACGCGAAAACGGAAGTCATCGAGAGGGACACAACGGCCGCGAGGGCCAGGATCGCAAATTTTTTCATGTTAGGATCTCCTTGATTTGCTCGGTCAGCCGTTGCGGGCAAAACCTTACGAGCCCAGTGTGCACTAAAACCGGGGAGCTTGCCGATAGCCCCGGCAGGCTAATCTGCCACACCAATTCGCGGTATGGCCACACAAACGAAAAGCGCGGACTCCGAAGAGTCCGCGCTTCTCAAAAGGTTTGGAAACCCAAGACTACTTGGGGGCCTCTTCCTTCTTCTTCTTGCCCTTCTTCTTCTCTTCCTTCGGCTTGTCTTCGTTGGAAGACGCGAACACGGAAGTCATCGAGAGGGACACAACGGCCGCGAGGGCCAGAATTGCAAACTTTTTCATGGTAGAAACTCCTAATTGATTCGGACAGCCGTTGCGGGCGTAACCGTTCCGCCTATTATGCGAAAACGGATCGGGGGAGGCGTATAGCCCCGCTAGGCTAATTGTTGCCCCGAATTTGGGGGTAAGCCACATGCGCTTGATTTAAGGAAGTTTTAATGAGCTAGGCTGAGGTATGTTTGATCGGATCACGGATCGAAGCATTAAGGGCGTGCTCGTGTCCGGGTTCGGGCTGGTGATTCTGATGCTGCTGGCATCGGGATTTATTGGCGTTCGGAATGCGAAGGCGATCCAAGAGTCGGCGCAACGGCTGGTAGGGGAGCAGGTGAGTACGGCGCGGTTGGTGGACGAGGTCCACCGGGAACAGGGAGCCCTGCAGGCGGTATTCAACAACCTGAGCAAGGATCCGAATTCGGTGGACCGGAACGAGATTCTGTCGCAGTTGAACGAAGCGGACGTGGCGATGGACCAGGTGGTGAAGGCGGGGGCGGGGACTCCGGACGAGGCGCTATGGAAGGAGTTGGGGCGCACGGCGGGGGCGTTTTCGGGGGAGGCCCGGCGGGCATTGGCGCTGGAGGATGCCGAGAGCGTGCTGCTTTCCGATGATCTTCTCGAACGGCACGAAGAGGTGATCGCGATCGTACAGCGGCTGATTGCGAGCGGGACCGTGCGGAGCGGATTTGCGCAGCAGGTGCTGGATGCGAATTCGAAGACGCTGGTGCAGCAGTCGGTGATGTTGCTGGGGGCGGGGTTGTTGTTGGCGCTGGTGATTGCGGTGTTTACGGTGCGGATGACGGCGCAGTTGTCGCGGAAGATGGAGTGGCAGGCGAGTGAGCTGAGCCGGGTTTCGTGGCACATGCTGGAGAATCAGGAGACGACAGCGCGGCGGTTTTCGCATGAGCTGCACGATGAGTTGGGGCAATCGTTGACGGCGGTGAAGGCGAATTTGGTCGCTCTGCAAAATGACGCGGCAGGGGCGCGGGTGACGGATTGTTTGCAGTTGGTGGACGAATCGATCAAGAACGTGCGGGAGATGTCGCAACTGCTGCGGCCGACGATTTTGGACGATTTTGGGTTGGACGCGAGCTTGCGCTGGCTGGCGGAGCGGTTTCAGCAGCGGACGGGGATTGAGGTGGAGTGCCTGGCGGAGCTAGGGCAACGGTTGCCGGATGAGACGGAGACGCATCTGTTTCGGATTGCGCAGGAGGCGTTGACGAATGTGGCGCGGCATTCCGGCGCGACGAAGGTGACAATTTCGCTGCGTTTGGACGGGGCCAACGCGCGGCTACGAATCGGCGACAATGGAGTGGGACAGGCTGCCCAAGCGGCTGACGGCCGTAGGGGCATGGGCTTGACCGGAATGCGCGCCCGAGCCCGCGGCGTGGGCGGAGAGTTTACGCTGCGCCAGAACGGGGCGCAGGGATTGGAGATTGACGCGGCCGTGCCGGTGAAGTCACCGCGTGTGGACGCCCTGCCCGATGAGTACACGAAACATCAGAATCTTGTTGGTCGATGACCACGCGGTGGTGCGGCAAGGATTTCGCATGATCCTGGCAGCGCAAGCGGACATGGAAATTGTCGGCGAGGCGGGCAATGGCCGCGAGGCGATCGCCAAGGCGGCGGAGTTGCATCCCGACGTGGTGGTGATGGACGTGGCGATGCCGGAATTGAACGGCATTGAAGCGACGCGTCGGCTGGCGGAGACGTCGCCGCAGACACGGGTGCTGGCATTGAGCATGCACAAGGATTCGGTCTATGTGCGGGAGATTCTCCGAGCGGGAGCGCGGGGTTATTTGCTGAAAGACTCGATTGATGTGGATTTTTTGACGGCGGTGCGGGCGGTGGCGCGGGGTGAGGGGTATTTAAGCCCGGCGGTGAGCGATGCGGTGTTGACCGACTATCGGAAGCATGTTTCGGATCCGTTGGACCTGCTGAGCAGTCGGGAGCGCGAGGTGTTGCAGATGATCGCCGAGGGGAAGACGAACAAGGACGTGGCCGGGGTGCTGAATCTGAGCGTGTACACGGTGGACGCGCATCGGGGGCGAATCATGGAAAAGCTGAACCTGCATTCGACCGGAGAACTGGTGCGGTTCGCGGTGCGGAAGGGTTTGATCGACTAGGGGAGCACGGTTGCTTCGATAATCTGGAGCGGGCGTTTGGGCGTTTCTCCGTCGACGGGCTCTTTTTCGAAGGCCTCCAGGATTTCGAGTCCTTCGACGATGCGGCCGAACGCGGAGTATTGGCCGTCGAGGTGGGGGGCGTCGCCGAGCATGAGGAAGAACGAGGTAGCGGCCGAGTTCGGGTCGTCGCCGCGGGCCATGGAGACGATGCCCCGGACGTGTTTGCGTTCGGCGTTGAACTCGCCTTTGATGTTGCGGACCCAACGGTCAGCGTTGTGCGCCCGACCCGGGGTGGGGAGGCCGCCCTGGACGACAAAGCCGGGGGCGATGCGATGGAAGGGGGTCGCGTTGTACCAACCGGTGGCGGTGAGCTTTAGAAAATTGCGGGCGTGCTCGGGGGCCCAGGTGGGTTCGAGGGCGACCTTAATGGTGCCGAGGGTGGTTTTGAGGGCTACGGTGCGAGCGAGTTCGGCGGGCGCGGCGGTGAGGAAGGGCTCGACCTTTTTGGGTTCGATGGCGACAGAGAGGATGCGAACGGGCGTCGCGGTGAAGCCGTTTTCGCCCGCGGGGGTCTGCGAGATTTTTTCGACGACATCCATACCCTCGGTGACGCGGCCAAACGAAGAATACTGGCCGTCGAGGGCGACCTGCGGCCCGACGCAGACGAAAAACTGCGCACCGTCGCTGCCGGCCTTGCCGGGGATGCGAACGGTGGAGACGGTGCCGCGTTCGTGTTTGAGATCGCTGAACTCGTCGGCGAGGAGGTTGAGGCCGCCGGTGCCCCAGAGGTTGCGGGCGGTTTTGGGATTCTTCAGTAGCGGGTCTCCGCCTTGGATGATGCCATTGGCAACGACGCGGAAAAACGCGCTGCCGTTGTAGTAGCCTTGGCGGGCGCGGAGGAGGAATTGGTCGACGTGCTTCGGGGCTTTATCCGGGGCGAAGGCGAAACGGAAAGTGCCGAGGTCGGTGGAGACGACGGCTTCGAGTTCGGCGGGGCCTTGGGCCCAGGCGGCGCTGGCCGCGAGAAGGAGAAGGGCCGGTAGACGCATCTTATTTCGAGATTCGGACGTTCGAGAAATGGGAGAGGCTGGAGGGGTCAATCCACAGCGCGAGGGCGCCTTTGGGGTTGCCGCCTTTGAGGTCGTTGATGACGAGCGTTGGTTGTTCGGCGCCGTGGACGAAGAGCTTCGCGGTGTTGCCGCGGACTTCGATTTTCACTTTGGTCCATTCGCCGGGCACGAGGTCGACATAGGATTCGTACATCTTGGGGAACGTTTCGCGGAGCTTGCGCCAGCCGAATTCGGGGATGGAGATGTATTGGGCGGAGTGGTTGCGCTGCACCTGATCTTTCGAGCGACCGTTGTACGGGCGGAGGTAGAAGGCGTTATAGCTTTTGCCATCGGGGCTGACGCGGAACGCGAAGCCGGTGAAGCCGCGCGATGCTTCGGAGGCTCCGGGGACGCGGTCGCCGGCGAGGTCGAATTCGATGATGCCGTCCTGGAACTCGACGCCCTTTAGGGTCGCGATGCGCTGGCCGTCGGGGAGATCGCCGGTGGCATTGTCCGTGAGGCGGGTGGCGGTACGGCCTTTGAATGTGACCTCCTCGACGGCGACGTTTCGCGGCAGCAGGTCGGCCGGGCGAATGGATTGTGCGGCAAGCGGGAGAGAGCAGGCGAGGACGAGAAAAGGGAGCTTCATTCTAGTAGACTGGGGGCGTTATGCGTGTGATCTTGACCTTTATTGTAGGCGCGTTTTTGCTAGGCGCGCAGACGCCGGAAGCGCCGAAGCGGAAGCGAATTCTGGCGATCGGCCAGTCGAAGGGGTTTCAGCACGACTCGATGTCGGAGGGCATCGCGACCATCTGGAAGCTGGGGAAGGAGACGGGCTTATGGGACACGTTTCTGCGGACGGACACCGAGCTGATTACGAAGAGGAAGCTGGGCGCGAACGCCAAAAACCTGGACTACTTCGATGCCGTGTTCTTCTTCACGTCAGGCGAGTTGGACCTGGACGACGAACAAAAGACGGCGCTGCTCGACTTCATCCGCAAGGACGGAAAGGGCTTCCTGGCCGCGCATAGCGGGGTCGATACGCTCTACAACTGGCCGGAATATGGCGAACTGGTGGGCGGCTATTTCGATCTCCATCCGTGGAACCAGTTCAACGCCAAGCTCAAGACGGAGGATCCGGAGCATCCGGTGACGTCGCATTTCCCGAAGGATTTCTTCCTTTTCGACGAAATTTATCAGGTGAAGAGCTATTCGCGGGACCGGGTGCGGGTGCTGATGAGTCTGGAGACAACCGGGGTGGATCTGACGAAAAAGGGAGTGCACCGGACGGACGGCGATTTCGCGGTTTCGTGGGTGCGGAACTACGGATCGGGCCGCGTTTTCGTGTCGACGTTGGGGCACACGACGCAGGCGTGGGAGCATCCGAAAGTGCAGAAAATGTGGACGGAAGCGGCGAAATGGGTGATGGGTTTGACCAAGGACGGCGACGCCACGCCACGGCCGAAGCCCGCAAACTAAGCGGTCTGTTGGGCCCCTAGGTTACACTGGAAGGGAAACGGACACCCTTCAGGAGAACCCCAAGAACATGGCAATTAAAGTAGGCATCAACGGCTTTGGCCGGATCGGTCGGAACGTGTTGCGCGCCGCCCTGCACAATCCCGAGATTGAATTCGTCGCGACCAACGACCTAACGGATACGAAGACGCTCGCCCACTTGTTGAAGTACGACTCGACCCTCGGTCAACTGCCGATGGACGTTCGGGCGGATGGCGACACGATTCATTACGGTGACCGCTCGATCAAGGTTTTCGCCGTGCGCGACCCGGCCGAGATTGACTGGACCGGCGTCGGTGCCGACATCGTCATCGAATCCACCGGCCGCTTCACCGATGGTGCAGCCGCTGCCAAGCACCGCCGTGGTTCCGTGAAAAAGGTAATCATTTCGGCCCCGGCCAGCAATGAAGACCTGACCATGGTGCTCGGCGTGAACAACGCGATGTACGATCCCGCCAAGCACAACATCATCTCGAACGCGTCCTGCACGACGAACTGCCTGGCGCCGTTTGTGAAGGTTCTGCACGACACGTTTGGCGTGGAGAAAGGGTCGATGACCACCATCCACAGCTACACGAACGACCAGAGCCTGCTGGATGCGCCGCACTCCGACCTGCGTCGGGCGCGCGCCGCGGCCATTAACATGATCCCGACCTCGACCGGTGCCGCCAAGGCCATCGGCCTGGTTCTGCCGGAGCTGAAAGGCAAGCTGGATGGCTATGCGATGCGCGTGCCGACCCCGGACGTCTCGGTCACCGACCTTGTCTGCATTACCAACAAAGTGACGACGACCGAAGAGGTCAACCAAGCTTTGAAGGCCGCCGCCGAGGGCCCGATGAAAGGCATTCTGGCTTACACGACCGACCCGGTGGTTTCCACCGACATGTTGCGGAATCCGAATAGCTCGATCATCGACGCGCAGTTGACGAAGGTGATCGGTGGCAACTTAGTGAAGGTTGTGGCTTGGTACGACAACGAATGGGGTTACTCGAACCGCGTTGTGGACCTTTGCCTCTTCCTCGCGCAGAAGGGTCTGTAACTGAGTTTGTTCGCTACGAAGGCTCGGGCTCCCGGAAGGGAGCCCGAGCCTTTTTCACAGGCCGTTAGACCTTCGCCGGAACCACGTACGGCTTACGATACTCGCGCGTAAGCATCTTATTCGCGTCCGGAGCGTTCGAAAACTCCCTCTTCGTATTGTCCCAAGCCAGCGATCGGCCAGCCCGGTAAGCGATGTTACCGAAGTGACAAAGGTCGGCCGCCGCCGCCCCAATCTCGATCTCCGCATGCAGGCTCTTGTAATTCCGGCTCTTCACCGCGGCCAGGAAGTTGTCCATATGCGCACCAGTCTCGGACTGGCCCGCCACGCGCTTCACTTCCTTCACCACCTCGTGCTTCTCGCCCTTGTAAATGGTGTAGCCGTTGCCGTCAACCGCCATCCAGCCATCCACGCCATAGAACAAGTTGCCGATCGTGTTGCCGCCCCGCACCTGCAGGCCGCCCTCGCCCCCGGTCACCAGGCCCCGGGTTTCGAACACAAGCTGCCGGTCGCCGTAGTCAAACGTACAGGTCTGCGTATTCGGCGTCTCCTGGTCGTCATCGTACTGGAATTTCCCGCCCGTACCGCTCACCGACTTCAAGCCCATGTGGGAGTTCGGCAAGCCCAGACCCCAACGCGCCACGTCCATTTCGTGAACGCCCTGGTTGCCCATATCGCCGTTGCCGGTATCCCAAAACCAATGCCAGTTGTAGGCAAAACGCAGTTGATTAAACGGCCGCAGCGGTGCCGGGCCCAAAAACAGGTCCCAGTTCACGCCCGGAGGCGTCGGCTCATCCGCCCGCTTGCCAATCGACTTGCGGCGCTTGTAGCACAGGCCCTTGGCGAGATAAATCTTGCCCAGCACGCCTTCCTTCAGCAACTGCATCGCTTCCATCTTGTGCGGCATGCTGCGCGACTGGCTGCCGATCTGGCACATCCGCCCATACTTCCGCGCCGCCGCAATCATCTGCTGGCTTTCGAACGGGTTGTGGCTGGCCGGCTTCTCGCAATACGCGTCCTTGCCCGCCTGCATCGCCCAAATCGCGGACAGCGCATGCCAGTGGTTCGGCGTCGCAATGGAAACCGCGTCGATGTCCTTATCCTCGAACACCTTCCGCATGTCGCCGTACTCTTTGGCTTTGGGCCGCTGTTTGCGCGCAATCGTCGCTTGCGATTTCTCCAGCGCCGCTTGATTGACGTCGCACAAGCCCGCGACGTCAGCCCCAGCCAGCTCCAGATATTCGCTCAAATGGTTGCTGCCGCGACCGCCCAAGCCCACAATGGCCATGCGAACACGGTCGTTCGCACCCAAAATTCTCTTCGCACCAATGGAGAGCGCAGCTGCGCCCGTAATCGTTAAGACCTCTCTACGGTTCATGCGAAAAGTATACTGGAAGTCTCCCCCGCCTGTATCGCTCCATCATGCCTATTCCCAGTTCTGACGTCCCTTTTGTCCATCTCCATTGCCACACCGACTACTCGTTGCTCGATGGCGCGTGCGAAATTAAGCAGCTCATGAAGCTCACCGCGGAGCTCGAACAGCCCGCCGTCGCCATGACCGACCACGGCAACATGTTCGGTGCCGTCGAGTTCCACAACGCAGCCAAAGACAAAGGCATCCATCCGGTCTTCGGCTGCGAGGTCTACGTCAACCAGAACGGCCACAAGTCCCGCACCGAAAACGACCGCTACAACCACTTGGTCCTGCTCTGCGAAAACCAGGAAGGCTACCGCAATCTCATCAAACTGGTCTCGACCGGCTACCTCGAAGGCTTCTACTATAAGCCCCGCGTCGACAAGGATCTGCTCGCCCAGCATTCGAAAGGCATCATCTGCCTCTCGGCTTGTCTCCGCGGCGATCTCAACGAAGCGCTCCTCGGCGACAACTACGCCAAAGCCCGCGATCTAGCCGGCACCTACACCGAAATCTTCGGCCAAAACAACTTCTTCCTCGAACTGCAAGACCACGGCCTGGAGCAGGATAAACGCCTCATCCCCGAAGTCGCCCGGCTCTCCGCCGAGATGGGCATCCCCCTCGTCGCCACCAACGACTCGCACTATCTGCGCAAGGACGACGCCCGCGCCCACGAACTCTTCATGTGCATCTCGACCGGCAAAACCGTGTCCGATCCCAATCGCATGCACTGGGACCAGCCCGAGTTCTACATGAAGTCGAAGGCCGAAATGGAGAAGATCTTCGGCGACTACCCCTCCGCCCTCCGCTCGCCCTACGAAATCGCCATGCGCTGCAAAGTCGCCCTCGAGAAGGTGAAAGAACCCTTCCCGAAGTTCGACGTTCCGCCCACGCATTCCATCGACACCTACTTCGAATACGTCTGCCGCGAAGGCTTCGAAAAACGCCGCCCCCGCCTGGAACATATGCGCGAGAAGGGCACCCTCCGCGAACCCCTCGAAGCCTACGCCGAACGCCTCAGCCGCGAGATCAAAATGATCCAGCAGATGCAGTTCTCCGGCTACTTTCTCATCGTCTGGGACTTCATCCGCTACGCCCGCCAATCCTCCATTCCCGTCGGCCCGGGCCGTGGCTCCGCCGCCGGCTCGCTTGTCTCCTACGCCATGGAGATCACCGACATCGACCCCCTCCAGTACGGCCTGCTCTTCGAGCGGTTCCTCAATCCGGAACGTATCTCGATGCCCGATATCGATACCGACTTCGAACCCAAAGGCCGCGGCAAAGTCATCCAGTACGTTACAGAGAAGTACGGCCGCGAACAGGTCGCCCAGATCATCACCTTCGGAACCCTCGGCTCCAAAGCGGCCATCAAGGACGTCGGCCGCGTGCTCGATATGACCTTCGCCGAAGTCGACAAGCTCACCAAGCTAGTCCCGCCCACGCTCAACATCAAGCTCAAGGACGCCTTCGCGCAAGAACCCGGTTTCGATCTCGCCGCCAAGGCCGACCCCCGCGTCAGGGAAGTCATGGAGGTCGCCCTCCGCCTCGAAGGCATGGCCCGTAACGCCTCTGTCCATGCCGCCGGCGTTGTCATTTCGCCGCAACCGCTCCGCGACCTCGTCCCCCTCTACAAGACGAACAAAGACGAAATTGTTACCCAGTACGACATGTCGGGCCTGGAGAAGCTCGGGCTGCTCAAGATGGACTTTCTGGGTCTCACCACGCTCTCCATCGTCGACGACTCCTTGAAGCTCATCGAAGCCATCCATGGCGTGAAACTCGTCATGGAAGACATCCCCCTCGACGATCAGAAAACCTACGAAGAGATCTTCTGGAAAGGGCGAACCTCCGGCGTCTTCCAGTTCGAATCCTCCGGCATGCAGGACATTCTCCGCCGCTCCAAACCAGAGCGGATTGAGGACCTTTGCGCCCTCAACGCCCTGTACCGCCCCGGCCCCATTCAAGGCGGCATGATCGACGACTTCATCGCCCGTAAGCACGGCAAGAAGGAAGTTGTCTTCGACTTCAAAGAGCTGGAACCTCTGCTCGGCGAGACCTACGGCGTCATCGTCTATCAGGAGCAGGTCATGCAGATTTCGAACGTCATCGCCGGCTACAGCCTCGGCGAAGCGGACCTGCTGCGCCGCGCCATGGGTAAGAAAGAAGCCTCCGCCATGGCCGAGCAAAAGCAGCGGTTCCTGAGCGGTTCGTCCAAGCTCGGTCACAACGCGAAGAAGGCCGACAAGCTGTTCGATCTCATGGCCCAGTTCGCCGGCTACGGCTTCAATAAATCCCACTCGGCCGCCTATGCCTATATGGCCTGGGTCACGGCCTATCTGAAAACCCACTACACCATCGAGTTCATGTCCGCCCTGCTGACTTCGGAAACGGGCAACACCGATAAGGTCGTTAAGTACATCAACGAGTGCAAGGATATGGGCATCAAGGTGCTGCCCCCCGACGTCGCCGCCTCCCTCCTCAGCTTCGCCCCCGATGGCCAGGCCGTTCGCTTCGGCCTCGGGGCGATCAAGAACCTCGGCCAGGGCGCCGTCGAGTCCATCCTCGCGGCTCGCGCGCAGGTCGGCAAGTTCAAAAGCTTCTTCAATTTCTGCGAAAGTGTCGACGTCGGCGCCGTCAATAAGCGCGCGCTCGAATCCCTCATCAAAGCCGGAGCCATGGATAGCCTCGACGGCACCCGCAGCCAGTTGTTTGCCATGATTGACCGCGCGATGGACCATGGGCAGCGGACGAAAAAAGATAAAGACAGCGGCCAGGGCGGGCTCTTTGCCGATCTCTTCGGCGGGCCTGCCGAAGACACTCCCGCCGAGCCCTTGCCCAACGTCAAGGACTGGTCTCAAACCGAGAAGCTGAACGGCGAAAAAGAGATGATCGGCTTCTACGTCACCGGCCACCCCCTCGACGCTTTCGCCGACAAAATCTCTGAACTCCAAACCCA
>JAPKZA010000500.1 GCA_026394015.1 Acidobacteriota bacterium
AGCCGCTGAATTACCGGCTTGAACAACATGACCGAGGGTACGTTCGAAACGGCGTTCGACAACAGCACCGAAGCCAGACTGAGCACCGGGATTTGCTCCAGGTGGAACCGGGCGGCAAAAGAGAACAACTCTTCATCGAGCGATGTTTTTTCCACGCCAGCTAGAATAATGAACGGTCCGGAGAACCTGACTAGCAAGGACCAGTCGATTTGGGCGTACACCTCTTCCGGATGGACGCGGCGGGTTATCAGAAGGGCGGCGCCGGCGACTAATGCCGCGACTGCGATGGGTGCGCCGGCGAAGAAAGACCCAAACAAAATGCCGGCGGCCAGCAGGGACTTGCCGAGGAGCATGCGGTCGACGGGGAAGGTCTGCTCCGGCACGTGAACTTGGCTGCGGTCAGCGAACTCTTCGCGATGGAACCAGCGCGAGAGGACGATAGCGACGACCACGCCGAACAAAGCGACGGGGGCGAGTTTGGCAAAGAAGAGTGCAAAGGGAACGCCGGAGAAGCCGCCGATCATCATGTTTTGAGGGTTTCCGGTGATGGTGGCCGCGCTGCCAATGTTGGAGGCGGTGGCGACGGCGAGCAGGTAGGGCAATGGGCGACGCCGAAGGGATCGTGTGATTTCGACGACAAGTGGGGTCATCACACTGCAGATGGTATCGTTGACGAACAGAGCTGAGAGAACGGCGGAGATGAGGACGATCGCGGTGAGCAGCGCGGTGGGAGCGCTGGCCCGGCGCACGGCCCACTGGGCGACGAGGGGGAAGAAGCCGGCGAAGCGGAGATTGGCGACCACGATCATCATGCCGAACAGCAGTATGATTGTTTCGTAACGGATCGCTCGCCACGCTTCGTCGACCGAGAGGACTCCGGCTCCGAGCATGAGACTGGCACCGATGATCGCGGCACCCGTTCGGTCCAGTCGCAGCCCCGGGAGTCGACCGATTGCGATAACGGTGAAGGTGAAGGCAAAAACCAGGATGGCCGGAAACTGTTGCGGGTTGGTGATATCGATGGAATGGCACGGTTTCGGGCGATACTTGTGGGTAAGTGAACTCTCCCCGAGAAATCTATCAGTCCGCGCTGGCCGAACGGCACCGCACCCTTTCTGTGGCGATCCAGCGGCACGAGCAGTTCGGCTATCTTCGCCTGGCCCTGGTGGCGTTGTTCGGCTACATCGCTTGGCAGACGCTGTACCTGGCGGCGTGGTCGGCTTGGCTGCTGCTGTTCCCGATTGCCTTGTTTGTGGCGGCCGCGAGCGTCCACACGCGAGTTTTGCAGCGCCGGGACCGGGCGGCGAGCAGCGTGCGTTACTTCGAGTTAGGGGTCGCTCGGCTGGACCGGAAATGGATGGGGGTGGGCAGCGACGGGTTGGCATGGCAGCCCGCGGGGCATTTGTACGCCGGCGATCTCGATCTGTTCGGGGCGGGGAATCTGTTTCAGTGGATGAACAGGGCGCGGACTCGGATGGGCGAATCGACATTGGCGAATTGGATGTTACATCCGACGTCGGTGGCCGAACTGCAATTGCGAGAGGAGGCCGTTCGAGAGCTGGCGGCGGATATCGAGTTTCGGGAGAGGATGTATTTGGTGTCGGATGCCGTGGCGGCGAGTGTTCATCCCGCGCCGCTGCGCCGTTGGGCGGAGGCCCCTCCGGGGATGCCCCCGGCGTCCTGGCATTGGCTCGTTTGGGGTTGGAACGGGGCGCTGGCGATCGGCTTGACGTTGGGGAACGCGACCGGTCTTTGGAGCATTCCGCTGCTGGTGATCGGGGGAATGGCTTCGTTCGGGATGTGGCTGCGACCGCGAGTGCTGGAAGCGCTGTATGCGGCGGAAGCGGCCGCGGACGAACTGGCCGTCTTTTCGGCGGCGCTGGCGCTGCTGGAAGAGCGCCCGTTTCAGTCGGCTAAGCTGCAGGCCATTACGGCCACGTTGCGGGCGTCCGGTCCTCCGCCGTCGGTTCGGATTCGCCGGTTGGCGCGGTTAGCGGTTTGGATCACCTCCCGGGAACACCCGGCGATGCGGATCATCGGCCCATTGATGATGCTGGGAACGCATCTGGCGTTTGCGGCGGACCGTTGGCGGGCCGAGAACGGGAGACTGGTCGCCACGTGGCTCGAGGCGATGGGCGAGACGGAAGCGCTACTTTCGCTGGCGACGTTCGCCTTCGAAAACCCTGATTTTGTTTGGCCGGAGTGGTCCGAGGAAGGGGCTCCCGCGTTCGACGGAGAGGAGTTGCGCCATCCGTTGCTGAACCCGCAAACCGCCGTGGCCAATAGCCTCGCCGTTTCGCATGCCGATCCGTTCGTTCTGGTGAGCGGCTCGAACATGAGTGGCAAAAGTACGTTTCTCCGGACGCTGGGGCTAGCGGTCGTGATGGCCCATGCGGGGGCTCCGGTGGCCGCTCGGCGGCTTCGGCTGTCGCGGCTCGTGGTGGGGGCTTCGATTTCAACACATGATTCACTCCAGGAAGGGGCTTCGCGGTTCTTTGCCGAAATCACCCGTCTGCGGGATATCCTCGCGCTGGCGGATTCCGGCGAGCCGACGCTGTTTTTGCTCGATGAGTTGTTGAGTGGTACGAACTCGCGCGACCGTCGGATCGGTGCCGAGGGGGTTCTCCGCGGTTTGCGGGAGCGCGGTGCGATTGGCTTGGTGACGACGCACGATCTGGCCCTGGCCGAGGTTGCGCGCGCTCGGCAGGTTCATTTTGCCGACTCGCTCAAAGACGGCAAAATTCATTTCGACTACCGGATGATGCCGGGAGTCGTGCCGGGTAGCAATGGGTTGGCTCTGATGCATGCGTTAGGACTGCCAGTAGACGAAAGGTGACTTGTTTATGCTCCGAAGTTTTCTCCTGCTTCTTTCGCGGAATCGGTCGCTCCGACACTACTTTGAAACTTCCCGTTCGGCGGCCTCGCTGACGAAGCGATTTGTGGCCGGCAACACTCTCGACGAAGGTATGCAGGTGAATGGCCAATTGGCCGGACGAGGGATTTTTGTTGCGTTGGACCACTTAGGCGAGAACGTTTCCTCAGAAGCCGAGGCCGCCCTGGCGGCGCAGGAGATCGTTGCCGCGCTCGACCGGATTGGCAGAGCGGCCACCAACACGACGGTCGCGATTAAGCTGACCCAGTTCGGCCTCGATCTGGGTGACGAGGTCTGCCGGCGTCATTTGCGGACTCTTTTTGCGCGAGCGTCGGCGATTGGCACGCGAGTGGAAATCGACATGGAATCGACGGTGTATACGGAGCGAACACTGGGGATTGCCAAGGAGATGCACGCCGAGTTTGGGTGCGTACGAGCGGTTCTGCAGGCGTATCTGTACCGAACTGAACACGATGTTACCGAATTGAACCATCTTGGTGTGCCAATTCGGTTATGCAAAGGAGCGTATCAGGAATCGTCGGATGTCGCGTATGCGGCCAAGGCGGACGTTGACGCGAATTTCGTGAAGCTCATGGAGACGCTCCTGCGCGACGGGACCTACCCGGCGATCGCGAGCCACGATGAACGAATTCTGAACCATGCGTTGGCGTATTCAAAGGAACTTAAACTCGCCCCGGATCGTTATGAGTTTCAGATGCTTTACGGAATTCGCCGGCAATGGCAGCAGCGGTTGGTCGACCAGGGCCAGCGGTTGCGGCTTTACGTACCGTACGGGGAAGCTTGGTATCCCTACTTTATGCGGCGGCTGGCGGAGCGTCCGGCCAACGTTGTTTTTCTGGCCACGAACATGCTTGAGAGTTAGCAGCAAGCCGTCGACGGTTTCTTCCCGATTGCCGCAACTTTCGTCCTTTATCCGGAGTCTATAACGTTATGAGATACTGGCTCTTCTTCGTCGCTAAACTGGCGGTTGTTGTAGCCATTTTGCGTGGCCTTTGGTGGCTGATGGCCTTCCTGATTCCCCAGCCGGGCGGTCGGTTCGCCCAGGATCTGCCTTGGACCACGGCAATTTTCTTGTTTTTCTTAACGGGCATTGGGCTCGTGTTTTTGGCGGTTTTGGACCAGCGCTACCGGTGTCGCACTTGCCTGCGTCGACTGCGGATGCCGGTTTCGACCGGTTCGTGGGATCAGATGTTGCAGTTTGGCCGACCGAAAATGGAGTACATCTGTGCGTTTGGCCACGGCACGCTGGACGTTCATCAGTTGCGGTTTGCGGGCCGGGAGAAGGACGGGTGGCGGAAGCACGATGACGATATGTGGCGGGAGCTGGAAAGTCTCAGCGGAAGTGAGAAGTAGGCTGAGGTAGTATTAGGACGTATGGCGCAACGCCCCCCTGTAACGCGAGTTCCTGTAGAAACCCCGGCCTATCGAGGCCGCTGGTTCCGATTGTTGGTCGGTGCGGCGGTTTTCGTGGGGGCGACTACGATGCTCACAACCGCCGGTCTTTACTACCACTATTCGAATCTGATTGACGACAAGCTGAAGAACGGGCCGTTTCCGAATACCTCGATGATTTTTGCGGCCCCGAAACCGGTTGCGGTGGGCGATGATTTGACGGTGACCAATGTGGTCGCCACCCTGCGCAACGCTGGATACAGTGAGTCGGATAACAATCGCCTGGGGTGGTATCGGGTAGAGGGCAATTCGGTGCGCATTCTGAGCGGCCCGGACGCGAGCCCGGACGTGGAAAGCGTGCTTTTGACGATCGACAACGACCGGACAACGTCCATCGTCTCCCTTTCCGACCAGACCTCGCGGCGACAGATCTCGCTGCCCCCGGAACTGATCACGAACCTGTTCGATCAAAAGCGGGAGAAGCGACGGATTCTGGGGTTCAAAGACTTTCCTCGATCGCTCGTCGACGCGGTGACGTCGGTGGAGGACAAACGGTTTTTCGAACACGCCGGATTTGATCCGCTGCGGATCGCCAAGGCGATCTACGTGGACATTAAGGAAAGGCGGGCGGCCGAAGGCGCTTCAACCATCTCCCAACAGTTGTCGCGTAACCTTTGGCTCACGTTGGACAAGAACTGGAAGCGAAAGTTCGAAGAGTTGATCATCACAGTGATTCTCGAACAAAAGCTCAGTAAAGAAGAGATCTTCGAATACTACGCCAATAACGTTGATTTGGGGCGGCGGGGCAGCTTTGCGATCCGCGGATTCGGAGAAGCGGCGCAAGCGTATCTGGGCAAGGATGTTCGTTCGTTGACCTTACCTGAGGCGGCGCTGCTGGCCGGAACGATTCAGCGTCCGAGCTTTACGAACCCGGCGCGATGGCCGGATCGAGCCAAGCAGCGCCGCAACATCGTGCTGCAACTGATGCGCGACAACGGCAAGATTACGGATAAAGCATACGCGGAAGCGATTGCTGCCCCGCTCACGATCGTGAAGGGTGGCGGCGATTCGAGCGATGCACCCTATTTCATCGATTTGGTCAACGATACCCTGCAGAGCGAATTCCAGGACTACGACTTTCAGAGTCGAGGATATCGGATCTATACCTCTCTCGATCCCGAGCTACAACGGGACGCTCAGGAAGCGGTTCAGATCGGGATGAAAAAGGTGGATGAGGCGATCGAGAAGCGTAAGGGGAAGAAGAACGCTGGCCCGGCGCAGGTCGCCCTGGTTGCCATTGACCCTTCTAACGGCCAGATCCGCGCGTTGATCGGGGGACGCAACTATGGCGCGAGCCAACTGAACCGGGCACAAGCTCGGCGGCAGCCGGGGTCGGTGTTTAAGCCGTTTGTGTATGCGGCAGCGTTGAAGAATCGGACTTTTACCCCGGCTTCGATCGTTGACGATGAGCCGACGCAATTCTGGTTCGGTTCTCAACTGTATGAGCCGGATAATCACATGTCGCACTTCTTTGGTAAGGTCACGCTGCGGACCGCTCTGGCGAAATCACTGAATATTCCTGCTGTGAAGGTTGCGCAGGAAACGGGTTATGGCGAAGTTGCCCAGCTTGCTCGCCAGGTCGGACTGGGCAAGACGATTCGTGCGACACCCTCGATGGCGCTTGGCTCCTACGAGACGACGCCGATTGAAATCGCCGCGGCGTACACCGTTTTCGCGAACCGCGGGGTGTTTGTGGCTCCGAATTGGGTGGTCGGTATTCGGGATTCGTCGGGCCAGGAGATTGCGAAGAAGGCGAACCCGTCGCGACGCGTCCTCGAGGAAGACGTTGCGTATCTGATGACCAACATGATGGAGGAGGTCATCCGCTCGGGTACCGGGGCTGGGGTGCGCTCGTTCGGGTTTGTGCAGCCCGCGGCAGGAAAGACCGGCACTTCGCATGATGGTTGGTTTGCCGGTTATACGACGAAGCTGATCTGCGCCGTGTGGGTCGGATTCGACGACAACGCGGAATTGGATCTGGAGGGGGCTCGATCGGCGCTGCCGATTTGGGCTGAATTCATGAAGCGAGCCCACCTGCGGCGTCCCTATCGGAATGCAACGGAGTTTCCGCAGCCGAATGGTGTCGTTGTCGCCAATATCGACCCAGCGACCGGAAAGCTGGCGGGCGGCAATAACTCGAACGCTCGCGAAGAGGTTTATTTGCAGGGGACCCAGCCCCAGGCGGCCGAAGGGGCGGGTGGCCCGGGCACGGCTGTTTCTGATTGGGGAGCCGAACCGACTCGCCCCCAGCGAGCGCCGAATAGCAGCAGGGAAGTGCGGTCGATTCCCGTGGTACCGAAACCGGCTTGGGCGCAATAGAATGAAGGTGAGTGGTCCGCTAGACTAGTCAGGAAAAAGGAGGTTATTTCGTTATGCGCTCGATTGGGATTTTCCTCTGGTTCTGTTTCGCATTTGTGGCTGCGGCTCAGCTACCGGAAAACTCCGGTTTACGCCCGATCCCGTCTGATCCCTCAATCGCTCGCCCAGCCCTTTCGCCCGAGGCTCGGGGTGACATTTTCATGGCACGCAAGATGTATCGCGAAGCGGCCGATGTGTATCGGCAGCCGCCGGAGAATCCGATTCTGGCCAACAAGATCGGCATCGCCTTCCATCAGATGACGGCCTTGTCGGATGCCAAGCGCCAATACGAACGTGCCGTCCGCCTGAAGCCAGACTATTCCGAAGCCATCAACAATCTCGGAACCATCTACTACGCACAAAAGAACTATCGCAAGGCGATCACTCACTACAAGCGGGCCTTGAAGGTGAATCCGAATTCGGCATCGATCTACAGCAATCTCGGCACCGCTTTTTTTGCCCGTAAGAAATACGACGAAGCGTTTGACGCCTATCAAAAGGCCTTGTCCATCGATCCGGAAGTGTTTGAGCATCGGAGTACTCAGGGTGTTCTGCTGCAAGAGCGCAATGTAACCGAGCGGGCCAAGTTCCACTACTACCTGGCCAAGACCTACGCGAAGTCCGGGAATGCGGAGCGCGCCCTGGACTACATGCGCAAGTCGATCGAAGAGGGATTTAAGGAACGGAACAAGTTCCTCGAAGAACCGGAGTTCGCGTCTTTGCAGTCGAATCCCGACTTCCAGATGCTTCTGAAATTGGAATCGCGTGTTCTTTAAAGGTCTACTTCCGGTTTTTCTCGTCGGCGTTTTGCTCAGTTGTGGCAAAGGTCCAGGGAGACCGGCGGTTGTGAAGATAGCGCTGCTTTCTCCCCAGAGCCAAGTACTTGGTGAGGCTGGCCAAGTGTTGCAGTCGACCCTGACCATGGCGTTTATCGGTTTGAGCGATGCGATGATCTTTTCGCTGCAAAGCCGTCGCCAAGTGGCCGATGTCGCTCCCAACTTTATTCTTGAACCCGTTGCCGATCGCGCTGGATTCTTGATCCAGGTCTACGACGGTCCCTCGCAACGCCATCTTGCTGAGGTTGTTTGCACGCTGGCCGATTGTGCCCGTCGAATCGGTGACGCGATTGGCGTGGCGCCTCGGAAGCTTGCGGTCGTTGCCGCCGCGCTGCCAACGCAGCCCACCGCGGAGGCGTTCGCCGCAATGGCAGCTCTTGCTCCTGACGATGGAACTGTTTACGAGCACTGGGTGAACTATTTGTTGAGCCAGAACCGCCGGGACGAGATCGGTCCGGTGATCGCGCAGGCGCTGCAGCGGACCTGGCCGCCTCTGGAGCGCGCCCAGTTCGAAGTTTTAAGGGCGACGATGAATGGTGATGTCTCGGCTCGGCTCACGGCGATCGGTGCGGTTGCCCGCGCCTGGCCGGCGAACGTTCCCCTGCAACTGCAGGCGGCCGAAGGGTTGAATCAGCGGCGCGACTATAAGGGTGCTCTGCCGCTGCTGCAGGCGGCGGTGCGGGGAGAGCCGGGCAGTTTTCAGGCGCTTTCGATCCTGGCCTACACGCAGGCGTTGAGCGGCGATTTCCCGGCGGCACGGCAGACGGCTCAGTTAAGCCTCGCGACGGCTAACCAGCCGCTCCGGTCGCTCGATTTGGAAGGGGATATTTGCTTCTTGCAGGGGGATTTCGCTGCGGCCGAGAAAGCGTATCTCGCTGCGGCCGAGAAGGACGCCGCATTTGAGCTGGGCCGGCTGTACGCCAAAGCCGGCGAAGCTGCCCTGTGGCAAAATCAGATCGAGCGCGCTGACGGCCATATGCAGCGGTTCTTCGCCGTTTACCAGAAAGGTGTTCCGGCCGGAATTACGATCGTGCAAGGTCTCTGGCTCTGGCGAATCGGCCAGCGGGTCGAAGCGCGTCGGCAAGCGGAGGCGTTACCGAGCGTCAAGCCTCTATTTGATTTCCTGGCCGATCCGGCGCGGGGCGGTCCTCCGCCGGCGGGGCCGGCTCTGCAGGCGTTGGCTCAGGGCCGCGCCGCCGAAGCCGCTGTCGGCTTGGAAGGATTTATTCGGCAGCAGCCGCTGCCGGTAGGGCTCCGTTGGGATCCCGTGCTGGCGGTCGCCCTCACCGAGGCTGGAAAGCACACCGAAGCCTGCGCTCTGCTCTCCCACTGGGGGCTTCCTCCTTCGCCCGATGATTGGTCGGCCGTCGTCGTATGGCCGCGACAAGTGGCGGTGCGGGCGACCTGCCTGCAAAAGTCGGACCCTGCCCGGGCGGAACAGCTCCGTCAACTCGTCGTCAAGCTAACGCCTCGCTAGATCTGACCCGTTTGGGTGTGGAGCGTGATATTGTGACCCTCGTGCGTCTATCGTTTTTTCTCTTCACCGCAGCCGCGCTTTCGGCCGCCGATTTCCCTTCCGCCGAGATCACCAACGGGCAGATTACGGCCAAGCTCCTGCTCCCCGATCCCGTCAAGGGATACTATCGTGGGACCCGCTTTGATTGGTCTGGCAATATGCCCAGTTTGCGGACGAAGAATCACGAATACTTTGGGCAATGGTTCGAAAAGTACGATCCGCAGTTGCACGATGCGATCATGGGCCCGGTCGAAGAGTTCAAGACCAACAATGCGGGGCTTGGCTACGACGAGGCGACGCCCGGCGGCAGTTTTGTCCGCATTGGCGTGGGGGTGGTCCGTAAGCCCGAAGAGAAGGGCTACCAGAATTTCAAGACCTATGAAATTCTCGATCCGGGAAAATGGACGGTGAAGCCCGGTCGGGACCGGATCAGCTTTACCCATGTGCTAAACGGACCCAACGGCTATGCGTATCGATACACGAAGATGATCGTGCTCGTCAAAGGCAAGTCGACGATGCGGATCGTGCATCTTCTCGAAAACACCGGGCGCAAACCGATTGCCACCCAGCAATATAACCATAACTTTTTCATGATCGACGGCCAGCCCACCGGGCCCGAATCGGTCGTTCAGTTTCCGTTTGAACTCCAGACGACCAAGGCAT
>JAPKZA010000266.1 GCA_026394015.1 Acidobacteriota bacterium
CATCTTCTACACCATGGCCACGTATGGAGCGAACCACTATCCAACCGCCCCATTCTCGGCCGCGACCCCCTGGGTTCCTTCCATCGATGGGGTTACCCCCACCGACCTTCTGCGGAACCCGTTCCCGAACGGCGTCCTGCAACCTGAAGGCTCGGTCAATGGGCTCAATGCAGCACTGGGGCAAGGCGTCGGATCGCCCATCCCATCTACCATGACCACTCCCTATAACTCCCAATGGAACTTCTCCATCGGCCAGGATCTAGGGAAGGGCATGGTCCTGGACCTCGCTTACGCTGGCAACAAAGGTACCCATCTGCCCCTCCCCTGGCAAATGGACCAACTCGCGGACTCGCAGATCCGGCCGGACGCCGGCCTGCTGGAAACGGTTCCGAATCCGTTCTTCGGAATCATTCCGGTCGGCCCGCTCTCCACCCGTACCGTCCAGCGGGGCGAACTCCTTACGCCTTATCCGCAGTATCCGGGCGTCTCTTTCGCCGGCACTTCCTGGGGAAACTCAAACTTCCACAGCTTCCAGGCCACTTTCAAAAAACGCTTCTCGCAGAGCGGAACGATTGTGACCGCTTATACCTGGTCCAAGTTAATCGCTGACGGCGGCGACAACGCATGGGACTCCTCCGGCTTCCGCAACTTCAACTGCCGCGCGTGCGAACGTTCCGTCTCGCCCTACCACTACCCTCATCGGCTCGTGATGACGTCCACCTACGAACTGCCCTTCGGCAAAGGTAAACAGTTCGGCAACCAGTGGAACCGCTTCGTCAACGCCGTGCTCGGCCAGTGGCAAGTGAATGGAGTCCTCACGCTCAGCAGCGGCTCACCCCTCCAGATGCTCACGACCGGGAACACCAGCTTTTCCTTCGGCGGTGGCCAGCGACCGGATTCGACCGGCCAAGACGCCCGCCTCGACAGCCCGACCCTCGACCGTTGGTTCGACACCGGTGCTTTCAAGCTCCCTGCTCAGTACACCTTCGGCAACATGGGCCGAATGCATCCCAACCTCCGCAGCGACTTCGTCGAAACGCTGGATATGTCCGTGTTTAAGCGCTTCAACATCGTCGGAGAGCGCGTCGCTCTCGAACTGCGCGGCGAAAGCTTTAACGCCTTAAACCACCCCGTCTTCGGTTCGCCGAACACGACCGTCGGCAATGCGCAGTTCGGCCGGGTCACCGGCACCGCCAACGCCCCCCGCCAAACCCAGTTTGCTCTCAAGCTGCTTTGGTAGTTGGATCCGCCTGCCGATCGGCCCTCTCGCGGGGTCGGTCGGCAGGCGGCCACGTTACCCTGAGCCGAATGCGCAAATTGACCCGCGTAGGCATCCTCTGGGGATTGCTCGCCGCCACCAAGCTGTTGGGTCAAACTAACTCCGGTCCCACCGTGCGCATGAGCACCACGCTCGGCGAGGTGGACCTCCAGCTTTTCCGCGACGCCGCCCGGGCCACAGTGGAAACTTCCTGAACCCACCGCACCGCGATGGTTATTGTAACTCCGTCATTCACCGGTCCTTCCCCGGCTTTTTCATCCAGGGCGGCGGCTTTACGTTCGAGGGTAGTCACTTCGTCGAGCTTTCCACCGATTCCCCCGTCCGCGTAAACGGAGCCGGGGGCTCCACATTTTCGGATATTGGCCTCGGATATTGGCCTCGGACGTCGGCAACACGCTCACCTTGAATCTCCAGTTAGAGTTCAAGAGTAGTTTCATCGGCCGCCGCATTATCTTTGGGGGCACCCAAACGACATCCGGGGCCAACTCCGGATGGCAAGTCCTAGGCGCGGTCCGCGTCCAGTAAAATCAACCGCGCTTAACCGAAAACGCCAGCAGCAACCAGGCGGAGATGAACGCGACGCCGCCCAAAGGCGTAACCGCACCCAGCGTTCTTACCCCGGTCACGGCCAGTAGATACAGCGAGCCTGAAAACACGAGGATCCCCGCAAACAGGAGCCAGCCCACTCGTCCGGCCGCGCTCTCGGTCAACGCCCCCACCCGCGCCAATACGGAGACGATCAATAGTCCCAGCGCATGCACAAAGTGGTAGAAAACGGCCTTCTCATAAACACCCATCGAGTAAGCGTCCAGCCGGTCGCGCATTGCATGCGCCCCGAACGCCCCCAACCCTACCGCCAACGCCATCAACACCGCCGCCACTGCACTCCAATTGATCATGCGCCTCCAGAATAGCAACTCAACGTCTCCAGCTTCCGCTTCATCTCCAGCCGCAACAGGAAGTACGAAACCGTGGCATGTGCCAAGCCGGTGGCAATACTCAGGTACCAAAGGTGAATCAGTTGGAAACCCGGTGCCCGCGCCAGAAACACCGCCGGTACGGCAAACAGAAAGAATCGCGCAAAGGAGCTCGCCAGCGCCGGCCAGGTGTTCCCCAGCGCTTGGAACATTCCGGAAAACGTGAACACCAAACCGCCGCTGACGAACGTCCAGGCGATCGTCCGCAGGTAGTCCGCCCCCGCGCCCACCACCGCCGGGTCGGTCGAAAAAATCCGAATCAAGCTGCCCGGCGAGATCTGGCACAGCAACGTCACGGTCGCCATTATCACCGATCCCATCAAGGCCGCCGACCGCAATGTCCCTCGCACCCGCCCGCCCAGCCCAGCCCCGAAATTCTGGCCCGCCAAGGGTGCCACAGCGAAGCTGATCGCCATCACCGGCAGAAAAATCGCCTGCATCACGCGGCTGCCGATGCCATAGCCCGCCTGCGCGCTCGGCCCGAAGTCGCGAATGATCCAGTAGATGGTGGCCATGTTCAGCGCCATGATCAGGAACTCTCCGCCCGACGGAACCCCGATGTTGAGCACCTTCCGCCACACCGAAAAATTCGGCTTCCACAGCGCGCGCTCAAAAGAGACAAACGTTTCGAGGCGAATGAAGTAAACCGTCAGCGCCACCACGCCTACCGCGATAGCGATCAGGGTAGCCAGCCCCGCGCCCTCGGCCCCCATCGGTTTTCCGGTGCCCCATCCGGCAATCAGCACCGGTGCCAGCAGGCAGTTCAATAACACCGTAATCATCTGCACGATCATCGTGGGTTTGGCGATGCCGGTGCCGCGCAGCGCCGAGCCCATCGCCACAAATGCGAACTGCAGCGATAGAGCCGGGGCGAACCAAAGCAGGTAAGCGCCGCCTTCGCGAATCGTGGCCGCATCCGAACTCAGCGTTCGCAAATACGGTATCCGCAGCCCGAAGCCCAGCGCCAGCACAAGCGCTCCCACCAACAGGGAGAGGACGAACGATTGGTTGAAAACCAGTTGCGCCGTGGGTTGGTCCTTCCGGCCCGCCGCCTGCGCGATCAGGCTCGAAGTGCCGACGCCCAGCATTTGCGTCAACGCCAGCACCGCGATGGCCAGATTGCCACATAAGCTCACCCCCGCCACGCTGGCTTCCCCCAGTCCCGCCACGAAGTACAGATCCACCAGATAGTACAGGGTCTGAAACGTCATCGTGACGGCAATGAAGCTGGCCAGTTTCAGGAGGTGCTTCGGAATGGAGCCTTGGGTGAGATCGTTCATTGACCTATTGTGAACGAAGGCGAAGACTCCATTCCAAGGCGGCTATTCGTCGGCGTCCGGGAACCGCAGCAGGCCGAAGGCCGTAGGCAAGGCTCGCCGTACCGGAGCCGGCATCGGAACGTTCTCGCCTTTAATGCTGTGCCACAAAATGCGGTTCAGCGTCGCCTCGTCCGCCCGATCGTAGTCGCTCCAATCGAGCCGGGCCGATTCCGCCGCGCCATACGCGTGCGGCGAGTTCTTCGTCATCAGATCGATTCGCGCCGGCAATGCCGTGAAGCCGGACAAGTCGGGCTTGGCCATGAAGCTCGCCGCCATCGGGGTCGCCGAAGCATCATGTTGCGTCATCGGCGGCAAGCCCAGCAGGAGTTCCATCGTGCGCAGCATCGAAACCGTCGAGTACATCGTGCTGTCGACGTGCTTCCGTTTCGTGTACGGGCTGATGACCAGCGCCGCGGTCCGATGCGAGTCGACGTGGTCGGGTCCGTTCTGCGCGTCGTCTTCAATGATGAAGATCGCGAACTTGTCCCACACCTTGCTCTTTGTGATGGCCTCGACAATCTTGCCCACGGCCACGTCATTCGACGCCACCTGGGCCTTCGGCGTAAACGCCCCCGGCGCCGTGCCGCTCGTGTGATTCTCGCCCAGCGACATCATCATGAAGTTGGGCACCTTGCCCGCCTGGTCCATCTCCTGGAAGTCTGCAATGAAGCGCGCGGCACGCTGATAATCCCGGGCGCGGCGGTCCGGCATGCCGTCCGGCCGCTGGTCGAACTTCTCACTGCGGACGTCCTCGATGCCCCTCCGGTTGCCCATCCCATAAGTCCGGACCGACAGGCCGCTCTTCGCCGCCAACTCCCAGATGTACGGGGTCGACTGGGCCGCCACTCCGCCGCCGGTATTCACCCTGCCGTGCCGCGAATAGCTCAACGTCCAGGCCCGCTGCGTGAACTCGTTGACATAAGCGGAGGTTGTCCAAGGCTGGCCATCCTGCGACACTTCGCCGCTGCAATAAAGGTTGTCGAGCAGCACAAACTGCTCCGCCAGCGCATGCTGATTCGGCGTCACGTCGCGGCCGAAAAGGGTTAGACTCGGGTCGCCGTTGCCCTGCTTCAGGTCTCCGTACACCTGGTCATAGGTGCGGTTCTCTTTCATGATGTACAGCACGTGCTGAATCGGCGAACGCTCGCCCACCCGCGTCGGAATCACCGTCCCCGCGGGGATCGCCGCTGAAGCCAGCAGGGCGTCCTTGTAGGGGGTGTTCTCATAAACCTGCTTCGAGTACGCCGAGAGCTTGGCCTTGTCGGGAGCGTCCACGAACGAAAGCAGGCCATTCAAATTGTTCCCATGATGTTGGAAGCTGCCCACCGGCGCGATGGTGTCGATCGGTCGCTTCACTTTGTTCGGTCCCGTGCCCACGCCCTTGCCGCTGGCGACCAATAGCCGCTTGCCATCCGCACTCGTCCGGACGAGCGTCGGATACCAACCCGTCGGCACGAAGCCTTCCACTTCGGCCTTGCCCCGCGCCGCGACATCCACCACCGCCACCGTGTTGTTATCCGCGTTGGCGACATAAAGCGTCTTGCCGTTCGGGGAAAGAATCAGCGAGTTCGGCGTCGTCCCCGCCGGAGCCTTCGGGCCCAGCGCCATGCTGATCACCTCGAGCCGCTGCTTCGTATTCACGTCGAAAGCGAGCACGTTATTCGTATGGCCGCAGGAGACAAACAAGACCCCGTCGTCCCGCAGAGCCAGGTCATTAGGATGGGCGTCGGTCGTCATCATGCCGAGGAGCGTCGGCTGCTCCGGGGTCGAGACGTTCAAAATCGAAACGTCGCTGCTGCCGATGTTGGCGACATAGAGCGTCCGGCCGTCTTTCGAGAGCACCCCATCCCAGGGGTGATCGCCGGCCTTGACGCGTCCGACCGCCCGGCCGCCGTGGGTTTCGAGAATATATACGAAGCCGTCCGAGTTGTTGATGGCGTAAATCAGTTTGCCGTCGGCCGAGGTCAGAAGCGACGAAATCGCCGAGTTCTCCTTCTTCGCGCCGAGCAGGTTCAGCCCTCCGCGAGCCTCCTGCCAACCTTCCTTGTCCCACCGGTCATAGACGAGGATGTCGCTGCCCACATATCCCGCGCCGCTCGATACATACAGCCGCTTGCCATTGGGCGCCCACGCCAACCCGCTCCAGGCCTGCTCCATCGGGAACGTCGCAATCTCCTTCTCGGTGCCGAGGTCGACGATGTGCAACTGGTGCCGGGTGTAGCCGGTGTTCGTGAAGGCGAACAGCTTCCCGTCCGGGCTCACTTCACCGCTCAGAATCATGTCTCCGGAAGGCAAGTGCCGACCGGCCGGGGTGGTCTTCCACCCGCTCACGAGCAGCGCATTCACGCCGCTGCGGCCGGGTACGGTGATCGACTGGCCTGAAGCGGGGTGCTTCATTCGGTACTGCTCCACGGCGGTCCAGGCGGCGGCGCCGACGAGGCCGATTAACGAGAGGGTCAGAAGGATGCGTTTCATAGGGGAATTTACTCTCTTGATCTTGCGCCCGATATGTTGGGGTTGAATGAATACGATGTTTCGCCTGCGTTACGGCGCTACCGTGAAGCCTTCGCCCCACGACATGACGACGAAAGGGTACGGCGTGCCGAACAAATGGTTGTAGGTCTGCGTGTAATCTTCCCGATGGTCGACGGTGTGCGACATCTCGTTCTCGTGGCCGGTGAGCATCAGCTTGGGGTTCACGCCGCGGGCCATCCGCTGAATATCGGTCGTCCAGCAATTGGGCAGCAACACATCCACTTTATGTTGAAAGCCGACGTTCATGATCCACGCGAAGTCCGACCAGTCGTTGTCGTCCGAGGACTGATCGCCGGTCTGCATGACCGCGAAGGATTCCGCAGTGATCACGAGGTGATTGTTGTTGATCGGAGCCTTCCCCTGGTGCCCGGGGTAGGCGACGTAGCGCAGAGCGGGGCCGCCGTCCCGAGGCTGGATCGAATGCACGGTTTCGGCGCTCCGCTTAGGATAGGTAAGGCGAGACGCGAAGTAGGCGTCATCCTTCCAGAGGCCCTCGGCGGCCACCACCTTCTTCCCCTTTTCGAGGAACATCCGGGCCACGTCTTTGTTCGCGTGATCGGAATGGAGGTGGCTGATGAAGAGGATGTCGGTCTGCGCCACCAGCCGTTCCAGCAGCGCGGGCGGCAATGCGAACCCAGCGTTGCGAGGCGGCCCCGGCACCAAGTCAAAGGCGATCGTGACGCTCGGCGTCCGGACAATCCAGCTATGGCTGTAGATCTTCCATAGTCGCGCCCCGGCCGTAAGTCGGGTCCTCTCGATGTCTTCAATTCCGCGCGTCACTTGGTCGCGGAAAAAGCGTTGGACGATCGGCTTTTCTGGAGCGGACTGAATGTGCAGGACATCGTCCAGGCGGATCAGAGCCGCTCGGCGGGCCGGATGTTCGGGCACCGCCGGCGGATAGGTCCGGAACATGTCGTCGGCCCAGGCAAACGAACGTTCAATCCATTCGTCCGGTGCCTCCTTCAATTCCGGCGCGGTATACGCCCGGCGGGGAGAGGAGAGAAACGATTTCGTTGGCTGCGCCAGTAAGGGAGCGCTCAATACTATGAGGACGAGGAGGATTCGCATGGGATTAGAAAAGTAGCTTAAGGCCGATCTGCAAGTTCCGTTCGCCGAACTTCGTAACCACGCGGCTGAAGTCGCCCGAACGCGGGTTCGTGTTTGGATTACTCAGCAACGGATGGTTCAGGAAGTTGAATGCCTCGCCACGAAGTTGGACACTGATCCGGTCTGAATACCGAAAGTTTTTGAATAGCGCGATATCCCAGTTCTGGAAAGCCGGGCCCCGGAGGATGTTCAGGCCGGCATTTCCAAACGTACCCGCCCTCGGCAGCGAGAAGGCGCCCGGATCGAACCACGAGCGACGCACTCCGGTCTCCCCGCTGACGGCCGTGGGTCCCACTAGATTCCAGGGTTGGGACGCGCTGCCGGTGCCGACGCCGGCGATATCGGTTGCGTCGACCACCGACAGCGGGGCGCCGCTGCGGAAGAAGGTTACCCCTGAAAGCTGCCAATTCCCGAGCAACTTGCCGGTGAGTGTTTTTGCATCGCGGAGAAAGGGCAGTTGATAGATGTAGTTGATCGACAAGACGTGTGGGCGGTCGTTTCCGGATAAGGCGCGAGGATAGACGGCGGCATCAAACGGGGTGCTGACGTTGTCGATGTTCTTTGAGAAAGTGTAGGCGAGCCCAAAACCCAGGCCATTGCGGAAACGGCGGTCCAGGCTAAGCTGGGCGGAGTTATAGCTGGAGCGTCCGCTCTGCTCGCTGTAGTTGATGATCGCCAGGCCGTAGTAGGGACGCAAGGCGTTGACGTTGATGCCGGGATTGGCCTGCACCGTGCCCGCGCGTAACTGATTCAGATTGCGAACCCGGTACAGATCCACCGCCGACTTGCCGACGTACGCGGCGTCCAGAACAAAGCCAAAGGGGATCTCGCGTTGTACGGAAAAGCTGTACTGATAAGCGGTAGGGTAGTTGTACTCCAGGGCGAGAGCGCCCAGACTAAACGGGAACTGCGAGCCGCCCCGGCCGCCAGGCGTATCCACCAAACCGTTCACTACGTCGACGCGATTTTGGTTCGGAGCATTGCGGAACAACGAGCCGTTGTTGAGGAAGTCGCGCGCTTTGAACGACCCACCGCCCAGGCGGAGCACGGTCTTCGGATTTAAGCGCCACGCCAAGCCAAAACGCGGAGCGAAATTGGCGTAGTAGCTATTGACGAACCCCTCTGGCACCCCACGGAAGAGTCTCTGTACGTTGGGAACCAGAGCGCCCAGCGCCCGGCCTTTAGCGGACTCTGGATAGCTGGTGCCGCCTTGTACGATGCCGTTGTAGGGGTCGCCGCTGAGAATGGCGCCGGTGCTCGGATCGAGCGTCGCGCGGTTCGCCGCGGTATAGTATCGCGGGTCAAAGTTAGAGATATCGTTCCATTTGGCGGTCCACGGTGCGAAGTAGGAGTAGCGTATTCCAAGTTCAAGCGTCAGGTTGGGCCGAAGCTTCCAGGTGTCCTGTACGAAAGCCTCGACGGCGTTGCTGCGCACATGGGTATCGGCGGCCGGACCAATTTCAAAATAGGTGTCGAAGTTGCCGAGTGCCGCATTGGCGAGCGCGTTACCGGTGGTCGAGGGGTTACCCGAGTCGCGGAAGGTGAACCAGCCGTTCTGGTTGAACGCGACCTGGTCGGCGTTGATCTGGGTATCCCGTCCGAAAAAGGCTCCGAACTTTAGCGCGTGTCCAGAGTTGAGAATCCAAGTGAAGTTATCCGAAAGCGATACCATCGGCCCGGAGCTGTTGCCTGGCTTGGACGATCCGTCCAGCGAAGTGAGACCAGTAATGTCGATCGTCGGGATCCGATTCTCCAGGCGCTTGGCACCCGGGATGACGTAGGGGAAATTGATGTTGTAGCGCGACCGCTCATAGCGGTTTACGCCGTCGATGGGGTAGAGAGTCATTTGCACGACGTCGTTGGCGGCCGTGGCGGTGAACTCGTTCACCATGCGGGAGGAGACGGTCGAGGAAAGACTCAACGCACCCGTCTGATTCGGACGACGCCAACGGGTGTTCGCTACCGTGAAGCTGCCGCGGAAGGGGTCGTCCTCGGCGAAGTAGAAGTTGGTGCCCGTAAAGGAAAGGCGGCTCGATCCGAATAGCACGTCGACGCGGACCGTATCTTTTCGGATATCTCGCGGATTGGGTTGGGAATCAATCCAGTTCGCCGTCCCCTGCTGAAAACCTGCCGTAGGCATCGGATATGCCCGCAACAGACCGATGCCGTTGGGGCTCAGGCGATTGTTGGGAATCACGTTGTTTGGAAACGGGGCACCGCTCAGCGGATCTCGCAATGAGATCGCTCGCCGGAAGAACGGATTCGCCGCGTTGAGCAGTTCGCTGAAATCACCCTGCCGCATCGGCGCGCTAGGAACAGTCGCCGCGCCGGTTTTCTCCTGCCGGTAGCTGATCCACTCCTCGGCCACAAAAAAGAAGATATTGTCGCGCTTGGCATTCAACCGACGCGGCACGAACACCGGGCCGCCGATCGAAAAGCCAGGCTGATTGAAACGGAATGGGGCGGGCCGGGTCGCGTCGAACGTGTTACTGGAGTTGCGGACCCAGCTGTTGGAGTCGAAGGCGGAATTCCGCAAAAAGTGCCAGGCCGTACCGTGAAAATCACGCGATCCGCTTTTGGTGACAAAACGAATTTGTCCGTCTGAAGCGCGACCGTACTCAGCGGGATAGCTCGATGTCAGAATCTGCACCTCCTGCAACGCATCCGCGTTGAAGACGCCCAGCAAAGCCGGGCTGCTTTGACCGTCACCCCTGGTCCGGACGGCCGATACCCCGTCCATCGTGACATTGTTTCCATCCAACTGACCTCCATTGATCGAAAGCCCTGTCCCGAAGCCCGTCGGGTTAAACGCGTTGAAGTTGCTGCCCACCACGCCGGCTTTGATTAGGGCGAGATTGATCGGATTGCGGCCATTCAACGCAAGGTCCGAGATCTGGCGCGACTCGACGACCCGTCCCAACTGCGCGCTGGAATCCTGGAGCGGCGCGATTTGATCGGTAATCGTCACGGTCTCGGTCGTCGAACCCAGCGTCATCTGGGCGTCGACCGACGTCCTCGTAGCGACGTCCACTTTCACCTTTTCGCGAACAAACTTCCGAAACCCTGGAGCTTCTATTTCGACGGAATAGAAGCCAATTGCCAGATTGGGGACGACATACCCGCCGTTCGGCCCAGTCGCGGCGGCCACACGCCGGCCGGTCTGTTCGCTCACCACCGACACCTTTGCGGCGACGATGAGCTCTTTCGAAGGATCGGTGACCGTGCCCGCGATTTGTCCCTGGTCCAGTTGCGCCAAGGCGGAGAGCGGAAGTCCAAGAACGAAGAAGGAAACGAAGATATTTTTCATTGTGAGTGATAGCCGATGACTAGAAGACAAGCTTGAGGGCGAACTGAAGTTGCCGGGCCGCGCGGGTCGAGGTCACCGTCCCGTAGGTGACATTCGATCGGTTGGTATCCGGGACCAGGAAGTTGGTCGAGTTGAGAAGATTGAACGCTTCGCCGCGGAACTCCAGCCGAAAGCGCTCCGTGATCGGGAAGGTCTTGTGGAGACCGAGGTCCGCCTGATAGAGCGCCTCGCCGCGAACGGTGCCGCGGCCGGCATTGCCAAACGGGTTGCTCTCGTTCGCCGCCACCGGCTGCACCGCCGCGGGGTCAAGCCAACGGAACCATTCCCGCTGGTCGTTCGGGAAATAGAGACTCGCCCCTGTCACGTTCGGACGAATCGACACCCCCGCCCCGCCGATCCCCTGGCGAGCCACCGTGTTGTAACGCAACGTGCCCGGCAAACCGCTACCCATCGTATTGATGAGAGTGACGCGCCAGCCGCCTACGAGGTAGTCGACCGGAGCAGCCATCGCCGTACCGAAGCGCTTTCCTTTACCGAACGGCAGATCCCAAACGACCGACGTCGTATTGTTCAGGGTCTGGTCGTAGCTGGAAACGCCCTTCTCCTTGGAGAGGTTGAACACGTTCGTCCGGGAGTCGTCCCCGAAGAAGGTTTCGAGATGACCCGCCGCGTTGTCGAGTGCCTTCGAATAAGTAAACGAGTTGAGCAGATACAAGCCGCTGGAGAAGCGCCGTTCCAGCCGAACC
Source organism: Acidobacteriota bacterium (assembly GCA_026394015.1). Taxonomy (GTDB): domain Bacteria; phylum Acidobacteriota; class Terriglobia; order Bryobacterales; family Bryobacteraceae. The sequence continues at coordinate 11,271 of JAPKZA010000266.1, forward strand.
TGCAGCGAGTGGTAGTTCGCCCAGCCTAGCGGAGGAGCCGTTTGGATTGTCGTGTACCCGGTGATGGGACGACGTTGGTCGACTGTCAGGTTCTCGTTCGGGCCATTGAAGCGCGCCTGATTGAGGTCGCCCAGAATCACGAGCTTGCTCGTCCGGTTACCGACATATGCCAAGTCCAGCACCAGGTCTTTACCTAAATCGCGCTGTAGCGAAAAATGCCAACTCGACGTGTACGCCGTGCGCGTGTCCACCGGGATGTGCAGCGACCGAGTCGTCGCCGTCGACACATTGGCCGGGTTCAGGAAGCCGGCTGGGTATCCCTCGGGAGTCGTGCGGAAGCACGTCTGCGGCGCTTGCCCTGCCCGGCAGGGGCCTTGCGACGGCAGTTGCGCGATGCTGGGCCGCAGCACCCACGGAATATTACCGCTCAGAATGTTCTCGCCTCCCAGGCGATTGAAGTGGATATAGCTCACCCCGAACCCGCTGCGCAGCACGAATTTCGGGCTCACCGAATAAGCCAGGCCGATCCGCGGCGACCAGTTGTTCGTGTCCGGCTCAACGCCGCTCCGGTTGCGGAAAGAACCTTCCGTCGCAGGCACCAATGTTCTCGTCTGCGGATCGAAATTCGAGAGCCGATTCTGCGCTTCGTACTGCGGCGTTGCGAACTCATAGCGAGCCCCGAGATTCAGCGTCAGCTTCGAGCTAAACTTCCAGTCCGCTTGCAAGTACATAAAGTGCATCTGTTGGCGGTATTGCGCCACCAAAACATTGGCGGCGTCGTAGTTGCCACGCAGCCCCAGCAGGAAGTCGGCCAGGTTGTAAACGCTGTTCGCGGCCACGGTCGTCGGACGCGTAAACTGCCCGCTGTAAGAATCCCGGCCGTACTGCGGCGTGAAGTCTTGAATCTCGGTGTGGATCCGTTGATACTCGTAGCCGGCTTTCAGGCTCAGCCGGCCCAGGAACCGTGAGTAATTCACCTTCGGGTTATACACCGACGGGTTCTGAAACTGCGGGTTGCTCGCTTGGCGGCCCAAGCTCGTGTAACCCCCAATGTTCTGCGTATTCAATCCCCCAGCGTACTCGGGATCTTCCGTCAGGCCAGGAATGCCATACAGCGACAACATGTTGCCCTTACCAATGTCCAGCGGCAACCGGCCACCCTTGCTGCGCGACGCGCCGAACCGAACGTCGAGCAGGGAAGTGGGGCTCAGCGTGTAAGTTCCCCCAAACACCATTTGGCGGTTGTATTCCGAAACGAACCCATTGCCGCCCCCGCCCGATGGCGCCGGCAGCCCGGCTTCCTCCAACGCATTGGCCTCCCGATGGCTATAGCGGCCAAACACGTTTAACCGGCTGTTCCGGTAATAGTCGATCTTGATATCGCCCTTATCGTCGTTCTGCGTTGAGCGCGGCAGCGACTCATAGTTGTTGGCAAAGCCGGGCCGATTCGGTACGGGCAGTTCGCCGAACACTTTGCGGCCGAACGTCGTGATGGCCGAGGCAGGGATTCTGCCGTCTGTATAGGTCGCACCGGTTACCGGATTCTGCAGCGGAATGGCCCTTCCGGCGGCGTCGGTAAAGATCCCCGCTCTTTGCTCCAGCGTCGCCACCGAAGAAAGGGCAAACTGCGTCGTAATCCGGCGAAAGCCCTCGTAGTTGCCAAAGACAAACAGCTTGTCCTTCCTGATCGGGCCACCCAACGCGGCACCGAACTGATTCTGAACCAGGGTCGGTTTCTTGCCCTCGCGAGGCTGGAAAAACCCGATCGCGTTTAATTGCGTATTGCGCAGAAACTCCCAGGCCGCCCCGTGAACCTCGTTCGTGCCGCTCTTCACGGAGGCGTTGATAATGGCCCCGCCGGCGCGACCATATTCGGCCGAGTAGTTGTTGGTAACCACCTTGAACTCCGCGACCGCGTCCGGCGAAACCTGCACCACCTGATTGGAAAAGCCTTGGTTCGAAGTCCCGTAGGAGTTGTTGTCCACGCCGTCAATAATGAAGTTGTTCAGCGACGAACGCAGACCGTTCACGTTGAACGACGCATTGCGCGGGCGCCCGCCTTCACCCGTAAACGAAAGCACGCTGGGACGCACACCGGGAGAGAGCAACGCGAGGTCGGCGTAAGAACGCCCGTTCAGCGGTAGATTGACGATCTTTTCGGACCCGATCACCTGGCCCCGGTCGCTCGAATCCGTTTCCAGCCGACGAACCGCGTCCGTCACCGTCACGGTGTCCGTCAGGCTACCGACGTTCATCCGAAGATCCACTCGTTGGCGCGCCCCAACCAGCACGGCGAACTGCGGCGAAAACGTGGTGGCAAAACCCTGTTTCTCCGCCCGGACCAAGTACCTCCCAATCCGAACGTTAAAGAATTCGAAGTTGCCGCTGTCGTCGGAGACCGTGGTCACCTCCACGCCCGTGGAGACATTCTTCAACAGCACCCGGGCCCCGGGTAGGGACGCGGCGGACGAATCAACGATCGCCCCCAGGACCGTGGCCGTTTCAAACTGGGCAAGCGCCGGACTTGCGGCGTTCGCAAGTAAGGATAAAAAAACTAGAAGTGCGCGGGTTGACATAAGGGTAGCTGTGCTTAACTCTAAGCCACCGTCGATGTCACCAAGATTAAAAAGCGGTCACGATTCAGAGACCGCTTTGCACAAAAAAACGGCGGCGTACAGGACGCCGCCGTTTCCTTCCAGCTCGACCCTTAGTTCGCTTCGAACCGGTCCAGATTCATCACCTTTGCCCACGTCTTCACGAAGTCCTTCACAAACTTCTCCTGGCCATCGGACGAAGCATAAACCTCCGCAATCGCGCGCAGTTCCGTGCTCGACCCGAAGATCAGATCCACCGGCGTCGCCGTCCACTTGGCCTTGCCGGTCGCCCGATCGACGCCCTCATAGAGGCCCGCGGTCTTAGCGGACTTGTTCCACTGCGTCGACATGTCCAGCAGGTTGACGAAGAAGTCGTTGCTCAGTGTCCCCGGCCGATCCGTGAACACCCCGTGCGCACCTTGGCCCACATTGGCGTTCATCGCCCGCATACCGCCCACGAGCGCGGTCATCTCCGGCACTGTCAACGTCAGCAGCTTGGCCCGATCGACGAGCAGCTCTGCCGGCGACAACCGCTGCCCGCTGGCATAGTAGTTCCGGAAGCCGTCCGCGGTCGGTTCAAGCGTCGCGAAGGTCGCCGCGTCTGTCTGCGCCTGCGTCGCATCTCCCCGACCGGGCGCGAACGGTACCATCACGGTCACGCCCGCCTTCTTCGCGGCCTGCTCAATCGCCGCGTTGCCAGCCAGCACAATCAGATCGGCCATCGAGACCCTCTTCTTGCCGCCCGTGGCGTTGAACTGCTGCTGAATCGCTTCCAACTTCGGCAGCACCTTGGCCAGTTCCGCCGGATTGTTCGCCGCCCAGTCTTTTTGGGGAGCCAGGCGAATGCGCGCTCCGTTGGCGCCACCGCGATTGTCGGTGCCACGGAACGAAGCCGCCGAAGCCCAAGCCGTCCGGACCAACTCCGACCCCGTCAGACCAGAAGCCAGAATCTTGCCCTTCAACGCCGCAATATCTTTCGGGGTGAGCGGTGCCGAGTCCATCTTCGGAATCGGATCCTGCCAAATCAGGTCTTCCTTCGGAATCTCCGTCCCGACGTAGCGGGACTTCGGGCCCATGTCGCGATGGGTCAGCTTGAACCAAGCCTTCGAAAACGCTAGCTGGAACTCGGCCGGGTTCTCCCGAAAGCGCATCGCAATCTTGCGGTATGCCGGGTCGACTTTCAACGCGATGTCCGTCGTGAACATCATCGGCGCATGCCGCTTCGAAGGGTCGTGCGCGTCCGGCACCAGGTTCGAAGCCTTGCCGTCGGCCGGCATCCACTGCGTCGCCCCGGCGGGGCTCTTCGTCATCACCCACTCATAAGCGAACAGGTTTTCGAGGTATTCCGAGGTCCACTGGGTCGGACGGGAGGTCCATGCGCCTTCCAGGCCGCTGGTTACGGTGTCGCCGGCATTGCCGCTGCCGCAAGCGTTCTTCCATCCCAAGCCCTGCTGTTCGATGCCCGCCGCGGCCGGCTCAGCGCCGACGCACTTGTTCGGAGCATGAGCGCCATGGGCCTTACCAAAGGTGTGACCACCGGCGATCAGCGCCAGCGTCTCTTCATCGTTCATCGCCATGCGGCCGAAGGTTTCGCGAATGTCGCGCGCGGCGGCCATCGGATCCGGCTTGCCGTTCGGGCCTTCCGGGTTGACGTAGATCAGGCCCATCTGCACGGCGGCTAGGGGGTTGGCCAGCTTCCGATCGCCGCTATAGCGCTCGTCGGCCATGAACTTCTTTTCCGGTCCCCAGTAGGTAAGATCCGGTTCCCAATCGTCGCGGCGACCGCCGGCGAAGCCAAAAGTTTTGAAGCCCATGGATTCGAGCGATACGTTGCCGGCCAGGACCATCAGATCGCCCCAGGAGAGCTTTTGGCCGTATTTCTGCTTCACGGGCCACAGCAGGCGCCGGGCCTTGTCGAGGTTGCCGTTGTCGGGCCAGCTATTGAGCGGGTCGAAGCGTTGTTGGCCGCCGGCCCCGCCGCCGCGTCCGTCGGTGGTGCGATAGGTGCCGGCGCTATGCCAGGCCATGCGGATAAAGAACGGCCCGTAGTTGCCGTAGTCGGCGGGCCACCACGCCTGCTTGGTGGTGAGCACCTTCTGAATGTCTTGCTTGACGACCTTGAGGTCGAGGCTGGCAAACGCTTTGGCGTAGTTGAAATCGGTGCCGAGGGGGTTGGATTCGACCGAGTGCTGCCGGAGGGGGGAAAGGTCAAGCTGGTCGGGCCACCAGTTGAGGTTGGGCTTGCCCTGCTGGGCGAAAGCTGCCGCTGAGACGGCAAAGCCGGCCAGCAGCGTCTTAAAATTCATTTTCATGAAATTCTCCTTATCTGAACGAAACTTGGTTCCGCCCCAAGTATAGGGCGAGGAGGCATGATTTTGGGGCTATAGCACCTATAGGCAATTCTTCCGGTCTCCTGATCGCGGCAGACCCAAAGTAGATGGATGCAGCGCCGACCCGCATGGCTTAACAAACGAACGGCGCGGTTGCCTCCCCCGCCGAGAAGCGCCTGACAGGTTGGTAGCCCGCCGAGGGTGTAGACACAACTGTGTAAGCGGTCATCGCAAGGTTGGTACAAAGGAGAGACGATGGCCATTGACCTCACACTCGTTGATAAGCTGTTGGCGGACTACAAGAAGCCGGAGGACCTGATCGGCGAGAATGGTCTGCTGAAGCAGCTGACCAAGGCGGTGCTGGAGCGGGCGATGCAAGCCGAGCTGACCGAACACCTCGGATACGTGAAGCACGATCCGGCCGGCTACCAGAGCGGGAACTCGCGCAACGGCGCGACGAAAAAGACCCTGAAGGGAGACTTCGGCGAGATCTCCCTGGACACGCCTCGGGATCGTAACGGGAGCTTCGAGCCGAAGATCGTCGGCAAGGGACAGACGCGCTTTACGGGCTTCGACGACAAGATCATTTCGATGTGCTCACGGGGAATGAGCACCCGGGAGATCCAGGGTCACCTGGAGGATATTTGCAAAGTGGAGGTGAGTCCGACCTTGATCTCCAACGTTACCGAGGCGGTGATGGAGGAGGTCAAGCGGTGGCAAGGCCGTCCTCTGGAAGTGGTCTATCCGATTGTGTACATGGACGCGATTGTGGTGAAGATCCGGGAGATGGGCCATGTGCGCAATAAGGCGATCTTCGTGGTGATTGGCGTGAATATGGAGGGGAATAAGGAGGTTCTGTGACTATGGGCGGGCCCGACGGGAACCAACGCCGAAGGGGCGAAGTTCTGGTTGCAGGTCTTGACGGAGTTGTGCAACCGTGGCGTTGCGGACATATTTATCGCGTGTGTGGATGGTTTGAAGGGATTTCCGGAAGCGATTGCGACCGTGTTTCCGCAGACACAGGTGCAGCTTTGCATCGTCCACCAGGTGCGGGGATCGTTGAACTATGTGTCGTGGAAACAGCGTCAGGAAGTGGCAGCGGATTTGCGCCCGATCTACTGCGCCAGCACGGTGGAGGAGGCCGATCAGCGGCTCGATGAGTTTGCCGCGAAATGGGACGGGACGTACCCGACGATCAGCCAGATGTGGCGGCGGAACTGGGATCTGAGGTGGACCCCATTGGCTAGACACGACAGTAAGTGAGTCTTAAGTGTAGAGAGGGGCTGATTACCGAGACCAGGATGACACAGTTGGTCGGGATTCGGTAGACTGTTTTCCACCTGAGTGGAGGATAAGGCAACGCTGGGAAGCGACCTGAGCGCCACCTCAGTGCCGGGATGAGGCGGGAACCCGGTTTCCGGGTTCCCGCCGCCCTGAACATCCTGGCCCCAAAGCGTTAAATCCCGGGGGCCGGGGGGCAGCGCCCCCCTCATCTCCGAGCGCCGTTGCCAAATAAGTCCGCAGGTGTTGCGTAGCCAAGCGCTTGGTGCGGCCGCTCGTGATTGTAGAATCTCCAGTACTTGATCAGAGCCTCCCGCAACTCCTCGCCGGAGCCAAAATCCCCCGGATAGATCAGTTCGTACTTGAGCGAACGCCACACCCGTTCGATAAAAACGTTGTCGAGCGCCCGTCCCCGCCCGTCCATGCTGATGGCGACCTCCAGCGCCAGCAGAGGAGCCAAAAACGCAGTTGAGGTGAATTGCGAGCCCTGGTCGGAGTTCCAGATTTCGGGACGCCCATACTGGTCCAACGCGGTGGCCAGAGCCGCCGAACAAAAGCCGACATCGAGGGTGTTGGAAAGCTCCCAACTCAAGACGTAGCGGCTGTACCAGTCCACGATGGCCACCAGATATAGGAAACCCTGTCGTAGCGGAATGTAGGTGATATCGATGCTCCACACTTGGTGAACC
>JAPKZA010000501.1 GCA_026394015.1 Acidobacteriota bacterium
GCACGCTGTGGCTGAATGGCATTCGGATGACGGTGATCCCGCTGGTGGTGGCGTTGCTGATTTCGAGCGTGGCCTCGGTGGCGGACGCTCAGACGCTGCAGCGCGTAGGGGGTCGCATCGGGCGGGTGTTCCTTCTGCTGATCGTCGGGATCGTCAGCTTTACGATGACGCTGGCGCTACTCGTTTTTCGTTGGTGGCCGCCGACGCTCGCGCCTTTGCGTATCGCGGGGCCGGCGCTGGCCCCTCCGCCGCCGTTCTCGCAATGGGTGACGAGTCTGATCCCGGCCAACCCGATCAAGGCGGCCGCGGATGGGTCGATGCTACCGCTGATCGTCTTCTCGCTGCTCGTCGCCTTTGCTCTACTCCGGTTGCCCGGCGCTCGTCGGGAGCCTATCGTGCAGCTGTTCCAGTCACTCGCCGATGTGATGCTCGTGATTCTGCAGTGGATGCTTTGGGTCGCGCCGGTCGGCGTCTTCGCCGTGAGCCTGGCGATGGCGGCGCGCCAAGGCATGGCGGCGCTGGGGGCGCTAGCGTTCTACGTGGCGATGTTGACGGGCATCGTGGCGATCACGACCGTTGTGGTCTACGCAGTCGTTGCGCTGGCAGGGGGCGTTCCGCTCCGTCGCTTTGCCGCGGCGTTGGCGCCGGCGCAGACGGTCGCCGGCCCGACGCTTTCCTCGCTCGCCGCGCTGCCGCTGATGGTGGACGCCGCCGAGCGTCAACTGGGCTACGCTCGGGCGACCGCGGGGCTGATTCTTCCGTTGACGGTTTCCATTCTTCGCCCTTCCGCGCCGGTGGCCCAGATCGTGGCCACGCTCTTCACGGCCCATTGGAACGGCATCGTGCTGTCGCCGATCGACTTGCTGACCCTGGCGGTTGTGGTGACGCTCATGAGCTTTGCGACGCCGGGTGTGCCGAACGGAAGCTTCGTGGTGATGGTCCCGGTGTTCCAATCGCTCGGCCTGCCGATTGACGGGATCGGCCTGCTGCTGGCGGTCGACGTGATCCCGGATTTCGCCAAAACAATTCTCAATGTCACGGGCCATATGACGGCCCTTATCTTCATTCATCATGCGCCTGCTCATCCTGATCCTATTGCTGCTTCCGCTACCGGCCGCCGCTGAATTCCGCGCCTCGGTTGTCAAAGTCGACATCACCCCGACCACCCCGAAGTGGCTGCTGGGTTACGCCGATCGCCAGTCGAGCGCCGGAGTCCATGACCCGATCCACCATCGGGTCGTGGCGCTGGACGACGGGACCACGAAGTTCGTGATCGCCTCGACCGACCTTTGCATGTTCTCGCCTTCGCTCTACGAAGAGGCGGCGCGGCGGCTGGAAAAGGAAACCGGCGTTCCGGCGCTGCGGTTTTGGTGGACGGTGACCCATACCCACTCTGCACCGGAGATCGGCCCCCCCGGCGTCTACAAGGTCTTGCTCAAAGGCCGATCGCAGCACCCGGTCGACACCGAATACACCGAGTTCATCGTCGAGTCCGTCGTCAAGGCAGCCAAGCGAGCGCTGGGTGAACTGCAGCCAGCTCGTCTCTCTATTGGAACCGGAATCTCTCAGGCGAACATCAATCGCCGGGCGCGCGACATCGATGGAAAGATCTCGCTGGGCCTGAACCCCGATGGCCCGGCCGACCGGCAGATCGGGCTGATTCGGCTCGACAAGGCGGACGGCACGCCGCTGGCGCTGTTGGCCAACTATGCGATGCACGGCACCGTTTTGAACGGTAGTTTTTTGAAGATCAGCGGCGACGCCCAAGGAATTGTGGCGCAGTACGTCGAAGCGCAACTCGGTGCCCCGATGCTGTACATCAACGGCGCGGCGGGCGATTTGGCTCCGATTTACAGCGTCTATCCCGATCCGCGAAGCGGCCATCTGACGCAGTTCAACGTGCTGCTCGGCCAGCGGATTCTCGAAGCGAACCGAAGGCTGCCGACCTCGACCGCCAGCGTGAAGCTAGCCGCCTATGAGCATTGGGTACAGACTCCGCGCAAGGCCGGGATGGACTGGACGGACGAACTGCCGCGTTACCAGAACGGGGGGATGGTCCGGCTGCCGATTCGGTTTCTGACGATCAACGATACGGCGATTTGGGCGGCTCCGGTGGAGATGTTTTGCGCACTGGCGCTGCACGTCCGCGCGGTGTCTCCGTTTTCGAACACGTTCTATTTTGGCTACACGAATGGCTGGATCGGCTACCTGCCGACGAAGGCAGCGTTTGCCGAAGGCGGCTACGAGCCCGCGACGAGTGTCTTCAGCGACCAGGTGGAAGCGGACACAACGTCGGCCGTCGTCACTTTCCTACAGGGACTGCCCCGCGCCAACCCTTAGCAAACTGGGCTCGCAGATCGGCTACGACTTTCGCGTGGGCGGCCGATTTGGCGAGGTTCGCGGTCTCGGCCGGGTCCTTCTCGTAATCGAAGAGTTCGGCGTCGACTTCCCGGCCGCCATCTCGGATGAGCCATAGGGTGAGGCGGTAGCGCTCGGTGCGCATGGAGTAGCCCATCACGGGACCGATGCCCGGGGCTTGGCGGGGATATTGGCTGAAGGCGGCCTGCTTCCAGGGTCGGTCGGGATTGTCGAGCAAGGGAGCGAAGCTGATGCCCTCCATGCCGGGCGAAGCGGGCAGCCCGCAGACGTCGGTCAAGGTGGGGAAGAGGTCGACGTACTCCGTGAGTGCGGCCGAGGAGCGACCGGCGGTTTTTTGACCAGGGACGCTGAAGAACAGAGGCACTCGCGTCGCCTGTTCGAAGTTGGTGTGTTTGTGCCAGAGGCCGTGGTCGCCGAGGTGCCAGCCGTGGTCGCCCCAGAGGACGACGACGGTTTTCTCGCGCAGGCCGTTCTGATCGAGAGCGTCGAGCACCTTGCCGATTTGCGCGTCGGTGTAGGAGACACAGGCGTAATAGGCGCGGAGCAGATCGAGTTGGAGGGGGTCGGGAATCGGACCTTCGCTGGGAACGAGGGCGTAGCTGCGGAGTTCTCCGTTGGTGTGCAGCGCATACGCCGGAGAGCCGGCCGGAGCTTGTTGAAACTTCGCGACAGCGAACTTATCGCGCGGGTGGAGATCGAAGTATTTCTTGGGCGCGATGAAGGGTAAATGGGGCTTTAAGAACCCGGTCATGAGAAAGAAGCGGCTACTCTTCAACTTCTCGATGGCTTTCACGGCTTCGTCGGCGGTTTTCCCATCCGGCAGGCCGTTGTCGGCCACATCGGGGGAGGCCCAGACCGGCCCGAGCGCGGTCTTCTTTTTCTGCTTTCGTTCCTGCTGCGCCCGGGTGTCGGTGCGCCATCCATTGGCGATCACCTGCGCTTCGCGGCGCCCTTGGAACACTGCGTTCTCCACCGATCCCCAGGCCCCGGGGCTATTCGGCACCCAATGAGGGACGGAGTAGGAGCGGCCGTCTTCCAAGCCGCCGTGCCAGATCTTGCTCAGCCCCGCGGTCAGGTAACCGTGGTTTTTGAAGTGCTGGGGGAGCGTGACGACGTCCGGCCACTCGCCGCGGAAGTGGTGTTCGAGATCGTAGATCTTCGTCGTATCGGGGCGCCGGCCGAGGAGCAAGGAAGTACGCGTGGGGCTGCAAACGGCCTGTTGGCAGTAGGCCCGGGTGAAGCGGAGGCTGCGGGCGGCGAGCCGATCGATGTTGGGGGTGAGGGCGAGCGGGTCGCCGTAGCAGCCCATGGCCGGCTTCAAATCGTCGACGGCGATGAACAGGACGTTGTACTTGCCGGTAACGCCCTGGGCGAACGCTGAGGCCACCACCGCCGCGCCGGCAGCGCGTAAAAACTGCCGGCGCGACGCGGCCATCTTAAGCCTGCATCCCGGCGAGCACGCCACGCATATAAGCGAAGCTCTTCACCATGCCAGGGAGCGGATCCTTGAGGTTGATCTCGTACTCCAGGTTCACGTTGCCCTTGTACTTGACTTGGCGCAGCAGTTTGAACATTTCGGGAACCGGCATTTTGCCGTCGCCGACTTCGCACTGGCTACCTTTGTCCATCATGTCGCGGAGGTCCTTCATGTGGAAGTCATGCAGCCGGGGGCCGGCTGCTTTGATGGCGTCGAGGATGCTGGTTCCGGTCCGCGCGGTGTGGCCGACGTCGATGCAGCAGCCCATGCGGCCATCCATGTTCTTCACAGCGTCAAGCACCGACTGGGGCGTGGGAAAGTTCTTGTCTTCGGGGCCATGGTTGTGAATCATCGCCTTGACGTTGTACTTCTTCACGAACTTTTCAATGCGCGGGAGCGTCTGCAAATTCGGCGCCATCACGATGCCTTCGACGCCCATCGCTTGGGCGTATTTGAAGTTGATCTCCATCTCCTCATCGGAATCGACGGTCATGGTGATGTTGCCGACCGAGACGACGCGCAGACCAGCGGCTTCGAACTCTTTGCGAGCCAGGGCCCAATCGGCCGCGTCGCCCTTGATTTTGGCGTGGAAGTCTTTCAGTGAGATCGAGTCGACCTGCAAAACTTTCAGCATTTCGATGGCCTGCGGGCGCAGGAATCCGCGGAGCGAATAGGTCGCCACGCCGAGTCGGAAGCCGGCGGACGAATCGATTTTCGGTGCGGCCGCGCTGAGCGGTCCGGCAGCGGCCACTGCGGGCAGCATTTGGAGAAGGGTACGGCGATTCATGGTTTGTATCATCCTAACGCAAATTAAACGAAATCCCAGCCCTTGCGGAACGTGGGTTTGAGGAACTGGTTGGCGGCATCGTTGTTCGTGAAGCGCATGGCGGCGGCGTCCCAATTGAGTTTGCCTTCGAATTTCATCGCGATCACGCCGAGCAGCATCCATTGGACGAAGGGGCCAGCCACGCTGAAGTTGGAGCAGGCCGGGTCGCCGCCCTTGGCCGCGCGGATCCAATCCCGGTAGTGGCCGGGGGACCGGGTCAACGATTGCGCCGGCATCGTGTAATCCTTCATCCGCGCATCGGGCATGAGCCGGGTCCGCTCGCCGTAGCAACCGGTGGTGATCATCCCCTTGTCGCCGAGGAAGATGCTGCCGTTGACGTCCTTGTCGCCGATGAGTTCGCCCTTCGGGATCCCATCAAACGTGGGGGCTTCGCCGAGACCGTCGTGCCAGTAGACCTGCACCGGACCCATGGCACCGCGGGCGGGAAAGTCGAACCGGATCACGGCTTGCTGCGGGAAGGTATGGGGGCCCTTGCCGACCTGTTTGATGCATTCGACGCTGACCGGGGCGGTGAGGCGGAGCGCCATATTCGGCGTGCCCATGATGTGGCACGCCATGTCGCCGATGGCGCCACAGCCGAAGTCCGGGAAGCCCCGCCAGGTGCGCGGCGCGTAGGCGGAGCTGAAGGGCCGATCCGCGGCGACGCCGAGCCACAAATCCCAGTCAAGGGTCGACGGCACGGTGGAGGCCTTCGGGATGACGTCCGGCCCTTGCGGCCAGTACTTCACCGGGCGATTGGTCCAGGCATGAACCTCTTTCACTTGCCCAATCTCTCCGCTCCAAACCATCTCCGCGCATTGGCGGGCGCCTTCGTTGGAATAGCCCTGGTTGCCCATCTGCGTGGCCACGCCGTACTTGGCGGCGGCCTTGGTCAACTCTGAAGCTTCCCAGACGGTCCGCGTGAGCGGCTTCTGGCAGTAGACGTGTTTGCCGCGGGACATGGCCCACATGGCGGCCATGCCGTGCATATGATCCGGCGTCGAAACGGTAACGGCGTCGATGTTTTTCAGCTCTTTGTCGAGCATTTTCCGGAAATCTTTGTACCGCGGTGCCTTCTCATGGAGCTTGAAGCCGCGAGCTCCGCGTTCGTCGTCGGGGTCGGCCAGCGCGACGATGTTCTCAGAGGCGCAGCCGACGATGTCGGTGTAGCCTTTGCCGCCGGCGCCGATCGCGGCGATGTTCAACTTCTCATTCGGCGACTTATATCCGAGCGCCTTGAGGGAAGCAACGCTGCCAAATCCGCCCAGAGGCACGGTGCCCGCCAACAGGGAGCCCTGAAAAAAATATCGCCTAGTGATAGCCATTGCCCATCAGCTTCTCACAACCGCTGCACCATTTGGCGTACGTCGCGCAAGGTCCGCATTGCGTCCTTCGTTGGGATGTACTCCATGCCGACGTAGCCCGGGTAGCGCAGGTCGCGGAGGGCGCGCAGGACATTAGCAAACTGAATCACCCCGGTCCCGGGTTCCTGGCGACCAGGGACATCGGCCACGTGGACATGGCCAATGGCGGGCAGGTTGGCGCGGATGGTCTCGATCAGGTTCCCTTCCATAATCTGCACGTGATAGAGGTCGTAGAGGATCTTGACGAACGGGCTGCCGGTCTCGCGGACGATGGCGAAAGCCTCGGGAGTCCGGTCGAGAAAGTAGTCGGCGTGGTTGTTGCCCTTGGGATTAAGGGGTTCGATTTTCGCGAGGGTGTTGATGACTTCGACGATCATCGTGATGCCGCGTGGGGCGACGATATCGTGCGCCCGTTTCAAGCCTTCGACGACGCTGGCCCGTTGTTGTTCGCGCGAGAGCCCGGGTACCTTGAAGCCGCTCAGCACCACCATTTGCTTGGTCTCGAATTTTCCACAGGCTTCGGCCGAGGCTTTGATTTCGGCAAGGAAACCGGCGCGTTCGGCAGGATCGCAGAGGCCCATGCCTTTCGGATTCACGCCCTTGTTGCCGACGAGGCAGACGCACTCCAGCTTCAGACGATGCATTCGCTGGGTGATCGCGCCCGGTTCGACGGCGCGCCAATCGCCGAATTCAAAACCCGGATAGCCCGCCGCCGCAACCTTCTCCAGTTGGGCGTCGAGGGACAATCCCGGGAAGAGAGGCTCAACGCGAATCGATAGCCGCAGGGGCAGCGGCTTCGCCCAGGCCGCCATCGGCAGCGCCAACACAGTTCTCCGTAGCATCCGCCCTGTTATATCATTGCTTCCGATGTCCCTTCGACTTCTTCTTCTGTGCCTCGTCGTGTTCCCGCTCGCGGCGGAAAACATTCGCGTGATCCGGTTTGCCGAAAGCGACCCCTTTCGAATGGGCGACGTCACGTCCCGCCGGATCGTCCACCCCGGCCTGGGCGCGAAGAAGACGACGCTCAACCTGTCGGTCTCCAAGCCCGGGGCGGAGTTCGCGCAGCACGTTCACGACTACTCGGACGATACGATTTTGGTGCTTGATGGCGAAGTCAACCTGCGGCAGGGCGACTCGCTTCGTCTCTTCAAAACGGGCCAGTGCGCCTTCGTGCCGACGGGCCAGATTCACGGCACCGTGACGGCCGGGAAAAAAGAAGCGACGATGATCAGCTTTCAGAATCCGCCTGATCTGATCCTCTACAGCGGGGCCCGCGATTCAAAGAAGACCGGCATTGCACCGAAGGGGTTGATCACTCCGAACGCGGTGAAATATGTCAATTTTAACAAGAAGAATGGGATGTTCTCGGGCCCGCCCGAAGGCTCGCTGCGAGCGACCGGAACCCATCGCAAACTGAAGCCCGGCGAAAAGTTTCACCTCTCCTTTGCCGACGGCGGAGAGGGCATTTTGTTTATCTGGCGGGGGGCGATCCGGGCGAACGAGTTCAAGGCCGGCGAACGGGATACGATCTTCGTGCAAGGCAAAGCCGAACTCGATATCGTCGCTGATGGCGCCACCGAACTGATTCAGATCCTGGCTCCCTAACATGACTCGCCGCACGCTACTCGCCGCTCCGTTGTTTGCGGCCAAGCCGATTCGGGTCGCCATGGTCGGCATCGGGCATGGCCACGCTGTCAGCAAGCAAAAGGCGCTTGCCAGCATGGCCGAATACGACTTCATCGGGGCCTCGGCAGAGCCTTCCGAAGCGTATCTCCGCGACCCTTCGATCGAACTCATCGCGTGCGAATTCGCCGGGGCCACCGAGAATCTCGCGTTCGCGCAACGCGCCATCGACGCCGGGAAATTCGTGCATCTGGACAAGCCGCCGGGGGCTGACCTGGCAGGGCTCCGCAAGCTACTCGCCGACGCCCATCGCAAGCGCCTCGTCGTGCAGATGGGCTATCAATGGCGTTACCATCCCGCGATGGAAGCCGTGCTGGCGGCCGCGCGCCAAGGCTGGCTCGGCGAGGTGCACCGCTTCCGCGCCTCGATTGAAAAGCCGATCCTCGCCGAGGAGCGGCAGCACCTGGCCCGGTACAAAGGCGGCATGATGTTTTCCGAAGGCTGCCATCTGATTGACCGGGCCACCGCGCTGTTCGGCAAGCCGACGCGGGTGCAAGGCTTTATTCGGCATCATGGTCCGTTGCACGACGGCCTGGCCGACAACAATCTCGTGGTCCTTGAATTTCCGAACGCGCTGGCCGAAATTTCGATGGGCGGTTTCGACCCGCACGGCAACCAGCACCGTTATGTCGAAGTGATCGGCACGAACGGTTCGGCGAAGGCTTCGCCCTTCGCGCCGGCCCGCCTGACGGTGCAGTTAAAGGCCGCCGCGGGCCCCTATAAGGCCGGCGAACAATCGTTCATCCCGCCCGATCCACCCGGGCTCCCCTACACCCCCGACTTCCGCGAAATGGCCGCCATCATTCGTTCGGGCCAAGCCCCGACATACTCGGCCGAACACGATCTTATGACTCATGCCGTGCTGCTCGAAGCCTGCGGCATGTAAGGAGAATCCAATGTCACTTTCTCGACGCACCGCCCTGCAAGCCGCCTCGCTCGTCCCCTTCCAAGCCGTTCGTGGCTCGGCCCAGAACTCGGCCCTCCGGGTGGGTCTGATCGGCGCCGGCAACCGGGGTTCCTACACCGGGGCCCTGATGGCGAAAGACCCGCGCGCCAAGCTCGTCGCCATCTGCGACGTGGTGCCGGAAACGGTCGCCGCGGCGAAAGCCAAGATCGGCAACCCCGACGCCAAGACCTACCAGAATTTTCAGGATCTGCTCGCCGACCCCAACGTCGACGCCGTGATGATCGCGACCCCGGTTTACCTGCATCCGGAGCACTTTGAAGCGGCCGTGAAATCCGGCAAGCACATCTACATGGAGAAGCCCGCCGGCCTCGACGTCGCCGGCTGCAAACGCGTCATGAAGGCCGCCGATAGCGCCGACCGCAAGATCAACATCACCTTCGGTTTCCAACAGCGTTATGGCGGGGTCTATGTAAAGGCGCAGAAGTTTCTGGCCTCCGGCGCGATCGGCAAGATCCGCGAGGTGCACGGCGAGTTTCTGAAGTTCGCCCTACAGGGTAACGAACCGGCGCTGGCACCGCCGCGGAACGAGAAAGAGAAGCTGGAGCAGTGGAAGCTTTGGCGGTCTACGTTTGGCGAAGTGATCGTTGAAACGTACGTCCATAACCTCGATGCGATTAACTGGTTTCTGGGCAGCCACCCCTTGAAGGCGGTCGGCACCGGCGGCCGCACCGTCGAGAAACGCGGGGATCTGCTCGACCATCTCTCGGTCACTTACGACTACCCAGACCGGGTCCAGATGTCGTTTATCGGCTCCCAGATGACGCCGCGCTTTTTCCGGTCGAACCGGGAACGCTACGTCGGCGAAAACGGGTTTATCGAGACGGCGCGCGAGTACTGGTCCTACAACACCGGCAGCGGAGTGGTGACCGAAAAGTCGCAACGTGACATTACGGCCGATGCGCTGGAAGAGTTCGTCCGTCGGGTGAAATCCGGCGAGCCGGAGAACGTCGGCGTTCGGGCGGCGGAAAGCACGCTGACGGCCATCCTCGGCCAGATGGCGATCGACGCCAAACGCGAAGTGACGTGGGACGAAATGATGAAGTCGGCCTGATCGATCGATTTTCCGGAGAGGTTGGCGGGTTCCGGGCCACTACTCGGATACCCCGCCATGACCTCTCTCTGCGCCGTGCTCACGGCCGGCCCCTCGCCGTTGTCCGCCATGCTCTACGCCCTTGCCCCTCCCGGTACGTCGAGCGGCCAGCACATCGGGTTGGACGGCGTTTCGCTCGGCTATGTACAAGAAGTGGGAGGCCGCAGTTCCGGGCTGTGGACGGACCCGGCCAGCGGCTGGACCTGGGCCGGCAATGCCCGGCTCGATAATCGCGAGGAACTCCGCGAGACGCTCCATCTACCGGCCGGCGTTTCCGATGCCGCTCTGGCCTATCACGCTTTCCTCCGCTTTGAAACCAAGGCGCTCACCCGCATCCAGGGCGACTGGCAATTTGCGGCCTGGAACGCGCGCGAACGGAAGATGGTGGTCGCTCGCGATCCGTTCGGTACGGCCGAACTGTATTACCACCAGTCCCCCGGCCGGTTCGCTTGTGCGTCGTTGATCAACGCCGTACTCACGCTCCCGGAGCTTTCGCGCGAGCCGCACTGGGAACACCTCGTCCTTTCGTTGTCCCATCTACCCTGCGCTGTCGACAGCACGGCGTATCGCTACGTCCGCCGTCTTGCCCCCGGCCATGCGCTGCTGCTGACGGCGGAGAGTTGTCAAGTGCTTGCTTACGCGAAGATCGACAGCCACGTGCCGCTCGCCCGCGGATCGGCTGACGATCATCAGATTCTATTCGAGGCGAGCTTTCGGCAGGCCGTCGAATCCCGGATCCGTTCGGTGCTCCGCCCGGCCACCACGTTGAGCGGGGGCTTCAACTCTGCGGCCGTTACCGCGACGGCCGCTCGATTGCTCTACCCCGCGGGCGAGAACCTCGTGGCTTTCACTGTCGCCCCGACCCTCACCCCTCGCCTCCACAGCCTCGCCAAATGGCATGCCAACCTTAACGTTCGCCTGGTCTCGGCCTCGTCCCAATGCCCGGTTGCGGCGTGGCATGCGGCGGTCAGCATCACCGGCTCGCCGGATTGCCATAGCCATCCGCCCTGGCAGTTGCCTCTGCTGGCCGAAGCCCAGGCGCTGGGACACTCCGCCCTGCTGATCGGCCAAGGCGGCGGCGCGACCCTGTCCTGGAGCGCGCGTCCGACGGATCTTCCTGCCCGTTTTGACCGGAAGTGATTGCACTTCAACGATTTACCTCTTTTTGCCCTGTTTGATGTAGTCATGTAAATTCTCTTAACGCGCTTGACATTATTGAGTTTTCTGTTCATACTGAACTCATGTAC
>JAPKZA010000339.1 GCA_026394015.1 Acidobacteriota bacterium
GGGGTGTAGGGGACGCTGCTGGGGGCGAGCATGGGTTTGCCGCCGGAGGTGGGCGGGGCGGGCCGGGTGGGGCGCGGGGTGGGGTTTTCGGCTTCGAGAGCCTTCAGCCAGGGAGGCGTGGTGCTGGGGGAGGCGGTCGGCTTGGGCGGAGCAGGAGGAGGCGAGTTGGCTTCTTTTTCGAGGTCTTGGAGCCAGGGGGGCCGATCGTCTTTGGCTTTTGGGGAAGCGTCGGGCGCGGCGGCTTTGGCGGCGATGTTCGCGGGGACTTTGACGCCCCGTTCCTCAAAATAGCGGGCGATATTATCGACCGAGTTGTAGGTTTTGCCGGTGAAGAGGTTCTTCTTGACGGACTGGCGGACCTCTTCGCGTTCGACGAAGAGATCGACATCTTCGTCGTCGTCCTTGGAGGAGGCGGAGTTGGCTCCGGCGCGGAGGACGAGTTGTTTGGGCACTTCCGTAAGGAAACGGGAGGGCATGGTGGGTTCGGCTGGGCCGCCGCCGAACTTGCGGCGGAAGCGGGCCCAGGAGAGGGTGAGTTTTTGTTCCGCGCGGGTCATGCCGACGTAACAGAGGCGGCGTTCTTCTTCCATGCCGGCGTCGTCATTGAGGCTGCGGTTGTGGGGGAAGAGGCCGTCTTCCATACCGGCGAGGAAGACGATGGGGAATTCGAGGCCTTTCGCGTTATGCATCGTCAGCAGGCTGATGCGAGCGGTTTCGTCGAGATTGTCGGAGTCGGCGACGAGGGCGGTGTGGTCGAGGAAGTCGGTGATGGAGTCACCGCGTTCGGTGGCTTCGGCGGCGGCGTTGAGGAGTTCGGCGATGTTTTCGATCCGGCCTTCGGCTTCGGGACTTTGGTCGGATTCGAGCATGCGTTGATAGCCGGACTCGACGTAGACGGTGCGGAGGACGACGCCGATGTCGTTGGTCGAGACGGCTTGCTGGCAGACCTGGATGAGTTCGCGGAAGGCTTTAAGGGCGCTTTCGGCGCGGGCCCCGAGGGCGTGCTTCTGGAGCATGTCGCCGATGGCTTCCCACAGGGTGATCTTGAATTGGGCGGCGTGTTGTTCGATTTGGTCGAGGGTGGTTTTGCCGATGCCGCGGGCGGGGGTGTTGACGCAACGGAGAAGGCCGATGGAGTCGTCGAGGTTCATCAGGAGGCGGAGGTAGGCGAGGAGGTCCTTCACTTCGGCGCGCTGATAGAAGCTGAAGCCGCCGACGACGATGTAGGGGCGGTTGTAGCGTCGGAGGGCTTCTTCGATTTGGCGGGATTGAGAATTGGTGCGATAGAGGACGGCGGCGCGAGAGTCGGGATTGCGGTCGAGGTGCTTGTTGATTTCGCTGGCGATGTAGAGGGCTTCGTTTTCGCCGTCGAGGGCTTCGTAGATGGTGACTTTTTCGCCGTTGCCGGAGTCGGTCCAGAGGGTTTTGCCTTTGCGTTGGACGTTGTGGGCGACGACGGCGCCGGCGGCGTCGAGGATGTTTTTGGTGGAGCGGTAGTTTTGTTCGAGGCGGATAATCTGAGCGCCGGGGTAGTCTTGTTCGAAATCTAAAATATTTTTAATATCAGCGCCGCGCCAGCTATAAATGGATTGATCTTCGTCGCCGACGACGCAGACGTTGTGGCGCAATTGGGAGAGGAGGCGCATGAGATCGTACTGGGAGCGGTTGGTGTCCTGGTACTCGTCGATCATTAGGTATTCGATCCACTCGTTGTATTTTCGGCGGAGTTCGGTGTCGTAGGTGAGGACGCGAACGGTTTCGAGGAGGAGGTCGTCGAAATCGAGGGCGTTGGCTTGGCGGAGTTTGGCTTCGTACTGTTCGAAGATGACGGCGAGGCGGGACATTTTAGGGTCCTGCGTTTGCTTGTAGAAGTCGGCGGGGGTTTCGTGAGCGGACTTGGCGCGGGAGATGGTGCCGAGGGCGGCACGGTACTGCATAAACTTCTCATCCAGGCCGAGATTCTTGTAAATTCCTTTGATTAGGGCGGTTTGGTCGTCGGCGTCGTAGATGAGGTATTGGGTTGTGAAGTTGGGTCGGATGTCGGCGAGGCGGGCGCCGTCGCGGCGGAGGAGGCGAACGCAAAAGCCGTGGAAGGTGGAGACGCGGGGGAGGCGCATCGGGTTGGATTCGCCGAGGATTTTGGCGGTGCGGTCGCGCATTTCGCCGGCGGCTTTATTGGTAAAAGTCACGGCCATAACGGCTTGCGGATGGACGCCGAGGGACTGAATGATGTGGCCCATGCGGTGGGTGATGACGCGCGTTTTTCCGGAGCCGGCGCCGGCGAGAATGAGGAGTGGGCCGCTGGTGGCGGCGACTGCTTGTTGTTGCTGAGGGTTAAGGCCGGCGAGGAAATCCATGGGGTAGGGGGGAGATTTGAGGGTAGCACGGGGCCCTCGAATACGGGTACTAGTACCACAAAGTTATTGACTTAAGACTGACAGTACTATAGAGGTATACATATGCAAGCTCAGTATCTATTTCCCCCGGAGCTGAAGAACGCGAGTCCCGACGAGAAGTTGGAATATTTGCGGACGCAGCGAGCTGGGGTGGAACGAGTGATTGAGATTTTGGAGACGCTGGCCGCCGCGCGCAGCAAATCCGGGCGGGTTCGCGAGTCTGCTGCTTAGCTGGAATCGTGTAACCTACGGTAGAGAACGTTCGCCTCAAGAGTTTGAGGGGACGATTTGGCCACTCTTGGCATACCCATTGATCAGATCGGCATTGAGACGGCGAGCCCGACGCGGGTGAAGGCCGCGATGCTCGTTGAGTTTTCGCTGATAGAGAAGGCGAGGGAGGGCGACGACGCGGCTTTCGGCCAGATTGTGCAGGCCTACCGTCGTCGAATTTTGGGAACGATTTCGCGGTTGATCAGTCGACGAGAGGATGTGGAGGATGTGGGCCAGGAGGTATTTCTCCGGCTGTACCATTCTTTGGATCAGTTGCGGGAGCCGGAGGTGTTTGAGCCTTGGTTGTACCGGTTGACGGTGAACGCGGCGTATGACTATTTGCGTCGGCAGAAGCGTCGTCCGGAGGCGCGGATGTCGGATTTGAGTGAGCAGCAGGTCGTGATGGCGGATGCGACGGCGAGTACTTTGGCGCAGGTGGAAGAGAACCGGCGGGGTCGGGTGAAGGAATTTGTGCATTCGCTGCTGGGTGGGGTGAGTGAAGAAGATCGGATTTTGCTGACGTTGAAAGAAGTGGAAGGGATGTCTTTAAAGCAATTAGAGGGCATCTACAAAGTTAATGAGAACGCGCTGAAGGTGCGTTTATTTCGGGCCCGTCAGCGGGTATTGAAAGCTTTCGAGCGAAACGAGTTAA
>JAPKZA010000442.1:0-12027 GCA_026394015.1 Acidobacteriota bacterium
TCTCCATCACCGTAAACCGTAACCGCTCATGCCCTACCACCGTCCCTACCACCGGTATGTTCCCCAATTGAAACAACAAGAATCCCGCCAACGTCTCATACCCGTCGTCCGACGCAAGCTCCACCCCATACTCGTTCGCCAGGTCCGGAATGTTAATCATCCCGTCCACTTCAAAACTCTTGGCGTCCATCACCACCTTCGGCCGGGAAATATCATGCTCGTCTTCAATCTCCCCGAACACCTGCTCCAGCACGTCCTCCAACGTCACCAATCCCGCCACCGAACCATGCTCATCCACCACCATCGCCATATGGGTATGGTGCTCCCGGAACTCGTCCACTAACTCATGTAGCGATTTCGTCTCCGGCACGAACAGCGGCTTCCGCATCACCTTTCGCAGATCAAACGCCAGCACCATCCGCCGCGCGTCCTGCGCCGCCCGCCGCCGCATCCACACCTGCACCAGATCCTTCAAATGCACCACGCCTACAATCTGATCGGCGTCTTTCTCATATACCGGCATCCGCGAATATTGATGCTCGTTCAAAATCAGCAACACGTGGTCCAGCGACGACATCACACTCACCGAGATCATTTGATTCCGCGGCACCATCACCTCCCGCGCCGCAAAATTCGATAGCTCCAACAGCCGCCGAATCGCGTCTTCTTCAAACCCCTCTAAGTGCCCCTCTGTCCGGCTCGACGCCACAATGAACTTCAACTCCTCCACCGAATGCGCCGCCCCATGGTTCTCCCCCGTCACCCCTAACCGCGCCGAAATAAAATTCGCTGACCGTTCAATCGTCGTCACCAGCGGCCCCGTTATCCTCGCAAAGACCAATAAAATCGGAGAAACCAACACCGCCAGCTTATCCGCCGATGCCAGTGCAATATTCTTCGGCACCACCTCCCCCATCACCACGTGGAAGTACGTCATCATCGCAAACGCACCCGTTATCGCCACCCCATGAAATATCGCCGAAGTGCCCGGGGTAACCACCGGTTGCAACCAGGTCATCAACATCGCGAACAGCGTATCCTCGCCCGCCCACCCCAATCCCAAGCTCGTCAGCGTCACCCCCACCTGCGTCACGCTCAACATCCGCTCCGGGTTCTCCAGCATTCGCAACGCTACCTTTGCCCCACTCTCCCCCTCGTCGGCCAACGACTGCAATCGCGACTTCCTCACCGACAGCAACGCCGTCTCCGCCGCCGCGAAAAATCCATTCAGCGCCACGATAAACACGAGGAGCAGAATCTTATAACCGTAGTTGCCTTCTGACATATGTGGTGACGCCCAGCCGATACAATATAGGGGTGCGCCTTAACCGATTGATCAAGTTTATCAACTCCCTCATCGGACTCGTCATCCTTCTTGCCCTCGCCGCCACCTGGTGGTACGCGTGGCGCCCCCTCCCCCAAACCTCCGGCACCCTCACCGCGCCCCTCGCCGCCCCCGCCACCATTCATCGCGACGCCCGCGGCCTCCCTACCATCGAAGCCAAATCCCTCGATGACCTCCTCTTCACCCAAGGCTTCGTCGCCGCGCAAGACCGCCTCTGGCAAATGGAGACCCTCCGCCGCGCCGCCACCGGCACCCTCTCGGAAGTCATCGGCGCCAACACCCTCCCCATCGATCGCGAAACTCGCTCCCTTCGCATGGCCCGCATCGCCGAACGCCAACTCGCCGCTCTCTCCCCCACCGACCGCACCATCCTCGCCGCCTACGCCCGCGGCGTCAATCATTACATCCGAACCCAACGCGGCAACTACCCCGTCGAGTTCCGCCTCCTTGGCTTCGACCCCCGACCCTGGCGCATTGAAGACTCCCTCGCCATCGGCCTCATCATGTTCCGCAACCTGTCCTCCTCCGGCCGCACCGAACTCCAAAAAGTGCTTCTCCTCGAAAAAGGCGATCCCGAAAAAATCGACCTCCTGTTCTCGTCCATCGGCGGGCAAGACGTCCAACCCGGCTCCAACGCCTGGGCCCTCGCCGGCACCCGCACCGCCTCCGGCAAAGCCCTCCTCGCCAACGACCCCCATCTCGAACACAGCCTCCCCGGCACCTGGCACGCCGTCCATCTTCGCGGCGATGGCCTCGACGTCTCCGGCTTCACCATCCCTGGCGTCCCCGGCGTCATCATCGGCCGCAACGCAAACATCGCCTGGGGCATCACCAACCTTGGCTTCGATTCGCAAGATTACTTCCTCGAACAACTCGATCCCAACACCGGCCGTTATCTCTATAAAGGTCAATTCCTGCAAGCGGAACTCGACCGCGAACTCATCCCCGTCAAAAACGCCCCACCCGTCGAGTTCAAACAGTGGGTCACCGTCCACGGTCCCGTCTCCACCCTCGGCAACCGCCAAGCCGCCCTGCAGTGGACCGCGGCCGTTCCCACCCCCTTCCAGTTCTCCATCCTTGCTCTGAATCGAGCTATCAACTGGACTGAATTCCGCGCCGCCGTCGAATTCTTTCCCGGCGCCTCCAGCAAGTTTGTCTACGCCGACGCCGCCGGCAACATCGGCCTACAGGTTACCGGCCAACTCCCCATCCGTCGCAACCGCGCCGGCGACGTCCCCGTCGAAGGCACCTCCGGCGAGTTCGATTGGGCCGGCTTCATCCCCTTCGCTGACCTCCCCAGCTTCTACAATCCCCCCTCCGGCCGTATCCTCACCGCCAACCAAAACCCCTTCCCGGCTGACTATAAATACATCGTCTCCGGGGACTTCGCCCCTCCTTACCGCGCCCGCCAAATCGCCGATCGCCTCGACAGTCCCGATATCAAAAAATGGACCCCGCCCGATACCATCCGCCTCCAAGCCGACGTCTACTCCGGCTTCTCCCACCACCTCGCCGCTCACGTCGTCAAGGCCTGGCAGCGCCGCCAAGCGTCCGACCCCAACCTCGCCCCCGCCATTGAACTCCTCAAACAGTGGAACGGCCAGATGATGCCCGAACTCCCCGCTCCCCTCGTCATCACCTATACCTATCAGAACCTCCGCCGCATGGTCATCGAAAAAGCCGCTCGCCAGCCCGGAGCCACCTACGAACTCCGCATTGGTCCCGCCCACATCGAATCCCTCCTCGACCGCCAAACCCCCGGCTGGTTCCCCGATTGGGACGCCGTCCTCCTCCGCGCCCTCGGCGAAGGCGTCGAAGAAGGGCAGCGCTCCCAAGGCTCCGACCTCCGCAAATGGCGCTACGGTCTCTACAACCAAATCACGATCCGCCATCCCGTCCTCGAACGGATCCCGTACGTGGGCGCATACTTCAATATCGGACCCTACCAAGCCAACGGCAGCAGTACCACCATCAAACAGACCTCCGCCCGCCTCCTGCCGTCCATGCGCTTCGTCGCCGACTTCGGCCCCGACCCCTCCGGCGGCCTCTACCATCTCCCTGCCGGCCTCTCCGGCCACGCTCTGTCGTCTCACTATAAAGACCAATGGCGTGCCTACCAAAGTGCCGAAGGTTTTCCCCTTAATGCCCCAGCCGCAGAAACCTTAATTTTGCAGCCGACTCCATAGAAACTCTCCGCCTCCGCCGATACTCTACTAGAAAGTAAAGTTTATGAAAAAACTGCTCGCCGCTTGGGGATTCGTCATGTTGTCCATCCTCGGGGCCTCCGTCTGGTATCTGTTCGGCCCCGGCACCGCTCCCGAAGGCCAACCCCCGCTGCTTACCCTCGCCCCCGGCAATCTCAGCCGGCTCCAAACCGATTTCAACGCCTCCGCCGAGAAGGTCCGCATCGTGGCGGTGTTCTCCCCCACTCGCCTCGAATCTCTCCAGGCCGCCTCGACTCTCCAAGTCCTTCTCACCGAATTTGAAGGCGCCCCCATCGTCGCCCAAATCATCTGGGAACCCCAACTGGATACCGACTGGGCCCCCCCGGCAACGGAAGTCATGGCCCGCGTCTGGGACACCCGCATTAAACAGTATTGGGACAAGGGCCATCTCGTCTCCTCGCAATCCGGCCCCCTCCAGTTCCGCATCTATACGCGGGGAGCCACTTGGCGCGAAGAGATGCCCCCGCCCGGCTTAACCGCCGAGTCCGCCAGCGCCTCCATCGAATCGCTCCGCAGCTATCTCCGTTCCGTCATGCCCGCTCAAACCGTCCGTCCGCCAACAATCGGTATGCCGACCCGCGCCATTTAATCGTATTCCCGAAAAATCCCGCCACCCAAAACCAAAAACTCAATAAATCCTGCACCGGCACCCAGTACCACTCCCGGCGACACACCGGATCCCGCAATACCCCCTCCGCCGTCGCCCACCCCGCCCAACTCCGCACCAAAGCCACCCCCACCAACACCGGCCACCACTCCGGCCGCGCCGCCACCAGCGCCAACGCAATCGGCAACGGATTCGTAAACACCTGCCCCACATATCCCGCCGGCCGCGAACGCCGCGTCGATCGGTTCCATCGGATCCGGTGCGCCGCGTTCTTCCCAAAACTCTCGCTCCCAATCCGATGCTCAATTACGTAGCTCGACAACCCCACCCCTAAACCCTTGTCCGCCGCAAAACTCCCCAAAACAAAATCTTCCGCCAAATACTCCTGCAGCAACTCCCATCCCCCCACCTCCCGGATCGCCGACCTCCGCGCCGCAATCGTCGGACCCACCGCGAACCGCATCCCCTCCAGCATGCGCGCCACCAGCACCCCGCCCCAAAATTCCGTATTCATCCCGATCGCTTCCAACCGCGACCAAAACGACCGGCCGGCGACCGCCCGATATGGGCAAGTCGTCACGGCCAGTCTACGATCCGCTGCGAACTCTCCGGCGATGGTGCGGGCCATCTCCGGCGTCACGCGGATATCGGAGTCGCTCATAATCAGCAGCTCATGCCGAGCCTGCTCCATCATCAGCGACAAACTGAAAACCTTGGCATTCGGCCACGGTGGCTCCCCCGTCAGAATCACCCTCGCGGGCACTTCCGGGTACTCCTTCCGCAGCTTCTCGACTAACGCGTAAGCCGGGTCGTCGACCGTCCGCATCGCAAACAATATCTCAAAATCTTCGTAATCCTGCTCGAAAAAACTCCGCAGATTCTCTTCCAGACCCTCGTCCAGACCCGCCAGCGGCTTCAAAATGCTCACCGGCTCCTCGCCCACGCCCACCTGCCGCGCCGCCCGATACCTCCGGGCGGCCACCACAATCAAGCCGCAGTAGACGATCGACCCCGCCAGCAACGCCGCCAGAATCCACGCCACAAGCCCCAACTATTCCGTCGTCGCTCGCGACGCGATCAGAGCCTTCACATGCTCCCGGAACTCATCGAGCGGCTTCACGCCCAGGTCCGCCTGCTTCCGGTGCCGTACCGAAACCGTACCGTTCTCGGCCTCCCGTCCGCCCACCACCAGCATGTAGGGAATCTTCTGCAACTGCGCATCCCGAATCTTGGCGTTCACTTTATCGTTCCGATCGTCCAACGTCACCCGGACGCCATCCGACTCCAACTTCGCCACAATCTCTTTGGCGTAATCGAGCTGCTTATCCGTAATCGGCAACACCGTCACCTGCACCGGCGCCAGCCACACCGGGAACGCCCCTGCATAGTGCTCGATCAAAATCCCAAAGAACCGTTCCACGCTGCCGAACAGCGCCCGATGGACCATCAACGGCTGATGCTTCTTCCCGTCCTCGGCCGTATATTCCAACTTGAACCGCTGCGGCAGAGTAAAGTCGAACTGCACCGTCGAAAGCTGCCATTTCCGCCCGATCGCGTCCACCAGCTTTACGTCAATCTTCGGCCCGTAAAACGCCGCTTCGTCCTTCATCAGCTTCGCTTTCATGCCCACTTTTTCGGTGGCCTGAAACAACGCCTTCTCCGCCAACGCCCACAGCTCCGGCGTCCCGTCGTATTTCCCGCTCGCCCCGCCGTCCCACGTCGAAAGCTCCGCTTCGTACTCGGTAAATCCAAACGTGTTCAGCGTATGGATCGCAAACTCCAAACAGGACACCACTTCGCTTTCAATCTGCTCCGGCGTGCAGAAAATGTGCGCGTCATCCTGGGTAAACCCGCGGACCCGCAGCAACCCGTGCATCGTCCCGCTCCGCTCGTAGCGGTACACGGTCCCCAACTCGCCCAGCCGCACCGGCAGGTCCCGGTAGCTATGCGGCGAGTTCGCGAAAATCAAAATATGGCACGGACAGTTCATCGGCTTCAGCTGGTATTCGGCATCGTCCAGCTCCATCGGTTTGAACATGTTCTCGCTGTAGAAATTGGCGTGCCCGGAAACCTTCCATAGGTCTCGCCGCGCCACGTGCGGCGTATAAACCAGCGAGTAGCCCCGTTCCAGATACGCTTCCCGCATCCAGTCTTCCAGCGTTTTGCGAATGATTCCACCCTTCGGATGGAAGAAAATTAATCCAGGACCCGCCAGCTCTTGAATGCTGAACAGGTCGAGTTCGGTGCCCAACTTCCGATGGTCCCGCCGCTTGGCCTCTTCCTGCCGCGCGATAAACTCCTCGAGCTCTTTCTTGCTGAAAAACGCCGTCCCGTAAATCCGCTGCAACTGCTTGTTGTGCTCGTCGCCCTTCCAATAGGCGCCCGCCAAATTCAGCAGCTTGAATGCTTTGATCTTCTTCGTCGAAGGCACATGCGGCCCCCGGCAAAAATCAATGAATTTCGGCCCCAGCGTGTACTCGCTGAAACTCTCGCCCGCCCGTTCAGCGATCAACTCGCTCTTCATCCAGAATTCGGCGTACTGCTTCAGCCCCGCCTCTTTCTCGGTCATGATCCGCTCGTACGGCAGATCCCGCGCCTGAATCTCCCACATCTTGGCTTCGATCTTTTCCAGATCGTCCGCTACGAACGGCACGGCTTTATCGAAGTCATAGTAGAAGCCGTTTTCAATCGGCGGTCCAATCCCCAACTGCGTATCCGGCCAAATCTCGAGCACCGCCGCCGCCAGCAGATGCGCCGTCGAATGCCGATACACCTCCAGCGACTCGGCGTCCCGCGTCGTCAAAATCTGCAAATTGACGTCGCCGTCCAGCGGCCGCGTCAAATCGTACATCTCGCCATTGACCTTGGCGACAATCGCATCATCAGCCAACCGCTGGCTGATCGCCTTCGCCACATCTAGGGGGCGCGACCCGGTCGGGACGCTTTTTTGACTGCCGTCCGGCAGCGTGATGACAATACTGGACATGAGGTTTTGACTGCGGGGGAACCCAACCCAAAGGGCTGAATCCAAAGGAGCAGAATTAACATCAGAGTAGCATATGACCGCTTTGGCCCAACCCGCCGCAGTCCCTAACCCTTGCCTCGGCTGGTATCATAAAGGATCAGGAATGGAAACCGCCAACGGGCCGGACATTTTCGACGAAGCGGCCCTGGTTGACCTCGCGCGCCAAGGCGACGACACCGCCTTCACTACGCTCGTCAGCCGCTACGATCGCAAAATCTTCCGCCTCGCCAAAAACATCACCCAGAACGACGAGGATGCCGAAGACGTCCTCCAGGACGCCTTCCTTAAAGCCTATACCCACCTCGATCGCTTCCACGGCGACTCGAAATTTTACACCTGGATCGTCCGCATCGCCGTCAACGAAGCCCTCATGAAACTGCGCAAACGCCGCAGCGACAAGATGGTCTCCCTCGATGAGGAAATCGATACCGGCGAAGAGCAGGTCACCCGCGAAATCGCCGTCTGGGATGGCGACCCCGAGCAAAAATACGGCCAAGCCGAACTGCGCCAAATTCTCGATGAAGCCGTCCAAAACTTAAAACCCGCGTTTCGCTCCGTTTTTCACCTCCGTGACGTCGAAGAGCTTTCGACCGAAGAGACCGCTGAAGTGCTCGGCCTCTCCGTTCCCGCCGTGAAAAGTCGGCTCCTCCGGGCTCGCTTGCAATTACGCGAGCGCCTCACGAAGGTTTTCAAACGCAAGGGAGACGACACACTTGCTTACATGTAAAGAGTTTTTAACCGAACTCACCGACTTCCTCGACGAAGAAACTGACGTCGCTTTGCGCGCTAAACTCGACAAGCACATTAGCGAATGCCCCAACTGCTGGGTCGTTGTGGATACCTGCAAAAAGACGATGCAAGTCTATAAAGGTATGGAGCCCCAATCCATCCCCAACGACGTCGAATCCCGCCTCATGAACGCTCTCCGCCGGAAAATGGCGGCCCGCCGCTGCGGCGAAGCTTAGCCCTAACGTCCTATTTCCACTAACATCGTTACGGTCTCTACCCGGGCTGGATCAGGCAATGCCGAGTAAATCTCCTCCAACTGGTGGCCATACGCCGGAAACTCCACCATCGTCTCCCCGCCCGAAGGGAACAATTCCGGGTTCACAGGGAAGTCCAGTCCCGCCAATGACTCCAGCAATTCTTCCAGGTCCCGGGACTCTACCCTCACCCGGACCATCAGCAATTCTCCAACCGTGCTCGGCATTTTGCGCCTCCGATTCCCCTCGTCCCATCCACCGTTATCTAGAACCTAACACCGGTTCGTCCAACTAGCAAGTAAATTACTTGCGCCTAAATTCGCTCTCAAATTCGTAGACTCGGTCGATACCTGGAGTTATGACCGCCGCCGCGCTTCGCGAAAGTTTAACTTCTCCCACTCAGCTTACCCTTCGGGTCCTCACGGCCCTCCCCTTGAACAGTCGGATGTGGCTCGCCGTCGGCTTGCTCACCCTTCCGGTCTTCGCCGCTCTCTATTTCGTCGTCTCGTCCCTCTATCAGGACGTCGCCTTCGCCGCCCGCGAACGCGAAGGCGTCGTCGGCGCTCGCCAGCATTGGGCCAAAATCAATACCAAATCCCCCGATGCCGCCCCCGCCCGCGCTGCCCTCCGCCAACTCCTCGATGATAGCTACCTCATCCTTGATCCCAGCCTTGACGCTTACAATCTGATGGACGCCATCTGCCTCGAACTCCCCAACCTCGGCATCGATCCCCCCGTCCCCGCCGACGTCAAAGCCGCCCTGGCCCGGATCACCCGCTCCGCCCAAGCCGCCGTCAAAGAGGATGAAAACTTCTTCGCCGTCAGCCCCTCGTTCCAGGAGCGCTTCCCCGACGCGATTCGGAAATTCGAAACCGCGATCACCGCCGCCGCTGCCAAAGCAGACTCCCCCGCGGCCCAAGCCGCCGTCGCCGCATTCGTCGATGTCGGCCTCTCTGAACTCGATACCCTCCTCGCCATCCGCCAAAAAGCCTACCAACGTCGCATCGCCATCGCCTCGGTCACCACCGCTATTCTCTACCTCCTCGGCATCTTCATCGCCGTCCAGGTCCCCAACAGCATCACTCGCGAAATTCGCTCCGCCGCCCAAACTCTCCAGGCCGGTACCCACCAAATGCAATACACCGCTGACTCGGTCGCCAACGTCAGCACCGAAATCTCCCTCGGAGCCTCCCATCAGGCCTCCTCGGTCGAAGAAATCGCCTCCATGATGCAGCGCTCGCGCGACCAGGCCCGCCGCGAAAGCGCGGAAACCGGCGCGATCGCCAAAAATATCACCAGCCTCAGTGATCAAATCTCCCACGGCGACGCCGCCATCCAGGAACTCCTCACCGCCATGTCCCAAATCCAAGGCGCCTCCGAACGCGTCCGCGCCGTCGTCAGCATCATCAGCCAAATCGCCTTCCAAACCAACCTCCTCGCTCTCAACGCCGCCGTCGAAGCCGCCCGCGCCGGCGAGCATGGACTCGGCTTCGCCGTCGTCGCCGACGAGGTCCGCGTCCTCGCCCGCCGCTGCGCCACAGCTGCCGACGATACGAGCAACATCATGCTCGAAGCCAACTCCAGCGCCTCCGATGGTGCGGTTCGCACCAAACAGGTCGCCCAGGTCTTCGCCGATATCTCCACCGGATCGGCCTCTATCGACGCCTCCCTCGCCCGCCTCAACCAAGCCGCCGCGGACCGCACCAAAGCCATGGACCAAATCTCCCTCGCTCTCGATGGCGTCTCCTCGGTCGTCAACAAAAACGCCGAAGCCAACAAAGACGCCGCCAATGCCACCCACCAACTCCGCGGCGAAATCGTCATGATGACCATGGTCGTCGAACAACTCGATACCATGCTCGGACCCGCTGACTAACTTACCCTGCTCGCAGTGGTATGCTGCGAGTACGGTAAGTAGACATGAAACTTTTCTCACCCTCCCAACTTCTCCTCCTACTCACTCTCTCTTCGCTCGCCTTCGGCCAGGGAACCATCTCCACCCTCGCCGGCACCGGAGTAGCCGGCTTCGGCGGCGATTCCGGCCCCGCCTCCAACGCCCTCCTCTCGGTCCCCACCAGCGTCGCCATCGACGCCGCCGGCAATGTCTACCTCGCCGATAGCGCCAACCTCCGCATTCGCCGCGTCACCCCCACCGGCGTCATTTCCACCTACGCAGGCTCCGGCACCGCGGGCTCGGAAGGGGATGGCGGCTCGGCCATTGGTGCCCGCTTCCGCAACCCCCGCCGCGTCGCCGTCACCGCCAACGGCACCCTCTACATCGCCGACACCGGCGACCATCGCATCCGCCGCGTCGCCCCCAACGGCACCATCACCGGTTACGCCGGAACCGGCAACCAAGGCCTCTCCGGAGATGGCGCCCTCGCCGTCAATGCCCTCCTCGACAGCCCCGAAGGCCTCGCCGTTGACTCGGTCGGAAATCTCTACATCGCCGACGTCGGTAACCTCCGCGTGCGCCGCGTTACCCCCGCCGGCGTCATTTCTACCTACGCTGGCAATGGAAACTTCATCTCCACCGGAGACGGCGGTCAAGCCACCTCCGCCGGACTCGCCGGCCCTACCAGCCTCGCCGTCGACGCCGCCAACAACCTCTACATCGGCGAACAGGGCGGGGGACGCATCCGCCGCGTCACCCCCGCCGGCGTCATTACCACCATCGCCGGCACCGGCACCCTCGGCTACACCGGCGACGGCGGCCCCGCCACCGCCGCCCGCCTAGGAGCCGTTCGCGGCCTCGCCGTTGACGGTGCCGGCAGCCTCCTCATCGCCGACGCCGACAACCGCCGCATTCGCAAAATCTCGAGCGGCATCATCACCACCGAAGCCGGCAACGGCACCGCCGGCTCCTCCGGCGATGGCTCGGTCGCCACCTTCGCCCAATTCATCACCCCCATCGACGTCGCTACCTCCTCCTCCGGCTCCTTTGCCGTCGCCGACTCCGGAGCCCACCGCATTCGCAGCATCGGCCCCATCGCCCCCTCCGTCAGCGACACCGACCCCTTCCTCCTCTCCGGGTTCAACCAAACCTTTACCCTCCGCTACAATCACCCCGGCGGCGTCGGGCAAATCGGCGTCGTCAACGCCCTCATCAACAACGCCCTCATCGGCAGCGGCGCCTGCTACATCGCTTACTCGCAGCCGCTAGGCGTCCTCTATCTCGTCAACGACGGCGGCGTCGACGTCGGCCTCTCCGCCGCCCTCCCGCTCGGCGCAACCGGTTCGGTCAGCAACAACCAATGCACCATCTTCTCGGCCGGCTCCTCTGCCGTTGCCTCCGGAAACTCCCTCGTCCTCACGCTGAACGTCACCTTCACCGCCAACTTCATGGGGAACAAAGTCGTCTACCTCGCCGGACAGTCTGTTACGAACGCCAGCTCGGGCTGGAAAACCGTCGGCGTCTCCATCGTCCCTGAAGGCATCATCGCCTTCCCCCGGTCTACCGACAGCAACCCCACCACCGGCAATACGGCCAACGCCACGGTCTCCTTCAACTACCAGGACACCACTGACGCCAACGCCCTCCAAACAGTCTGGGCCCTCGCCAATACCGCCGTCGACGGCGCTCGCGCCTGTTACGTCGCCTATTACCGTCCCGGCAACCTTCTCTTCCTTTTCCCCGATAACGGCGACGGCAACGCCGCCACCTCCATTCTCCTCAGCGGCACCGCCGAAATCGAAAACTCCCAATGCCGCATCTCCACCATCGGTTCCGGAGCCGTCACTGTCGGCAACACCCTCACCGTCACCCTCAACATTACTTATAAACCCGGTTTTCCCTCCAACTTCGGCATTTGGACCGCCGCCAATACGCTCTCCGGGCTCAC
>JAPKZA010000442.1:12039-19966 GCA_026394015.1 Acidobacteriota bacterium
CGCTCACCAGCCCCTGGAAAATCGTCAGCGTCCGCAAGAACCCATAAAGTGGCGTCCAGCTAGCCGAAAATGGCTCCGGCCACGCCGATCCAAACCAACGAGAGCAGCAACAAACCCGCCCAGAACAGATAAGCGTACAGCATGGACTGCTCAAGACTGTGCACTTGGTCCGCTATTTCCACGATCGGCTCCTTCCACCCCAGGGCCGCGGCGACCTCGGCTGCCTCGTACCGAACGGTCACATCCGAAACGGTTTGCTCCGTCAAGTCCAGACACGCCCCGTCCATTCGCCGCACCCCGGCTGCCAGCCATCGCCTTGTCACACCCTTCTCCCGACGGTCGATCTGGCGTACGTAAACTTGCCCGATACTCTCCCGCCGGACCGGCGGCGCTTGCGGCCCCACCGGAAGCGGCCCCACCCTCTTCCAGGTACCACGAGCGGTGGCTTCCACACGCACGTGGTTACAAAAGCACACAAGCACTCCGTAGGTGAACAACGTCATCACCGGCCCAAGTTGCCACACCGACCTCCAGCCGCCTCCCAGGGCGGGCCAAACGAACCAAACATACAGCGCCGGCAGGACCAACGCCACCGATAGCGGACAGGAGCGGAAACGACGCTTGTAGCTTCCCATATCCTAGCGGGCGTAACCTCGCGGCCAAATCGATCACCGCCATTGTAATATGGACAGTTCAGCGAACACCCCTCCATCTGTGATATAAAGTTTCAGAATGCAGAAGCAGCTAACCGGCGTTTTCCCCATCCTTTGTACCACCTTCGATGACGCGGGCCAGGTCGACTATGACAGCCAAGCCCGCCTCATCCACTACCTGCTCGAACAAGGCGCGCACGGCCTTGGCCTCTTCGGTAACGCCAGCGAAGGCTACACCCTGTCCACTGAAGAGCGCATCTCCCTGATGAAGCTCATCCGTCGCGAAGCCGGCCCCGACGTCGCCCTCATCGCCTCCTCCGGACACACCGGTACCGACGCCGCCGTTGCCCTGTCCAAAGAAATGGAAGACCTCGGCGCCGACGCCCTCATGGTCCTCCCCCCCTACTACCTCAAAACCGACGGCGATGGCCTCCTCCACTACTTCGGCGAAATCTCCCGCGCCATCTCCATCCCCATCATGATCCAGGACGCCCCCCTCCTGACGCAGGTCCCCCTCCCCGTCCCCCTCCTCGCCCGCATGGCCCGCGAAATCCCCAACGTCAAACTCGTCAAAGTCGAAGCTCCCCCCACCGCCCCCAAAACCTCCGCCCTTCACGCCGCCGCCGCTGACAATCTCATCCTCTTCGGCGGCCTCAACTGCCAATTCTTCATCGAAGAATATCAACGCGGAGCCCGCGGCCAAATGCCCGGCAGCGACCTCACCCGCGAACTCGTCGCCATCTGGAACGCCCTCCAAGCCAACAACCTCTCCGCCGCCTGGGACGAGTTCACCCGCATCCTCCCCCTCCTCCGCTTCGAACTCCAACCCGGCCTCGGCGTCTCCGCCATGAAGCACAACCTCGTCAGCGAAGGCATCATCGCCTCCGCCCGCGTCCGCCATCCCACCGCCTCACTCGACGCCACCAGCCTCGCCGAACTCATCTTCCTCCGCCAACGCATCCGCCCGGAAAGGCCGGTCTAAAGATGAGCCGCTGGCGCTGGGGCATCGCCAGCCTCTTCTTCTTCTCCACGGTCATCAACTACATCGACCGCCAAACCCTCTCCGTCCTCGCCCCCACTCTCACGAAGGAACTGGCGATCTCCGACCAACAGTACGCCAACATCCTCACCGCCTTCCTCGCCGCCTACACCCTCATGTACGTCGGCTCCGGCTTCCTCGTCGACCGGTGGGGCACCCGCCGCGCCCTCAGCCTCTTCATGGTCTGGTGGAGCGCGGCCAACATGCTTCACGCCTTCGTCCGCGGCCCCTGGTCCCTCGCCGGCTTCCGCCTCCTCCTCGGCGCCGGCGAAAGCGGCAACTTCATGGCCGCTTCCAAAGGCGTCTCCGACTGGTTTGAACCTAAGGATCGTGGCTTCGTCAACGGCCTCGTCCAAGCCGGAGCCAGCGTCGGAGCGGTCATCGCCCCGCCCGTCATCACGACGCTCGCGGCGTTCTATGGCTGGCGCGCCGCCTTCATCGCCACCGGCGCCCTCGGCCTCCTCTGGCTCATCCCCTGGCTCATCCTCACCCGTCACGCCGTCGCCCTCCCCCTGCCCCCCGGTCCCCAGCGCTCCTGGACCGAAATGCTTCGCTACCGCCAAACCTGGGGCCTCCTCCTCGCCCGTTTCCTCTCGGACCCCGTCTGGTGGTTCTATCTCTTCTGGCTCCCCAAATACCTCGTCGACAAACGCGGCTTCACCGTCATGGAGATGGGCCTCCTCGCCTGGATGCCCTATCTCACCGCCGACCTCGGCAGCCTCCTCGGCGGCTGGCTCTCCGGTCAATTCGTCAAACGCGGCCGCCCCCCCGTCCAAGCTCGGCTGGCCTGGATGCTCCCCTTCGCCGCCCTCATGCCCCTGTCGATGGCCGTCGGCTTCGTCGAAAGCGGCAATGTCGCCCTCGCCCTCATCTGCGTCGTGACGTTCGCTCACATGGGATGGAAAACCAACCAAGCCACCTTAACCAACGACATCTATCCCCGCGAAGTCGTCGGTACCGTCTCCGGCCTCCTTGCCTTCGGCAACGGACTCGGCGGAACTTTATTTACAGCGTTAACCGGCTGGATGGTCGTCCATTTCAGCTATGCGAGCGTCTTCGTACTGATGGGCTTACTTCACCCTTTGTCTTACTTACTCGTTCGTTACCTCGTTCGCTCACCGATTCATGAGTCGCCATCATCGCATCCTTAGCCCGATAGATATGTTGCCGTAACGCCGTCTGCGCCAAGCTAACATTCCCAGCCCGCAAGGCCGCCACAATCGCCTCATGTTCCGCCTGCTCCTGCTGAAACCGCGCCAACCACTCCTTGCTTTGAAACGCTGTCTCCGTTTTTCGACTCTCCGATGCATGAATCCGCGCTATCGTCAGATGAGCGTTCAATCCCCCGTACATCTCCACCAACCGCTGATTCCCCGCAGCCTCCAGCAACAACCGATGCAACTCACTGTTCGCCAACTCGTGCTTCCGCAGCATCTCTTCGCTCGTCACCGCCTTTCGCAGCAGCACCAAACACTCGTCCATCTCGCCCAACATCTTCGCCGTCAACCGCGGAATCGCCAACTCTGCCGCCAAACACTCCAGCGCGCAACGAACCTCAAACGTCGACCGAATATCATCTTTAGTCAGCGTCGCCACAAACGTTCCCGACCGCGGCCGAATCTCAATCAAACCTTCCGTACACAGCCGCTGCACCGAATGCCGCACCGGCGTCAAGGAAACGCCCAGTTTCTCGGCAATCTCTTCTACCTGCAATCGCTCCCCGGGCTTAAAGCCGCGCGTCAGAATCGCCTCTCGCAGCGCTTCGTAAACTTCGTCAGTAGCTCGTTTCCGGGTTATGCGGCGCAGTTTCATTCGTAGTCCAATTTCAATTATCTACAGTAAGGTGTCCCATGCGCATTGAAAACATTTCCGCTTTCCCCGTCCGCATCCCCCGCGACACCGCCGCCGCCCGCGGCCTCGCCGGTTCGCCCACCGCCGTCGCCCCAGTTGAAAACGGGGGCGACGGCCGCTACCGCTGGTCCACCGCCTACCCCGTCCTCTACCCCGTTGACTTCGAAACCGCCCTCATCCGCATCGATCTTTCGAACGGTCTCACCGGTTGGGGCGAAGCACAGGCCCCTCTCGTTCCCGAAGTCGCCTGTACTCTCATCGACCTCCTCCTCGCCCCCGTCCTGCGTGGCCAAAACTTCAACGGAACCCCCGCCGAAATCAGCGCCTTCTGCGAGTTGCTGTATAGCACTATGCGCGTCCGCGGACAAACCGGCGGCTACCAACTCGACGCCATGGCCGGCCTCGATCTCGCCCTCTGGGACCTAGCCGGAAAAATGGCGAATCAACCCGTCTCCCAACTCCTCGGCGGAACCTCCACCCGCGTCCCCGCCTACGTCTCCGGCGTCGCCGGCTCTACCGACGAAGAACGCCTCGCCTTCATCGATCTCTACGTCCATCGCGGCTTCCGCCTCTTCAAGGTCTATCTCGAAGAATCCTGGCCCGAACTTGACCGCCGCGTCCGTCTCTACCAATCCGCTTTTCCTCAGGTCCGCTTCGCCGTCGACGCCCTCTGGCATCTCCCCTCCGGCGCCGGCCTCGACCTCGACCTCGAATGGATGGAGTGCCCCTTCCTCCCGGAGGACCACGAGGAACATCATCGCTGGACCCGTCGCGCCCGCGCTCCCCTCGCCCTCGGCGAGTCTTACCGCACCCGCCACGAACTCCGCCCCTTCCTCCCGTTTACGAAGGTCCTCCAGCCCGACCTCGGCCGCTGCGGCATCACCGAAACTGTTGCCATTGGCAAGATCGCCAAACGCCTCGTCCCCCACCTCAGCATCGCCCTCGCCCCCCAAATCCTCGCCGCGGTCCACGTCGCCGCCGCCCTCCCCAACTCCCGGCTTTGCGAGTACAACCCCCGCGTCCTCGAAACCGCCAACCAGTATCTCTCCGAACCCATTGAACTCGACGGCCCCAACTACGTCGTCCCCCAGCGCCCCGGCCTCGGCGTTGCCTTTAATCTGGCGGGTCTAGCCGGATCATGGATAGGTTCACGCTAAACGTCCGGTCATCCGTCGGCACCGTCCACGTCGGTCCCGACGCAATCTGAATCTTGTATTCGGCCGCCTCCTCCAAATCCGTCTCCAGGATGAACAACCCCGTTCGCGTCAACTCCCACTGCGCCTGCGCCTTTCCATTCACCATCACACGAACCCGCGGAACCCCTCCCTGCTCAAATAAACGGCTATGCGCATGGCCCCGTATCCGCAACCGCTGCTCACCACCCCGCACATTCTGCAGCCGCGCCCCCGCCTCCCCCCCTATCCCGCGAAACTTGTTCCCCTACACCCCCCCCCCCCCGTACCCACCCCCCCCCAAACCCCTCCCCCCCCCCCGTCATCACGGTCCCCCGGATACAACTCCTCCCGATCCGTCGTCCGTAGCAAATTGTAAACCCCGCCCTCGAGCGCCGCCTCGTACCCGCAACCCGCGCATCCTAACGTCGCGCCCCGTCCCCGCCGTAGCCCCTGCCCACAATCCGGGCACTGCAATCGCTCCCAAAGCCCCCGGACATCCGTCGTCGCCGCCCCGGCCTTCTTACACACCGCCCCCAGCGTTCCCCCCAGCCGCCATCCCGCCAACCGCTTCCCCAGCCATTCCCCCCATCCCCGCTCCGGAATGAATAACTGATACTCCCAACTCGCAAAGTGCCGCCCCACTAACTCCTGCCAATCGGCGAGCATCATCGTGTGGTTCTGCCGAATCCCGAAGCTCTCCTCCTGCTCCGCCCCAATCACGTCCTGCACCAAGTATCCCAATAGCCCCCACTTGTGCAGCTTCCTCTCCCACGGCTTCATCGTCTCCGGATACGGGCAGCGATACAGCCGCAACGAAAGCTGCCGCCGCACCGGCTCCTCCGCAAACACAAACACCCCACCCGGCATCAATACCCGCTTCACCTCCAGAAACACACTCTCGATATTCATAAACTGACTCAGCATCTGAAATGCCGTCACACAACGCAGCGAATTGTCCGCAAACGGCAAATGGAGCGCATCCGCCGCTATCCGCACCGGCTCCCTCTCCAGCCCCCACGCCTCCACCAGCGCCACCCCATGCCGCAACGAATCCGCCGACAAGTCCGACGCAA
Organism: Acidobacteriota bacterium; assembly: GCA_026394015.1. Taxonomy (GTDB): domain Bacteria; phylum Acidobacteriota; class Terriglobia; order Bryobacterales; family Bryobacteraceae. The sequence goes on from JAPKZA010000442.1 coordinate 17,831, forward strand.
ACCCCTCGGCCCCAAAATCGTTCGCCAACATGTACGCCGAATGCCCCGCATTCGCCCCAATCTCCAAAAACGGCGACAACTCCCCCGCAAACTCCAAATGCCGCCGTAAAAACGTCCCCCGCCGTGCATTCTCTTCAGCGTATACTCGCAAAGCACGTTCGGGCTCCCCGAGGGACGCAAAATTGTGAAACTCGACTTGGGCGCGCCTTACCGCCGCTGACTGCGCTTCTATCATCATGGATTCGGTTCTTATCAGTAGATTCGTCCCGGCTCCAATCAGCAATACTGGAAATTCTGTACACCGTGAAAACTCCGCTCAACAGTACCGTTGTCCTCCGCGGCGGTTTCGCCGCAATTCTCATCCTGCTCGCCGCTTCCGCCGTCGAAGCCTTCAATCTGCAACGCTCCGGCGGACCCCAACAGAGCGCCGCCTACCAGCGCTTTCTGCTCCAGGACGATGCCATCACCTCCTTCCGCCGCACCATCTGGCTCGGAGGCATCTACACTCGCGATTTCTTCATCGCCCCGAACGAAGCCGGTCGCCAGCGCTACAACTCCCGCCTCCAAGAACTCGAACGACAAGGCACCGATGCTCTGAATACCCTCCAATCCCTCACCCCACGACGTCTCGAATCCCTCGGCCTCCGTACCGAATTCGCTCGCTTCCTTGCGGAACTCCGCCGCGCCGTCTCCAACCCCATCGCCGTCTCCTCCCCCGATTCCTACCTCGAAGCCGTCCTCATCCCGCGCCGACTCTCCGCCTTCGCCCTCGCCGAAGAACTCCGCGCCTCCATCCGCCAGGAACTCGTCGACGCTCAGGCACAATTCGTCTCCGCCCGCGCGGCCGCCGCCCAAACCCAGGTTCTCCTCCTCGGCCTCGCCCTCGCCATCGGCTTCGTCGTCGCTGCCTTCAGCCTCCGTTTCGCCGCCCGTGCCGAACGCGACCGTCAAGTCCACTCCGAGGAACTCGAAGCCCTCTCCGCTCGACTCCTCGAAATCCAGGAAGAAGAACGCCGCTCCCTCTCCCGCGAACTCCACGACGAAGTCGGCCAAACCCTCACCGCCCTCCGCCTCGAAATCTCCCACGCCATCTCCCTCCTCCCCGCCGGCCCCATCGCCGATCGCCTCGCCCGCTCCCGCGAACTCGCCGAAAATACCGTCCGCACGGTCCGCGACATCTCTCTCCTCCTCCGCCCAAGCCTCCTCGACGACCTCGGTCTCGGCGCCGCCCTCCAATGGCAACTCGAAGATTTTTCCCGCCGCTCCGGCATCCGTACCGAACTCATCGGCGCCGACGTCGGCGAAAATCTCTCCGACTCCGCCAAAACCTGCATCTTCCGCATCGCCCAGGAAGCCCTCAATAACTGCGAAAAATACTCCCAGGCCAAACTCGTCCGCGTCGATCTCTCCCATAAAAATCAGGCACTCTGCCTCGACGTCCACGACGACGGCATAGGCTTCGCCCTCGACCATCGCGGACTCCCCGGCCGCGGCACCGGAATCCTCGGCATCAAAGAACGCGTCCAAAAACTCGGCGGCTCCTTCTCCCTCGAAACCCGCTCCGGCAAAGGAACCCACCTCCGCGTCCAACTTTTAGAGACAATCTCATAACATGCCCTACCGCATCCTCCTCGCCGACGACCACACCCTCGTCCGCCAAGGCGTCCGCCGCATCCTCGAATCCCACCCCAACCTCCAAATCGTCGCCGAAGCCGGCTCCGGCTCCGAAGCCGTCGACCTCGCCCGCCTCCATCTCCCCGATCTAGTCCTCCTCGATGTCGGTATGAAAGGCCTCAACGGCCTCGAAGCCCTCGCCCAGATCCGCCGTTTCAACCCCGCCGCTTCGGTCCTCATGCTCAGTATGCACGCCGACGAACGCTACGTCCTCCGCGCCGTCCGCGAAGGCGCCCGCGGCTACATCCTCAAGGATTGCCTCGAAGCCGAACTCATCGAAGCCGTCTTTGCCGTAGCCCAAGGCCAGCGCTTCTTCAGCCCCTCCGTCAGCCGCTTCCTCCAACAACCCGTTCTCGACGCCCCTCCCGACGACCGCTACGACCTCCTCACCGAACGCGAACGTCACGTCTACCAACTCCTCGCCGAAGGCAACAGCAACAAAGAAATCGCCGCCCAACTCAC
>JAPKZA010000054.1 GCA_026394015.1 Acidobacteriota bacterium
CCCTGTGTGCTTCCCCAGCTCGCTTTCCGCATCTTTGATCTTCGGATCAAGGAAGTCGGCCAGGCACTTGTGGAGCGTCTGGTCGTTGAGGCGGTGATAGTAGATCCAAAGCGTGTAGCTTCCCGACTTCGTGGAGAGGGGCCAGTAGATCGGGGCTTGGCGACGGCTTTTTGAGTACCGCTTGAGATGGTCGGTGAAGAAGTTCGCGGCCTTGCGGAAGTAGTCGCGCAGTGACTTCACGCCGAGGATTTCGCAGGCTTCGAGCTCAATCGCCTCGGCCGTCGGGCTGCCCTCTTTGCCGGTCCAGATGATTTCGATCACCTCGCGGACGCGGCGCTCGATGTCGAGGGGATGATTTGGATCATCGACGAGGATCCCGTCCCAGGGAATGTCTTTGATCGGATACGTGGCAGGCACGTCCTCCGGGCCGGCCGGTAAGCCCTGTGCGTTCTGCAGCTGCCCGGGAGGACAGACCGGCAACGGTGCGAAAGGATCAGGCAACTCCGGCGCGGCCTTTTCGCCCGTCGCATACCGGATGTCCCACCGGCCAAAGGCGACACCACACGTGTATGACCAAAGTCCTCAGAGCGCCTCTTGGTCAAAGACTTGATCCTCCTCCGTCTGGCCCAGATAAATTTCAGACGAGAGAAATTTCCATTTCTTGGGAGACTCCTCCGAACCAATTGTGCCAAGTTCTTCGTCGATGAATGCAGAAATACACGCATCGGCACTGAACCCGTATAAATCCATCACTCTTGAATCTATGAACCGCACCGCATCCCTTAAGTGATCGTGATTTCTGACTCGACTGAGCCGCTCCTCCGCAAATACCTTCGCCAGTGACAGGCCAGTTGGTCGTGTATTGAATGGGGTAATGAATGAGCTGCAAACCTCATCGATTATCCAGAATGACCGTGTGAAGATACTCGCTCTTGTGACGCATGCCGCAAGCTCAGTGTCCTGAGTATCTTTTGGGACTGGGATGCTGAGAACGAGTGATTCAGCATAGGTTTTGGCGAGATCTCCGGTTCGCGCAAGTCCAACGCGTAGCAAAGCGTTGAAGGCACGTGATGCTGTGATCGCATTGATTGTTAGCCATTGCGTCTCGGAGAGTCCGGGATCGTGGAAAAGACAAGAACCCTGAACATCAAAACCACTCTCACAGGGGAGCGGCGCTGGTCCAAGTTCATTTTGTGTGCGCCTTGGGTAAGTTAGTCCTCGTTTTCCAAAATACTGTGTGTTCGTGATTTGCTTAGACCAGGTGCCAAAGAGGCTTGCACTGTAGGCCTTAACTTCCGCTCCATTTTCCGACCAGTTTCCCAAAAGCTCAAAATCGGTGTAATAGGGTGAATAAGTTCCTCCCTTTGAGTATGTAATCCAGCGCCGCGAGACCCCAATCATTCCCGACGGGGCTTCCCAGCGCAGCCTGAGAAAGCGAGAATTGTCGGACGTAGCAATTCCCTGCTTGGAGAGTATCCCTAGGCTAGAAAGGCGCGGTAACGTCTGGAATACTTTCCGTAGCTGCGCGGGAAGAAAATATGCAAAAGGCGAGTCTGGTAGCGACCTCAAATCACGGGCAGAGCAAAGATAGGCGAGCGGCTGTGGCTGGCTAGAGCGAATCTGTGCAGCCATTACTGCTAACCGAGGTGCTACATCGGTTATTTCGTTACACTTTAGCGCAATTAATTCGTGTTTGTGGTGGCCAATTGTGAGTGCCGCACATTCAACTGCCGCACCGTCCAATACGCCGCTTCCTAAATCCAAGAAAAGGCGGCAGGTTGTGCCAGACTCCCCTAGAAGCCGCTCCCTTCGCCATCCTGCTAAAGTTGTGAGGAAGTAGCCGGTTCGTGAACTTAATGCACCGATAATCGCCAAAGGAGCGCCTCGATCAAGGCTTCGAGCAATGAAGCAGGCGTATTGCTCGGTCTTGTCGTTGGGATAATTCAAAAATATGTAATCCTTTGCCCCCGTCGGAGGATCCCCAAACGGCGGATTCATCAGCGTTACGTCGTAGCGTTTGCGGCAGACATCAATGAAGGCGAAGCCCCGCGCCGCGTCCTCGGCAAAGAGCCGGCGCTGGAAGCCGCCGCCGGCTTCGACCTGCTCGGCGTAGTCGCGAAGAGCGTCATAGATCCGCTCCTCCGCCCCCTCCCAAAACTCCTCGTCGTTGATGCCGGAAAGGTCCAGCTTCTTGTGGGTAATTCTCGGTTCGTCCTCCTCGCTACGAAACAGCATCCCTTGGATGAGCGTCGGCTCCGTCTCCCAGATCGTCTTCGCTTTTGCGATCACCGTACGAATCTCCTCCTCGATCTTGAGAAGCGACCCCGCCTCGCCGGCAAGCGTCATCCGGTCAAACACGGTCTCCAGTAGAAATCCAAACGCCGCCCGCTCCCCCTCCGGAAACTGCTGCTCGACAAACTCCGCCAGGAGCACCTTGTCGCCCGGCATCGGCTCGGCGCAGACGATGTTGGACCGGGTGATCCGCGGCCGGTCG
>JAPKZA010000243.1:0-17822 GCA_026394015.1 Acidobacteriota bacterium
TTGATCCACGCTTCTTTCAGACCCCGCCTCGCGACGACGCCCTTGCGCTTCACTATCACTTCACCTCCATCAGCTTGTGAAAAGGACTTTCACCTTCAAGCTGTCGAACATGCTCGGCACACACGCAAAACGGCCGCAGCAGAGCTGCGACCGTTGCACGGAGGACCAAGTTTAGGACTACGACCGACGACGACGAGCGAGGGCCAAAGCGGCCAAGCCAGAAGCGAACAGAGCGTAGGTGCTGGGTTCGGGGACGCCCGAGACCGGAACACTTTGATTCGTGGTCGGAGCGACCAACGTTTGGATATCACCGGGAGTCGTTGTTACCCCAGCGCCCACGACAGGGGCCGGAAGTGGCGCGATTGCTGCACTTTGGTCCTGAATCGTTGTATTTAGCTGCTGCTGCGGAGTTTGCCCAGGGGCGGGGGACAAAAGAAACGTGTTGCTGTAACCACTGTAGTAAATCTCGTGGACAAGCAAATTGTTCGCTTGGCCGCCTTGATAGATAATGTCATCGCCTCCGCCACGCACGCCGTTCAAACCATAGTGGATGCCGATCGTCGTAACCCCGTCATAGGTATCGCTTGCGGTGTTAAAGAATATATTCGTGGGGGTAGCGTAGAACCCATCCACATAAACCAGATTAGACAGCGAAAACGGGTTGGTATCCTTGACGATCAGACCGAAATAAAGACGGTTACCGAACTCGCCCGCAATAGCGCCGGGGGCGAGACCGAGCCAGCTATTGAACTGACCGGTGGTATCGATGACTTGAGCTACATTGGCCGCGCCAACCAACCGATTGTAGACGGCGGAGCCGCTCCCATTGCCGACGAACGCGTTTACGTTGGTCGTGCCAGAAAGAAGACCGGTTAGGGCGTTCTGGGTATAGTCGTACAGATTTGGACTCCCAAATCCTGGACCGACTGACTGCACGACTGTGATGACCGGGGCAGCAAAGCTCAACCCGGCCACCATAAACATTAGCGAAACTGTTTTCCTCACGATATTCTAGTCCTCTCTTCCGACGTATTTCGTTTGTTTTACGTAGGCGGTGGGCCACCTTACACTGCTTCTACCTTACGTCTGCTATACAGCACAATGCTTAGCACTAAAGGTCAATAGTTACAAACCAACGTACCGGTATTTTTGCTTTACTTAGGCCCCTCGAAGTACCAGTACTAGAAAATTCCGAGCCATTTCCGCCGTTTTTCCGGCGGATCGAGAGGGCCAGCATCTATTTTGTAACCATCGATGACCGCCTGCGGGTGGCTTTTCAGGAGCGCCTCGGCGTATTCGGCGCCGTACTTGTCAGACACAATCTTCCAAGTTTGGTCCAGCCGGGGAGTCCGGCGCTGCACGTCGTGCGCGTCGCTGGCCAGAAAATGAACCCAGCCCTTCTCCATGAGTAGTTCGGCGAACTTCTTGGCTTCGGCACCGAAGAAGCCTTGCAGCGATTGCCCCGTCACCTGAAGGTAAGCTCCCTGGTTCACCCAGGCCTCCAGCCGTTCCGGCTTTTGCCGCAGCAGCCAATTCCGTTCCGGATGCGTCACAATCACCCGCATCCCGGCGTTTTCCAACTGCACGAAGATCTGCTCGGTGTTCGGAAAAATCATCAATTCGCTAAACTCAACCAGCAACCAGCCAAGCCCGTTGACGGTGTACTTGGCCGGATGCAGGAGCGCGTCCTGGATGTTGTCGAGCTTCAAATGGAAGTCGCACCCGGTATGAATCCGAATCGTATCGCCAAGCCGCGCCTGCAATTCCGCCCGCCGCGCCGCGATCAAATCGGGCTGAAACTCGTATTCCAAATCCGCATGGGGCGTCCCGACGATATCGGTGGTTCCGTGGGCGGCGGCCAACCGCAGCATCGCCTCGCTCTGCTCCACCGTCCGGGCCCCATCGTCCATCCCCCACAACACATGACTATGAATATCCACCATTCTTGCTAAGCTTCCATCCCTCGCGTGGTCGGGTTGAACCGCACCCGGACGCCCTTCCGCAGCGACTCCATCGCCATGCAAAGCGCGATGTTCGTCGCCTGACCCGCCTTCACCGGAGCGTTGGGCTGCTGGCGGGTTTTGATGCACTCCAGGAAGTTTCGAATGTGGGCCCGCGTGGCCGATCCGAAACTGCCGGGCAACTTCTTTTCTACCGTTGGCTTCAACTCCACCGCTTTCGGGTCCTCACGATACAAGCTGTAGCCCTCGCGCCCCAGGTCGAACCGCGCCTTGGAGCCGTGGAACTGGGCCAACTGGTCATTCACCGGCGCATAGCGCATCGCCTTGTAACCCACCGTAAATACGGCAAAGTAGTTCTCAGGATATTCCAGGCAGATCGTGGTGGTTTCGGGGATCTCCACCCCCTCCAGGTTCGCCTTTCCTCCGGCCGTCGTGACCGCGGAAGGATACTGGGAACCCATAAACCAATGGAAGACGTCGATCATGTGCGCGGCCTGGCCCACCATCAACCCGCCCGAATATTCCCAGTAGTAATACCAATTGAAGAACCGCTTGGCCTCTTCCTGGCGCGCCGGGGAACTCCCCTGCCACTGCTTCCAATCTAGTTTTCCGGTCAGCGGTTCGTTTCGAATCGAGGCCTGATGGTTGTACCACCACGAATTGATCAGCCGAATATCCCCCAGATCGCCACCCTTCATCTGCCGATGGGCTTCCTGAAACAGTTCGGCGCTACGCCGCTGCATGCCCACCTGGACGATCCGCTTCGTCTGGCGGACAGCGGCGATGATCCGCTCGCCCTCGGCGATCGTGTGCGCGAGCGGCTTTTCGACGTAAACATCTTTACCCGCATGCACCGCGTCGATCACCATCTGCGCATGCCAATGGTCCGGCGTCGCGACGACGACCACGGGGATGGACTTGTCTTCGAGCAGCTTGCGATAGTCTCCGTAGGGGACCGCCCCGGTGGATGCCGCCGCCAGGCCCGCCTTCAGGTTCGGTTCATACACATCGCAAACCGCCGCCATTTGTACGCCGATCTCTTTGAATTCGCCCGTCAGGAAGCGCCCCCGGCCGCCCGCGCCGATGATCCCAGCACGCACCGATCCGTCGGCCGCCAAGGCAGCGGAGGAGGCAAAAACGAAATTACGCCGATCAATTCCAAATTTCATCTGTATTCAATGCGAAGTTAGCATGGAACGAATCTTACTGCTACTCCTGATCCATGCCGCCTCTACCCTCTATATGGTAGGACTGATCTGGTTTGTGCAATTGGTCCACTATCCTCTGATGAGTCGCGTCGGCCTTGATGCCTATCCGGACTACCAGCGCGCGCATCAATCGCTCACCTCTCTCGCGGTCGGTCCGGCGATGCTGGTGGAGTTGATCGCCTCGCTCGGCTTGGTCGTGCTCGGTCCGCGCGACCCGCTCCGTTGGCTCGGATTCGGCGCGGTTATCGCCCTCTGGGCCTCCACCGCTCTCGTCCAAATGCCGTTGCACGCGACGCTGGCGGACGGCTTCGACGCGACGGCCCATGCGCGCCTGGTCAGCACGAACTGGCTGCGTACGGGCCTCTGGAGCCTTCGCGGCGCGCTCGCCCTCTGGCTTATTGTCCGCGCATAGCGATCGCCGTAAACAGCGCCGCCACGGCCACCACGGGAGCGTGGGGCAACGCCAGCGCATCCGGCCGACTTAACGTTTGTTGAGAAAGGTTTCGCAAATTGCGCCAAGTCTGCCCCAACCTGCCGCGCAACACCACCACGATCAGCGCCACCACCCCGCCCAGCACGGAGGTCAGCACGAACAGCAGCAGCCAGTTGTTCCAGCCCAGAATGGCACCCAGGGCGGCCATCATTTTCAGGTCTCCCCCACCCCTACCTTTTACCAAAAAGAAAATCAGATAAATGCCAAACGCCGCACCAAATCCGACGGCCGAAAAGCCCAAACCTCCCCATCCAGCCCGCCAAATATGAAAAGCGAACCCAGCTAACGCCCCGCCGAGCGTAAGCGCATTCGGGATCTGCCGGTTCCGCAAATCGGTGAAGGCACAGGCGGCGGAAAAAACCAACAGCAGCGGAATCATGCCGGCAGCGGCGGCCGACGCTTGTGCCAATCCGTCTGCGCCTGAAACTGCTTGCCCACGGCCAGCAGCAAATTCTCCTGGTACGCCCGGCTCACGACGCTGATCCCGACCGGCAGATTCTGCGCGAGCCCGCACGGCAGCGACAGCGCCGGCAATCCGGCCACATTTCCCGCCGCCCCCAGCGGCAGCCGACCGCGCCCGCCCACGTCGAGGCGTTCGCTGATCCGCTCGGCGACCCCGCCGCGACTCGGGCTGATCAGGACATCAACCTCGTCGAAGACTTTGCCCATCGCTTCCTGAATCACCCGCCGTAGCCGCATCGCCTTCAAGTAGTCGGTCGCTTTGTAGTCGGTGGCCGCCACAATCCCCGCCGCCTGCGTTTTGTCGACCAACTGCTGCACCCGCCCATCCGCCACCAAAGGCTCGAAAACAGACGCCATCTCGCACCCAATGATCGTCGAAGCGACCGTCCCATAGGGCAGTTCGGGCAGCTTGACTTCTTTGACCTGAAACCCCAACTTGAGCAGCACCTGGACCGCCTCGTGCAAAGCCAGGCGGACGCCCGGATCCTCCACCGCATCCAGGTCAGCCGGGTTCCAGCCGATGCGCATTTCCGAGAACGGGCGCACATATTCCGGGGTGTAGTAAAAGCTCTTCCCGGCCGAGCCCGGGTCGTCGCTATCCCCACCGGCAATCACCTGCAACACCAGGCCACAATCCTCGGCGGTGCGGCAAAGGGGGCCGATCTTGTCCATCGTCCACGACAACGCCATCGCCCCCGAACGCGAGACGAGTCCATAGGTCGGCCGCAGCCCCGTGACGCCGCAATACGCAGCCGGGGTCAGAATCGATCCCCACGTCTCCGAACCCAACGCAAACGGCACCAAACCGGCGGCCACGGCCGCACCGGACCCCGAAGACGAACCGCCCGACCAGCGCGTGATGTCCCATGGATTCAACCCCGGGCCGGTCGAAGAAGCGTTCGCATAGCGATACCCGCCGCCCCCGGCTAGCTCCACCATCGCTAGCTTCCCGATGCAGTTGGCCCCGACCCCTTCCAGCTTCGAGATCACCTTGGCATGTTCTTTGAACACCTGCCCTTTGAACGGCGGCGCCCCCCATTCGGTCGGATGGTCGGCGTAGCTCAGCAGGTCTTTCGCGCCGTAAGGGATACCGTGCAGCGGGCTCCGAAACCGTTCGCGCTTAAAGTCTTTATCGTGATACTTCGCGGCCTTCATGGCGGGCTTGCGCAGCGAGTGCGCCAGGGCGTTATACTTCGGCCCGCGGCTTTCCAGCCGGTCGCACCAAGCCTCGGTGAGCTCTTTGACCTTGAACTCCTTGGCCCGCAGCTTCGCCTGGATCTCCCCTAACGACAGATAAAAAAACTCTTCCGGAAAATTCGGCTTCATCCTAGTAAGCCTTGAATTGGAACGCCGGTTCTGTGGCCATCGGCACCGCGATTTTCGCCAGTTCCGCCCCGGCGCCGCGAACGCGTTCACGGGCCGCGGTCAGGTCGTCCGGGGCAGTCGCCGCCGGGGTCTGGGCCGCCACCGGCACAGCCGTCAGGAAAATAGATGCAAGATCGCGACGCCGCATGATCCCCCTATTATGAGCTATCCGCTTTTCGCGCCGAGGGCTTCGAGTGCCACTTTCTCCATCACCGCCCGCGGAGCCGTCTCCCCGGTGAAAATCTCGAACTGTTGCGCCGCTTGTTCCAGAAACATCTGCAGTCCGTTGATCACTTCCCGACCCTGGCTCTTCGCCTTGGCCAGCAGCAGCGTCTCCATCGGGTTGTAGACCATGTCGAAAACGATGTCACCCGGAATGTGGTCGTCGAAGAAGCAGTCTTTCACGTTCGGCCACATCCCGATAGGCGTGGCGTGGACGACGACATCGAAATGCTTCTGCACGGCCTGGTCCCGAGAGAGCGGTTCTCCGCCGCAGATCCGCGCCAAAGCCCGAACCCGATCCAAATTTCGCCCGACCAAAGCGATCTTCGCCCCGGCGTCGGCCAGGGCAAACGCCGCCCCTCGGGCCGCTCCCCCATTGCCGACGATCAACACGCTCGACTTATTCAACTTCACGCGTTTGCTGAGCGGAACGGTCACCCCGGCGGCATCGGTATTGGTCCCGCGCCACTTGCCAGCCTTCTTCCAAATCGTGTTCACGGCGCCAATCCGCCGAGCCAACGGCTCCACCGCGTCCAGATACCGAATGATCTTTTGCTTGTGCGGAATCGTGATACTGCAGCCGGTCAGCGGGAGATTGTCGGCGAAGGTAAAGAAATCCTTCATATGGGCCGGCTGTACGAGGAGAGGCAGATACACCGCGTCTATGCGCTTCGATTGGAACGCCCGGTTGTGAACCTGCGGGGAGATCGAATGCCGAACCGGGTCGGCCACCACGCCGAAAATCTTCGCGTTTTTGGAAAACTTTTCAATGCGATAAAGATTCCGCAACAAACGCGCTGAAACTTGTCCGCTGGCCGTTCCTTCGGCTGAGGTCGGGGCCGCATAGGTATAGATCCCGCCAAAGGCCGGAGAAAGCACCCGCGTGGGGAAGCCGGTCTCTCCCATCGCCAACAAAATCAATTTTTCCCGCGGAAACGTTTTCGCCAGCGCCAGCAGCTTGTGGCTGTCGTTCGGCTTTTTCGCCGTTGTCACCACTTTGTAGGCGTGGGCGGGTATCTTTAACATCCGCTTCATAATCCCTTCGGGCGACGGCGTCCCCTCGTAATTGTGATAGCTGATGATCAAGGTGCTTTCGGCCCGCAGATGGTCCAGCTTGCTCGGCGCGCTTTCGGCACTTTCAATCTCGACATCGATCGCACAAGCACCCGACCGGACGGCTAGCTCCAGAATTCGAATCTGTTCGTCGATCGAGCCGTTGTACTTGCCGTGGTTCTGATGGCGCCGACACGTCGCCAGGATCGACGCTTCCGGATTCGCTTCGAGGAAGCCTGTAATCGCTTTCGCACCTTCATTGGGGTCCGCCAGGTAGTCCAGCCGGAACTCTAAGAAACGTTCGCCACCTTCTATCTCATTCTGGGCGTGCTGCAGGAGCTTCGCGACAGTGGGAAGTCCGAGGGCGATACAGATTTTGGGTAGTTGCTGAGGCAACGGTTTACGCGACGGCATAGCAGAAGGAAAGAACGGTTCACCAGCTTATCACTGCTCGCTCGCCCGTTGGGATTCGATAAACGCCGCGCCGCACGTAACTTTTTTCGCCAAAGGCGATTTAGGATCAATTGCCCGCCAAAACGGAGTAACTTCCGCTGGCTTCGCACCGTCTTTGTCCGGCTCCCAAGTCGTCGTTCCGATTTTGCGCCCACGTCTTCTTCGCCATTTGTATTAGCATAACGGCATGAAATTCAATCGCAGACAGATGGCCCAAGCAGCCCTCGCCGGCAGCGCTAGCATGCAGATCAGCTCGGCCCAGTCGACGATCACCCACGGCCCATTCCTCGGCCACGTCGGCAGCAACGACGTCTGGGTTTGGGCCCGTACCCCCAAACCCGGTGCCTTCCGCGTCCGCTACGGCCTTGCTGCCACGGCCCTCGATCAGCTTTCGCCTGCCGTCCCCACCAGCGCCGACCACGATTGCTCGGCCTGGACGCGTCTCGCCAACCTCCAACCCGGCACCCGCTACCACTACGCCATCGAGGGCTCGCCCATCACCGGCACCTTTCAAACGCTCCCCTCCCCCGACCGCTACCGCGATGCCGAAACCAACCCCCGCGGCCTGTTCAACTTCAGCTTCCAATTCGGTTCCTGCGCCAATCAAAAATCCGGTGGGCAACTCGGCAGCACCCTGCCCGCCTATAAGACCATGCGCGACCAGCACGGCCGCAAAGTACTCTTCTCCATCATGAACGGGGACTGGATCTATGAGGAAAAACGCGACTTCACCGTCGACCAGTGGAAGGCGCAAACCGGCCTCAAAGATACGCCCCTTCTGGCTCAAATCGCCCCGAGCATCACCGGGGTCTGGGAGAACTTCAAGCTCTATCTCGAACGCGGCAAGTCCCTTTCCGCTTGGCACCGCGACGTCCCCGGCTACTTCACTCCCGATGATCACGAAATCCTGAACGACGTCTACGGCACCGGCACCCCCGGCATCAAGACCCAGGAAGCCGTGTTCCGCGACATCGCTCTCCAAGGCTGGTACGACTACATCGCCGGCAGCAATCCCACCGCCTCCAAGCAGGATATCCACTTCGGTCGAGCCACCCTCAAAGGTGACGTTCTGACCGATCCCAATGCCAACTTCACCAAAATCAATCTCGCCGCGGCCACCAATCTCCACGTCCATTGGGGCGGGCCCAACGCGGGCGTCCCGCCGGGCAAGAACGCCCCGGCCGGAGACCCGAACGCCGGCGTTTACGAAATCGCCGCGGTCCTCGATCAACACCGCGTCCGGGTGAGGCCGGCGTTCACCCAGGACGGCCAGTGCTCCTACTCCATCGGCCGCCACAACTACGGCAGCTTCCGCGTCGGCAACGTCGAAGTCTATCTGCTCGATACCCGCGGCGAACGCGACATGCACGACGTCCCCCATCCGGAGCGCCCCGGCCCCCTGATGCTCGGTAAGACCCAACATGCCTGGCTGAAAGAATCGATGGCCAAGAGCGACGCCGACTTCTTCTTTCTGGCTTCTTCGGTCAACCTCATGATCCCCCACGTCGGTTCGCCCGGCTCGGCCGATCCCATCGCCGGCAAGGACGACGCCTGGACCGCCTTCCTGGCCGAACGCGAAGAGCTGCTTCAATTCTGGGAAGGCCTCGGCAAACCGGTGATGGTCATGACCGGCGACCTGCACAACAGTTTTGCCGTGAAAGTCACCGAACGCGTTTGGGAGTTCGCCGCCGGCCCCCACAACTCACAGAACCATCCCCTGATCAGCGAAGGCAGTCGCCCCTACAACGGCGAGTTCAACTCGCGCGGCCGGAAGTGCGAGATCCGCTGGTCGAGTTTCATGCGCAACGATACCCCGGCCCGACTCCGCTGGCGACCGATCTATGCGGTCGCTCAAATCAACAACGTGTTTCAAAACCCGGGTCCGGATGGCCGCGAACGTTGGGTCGCCTACCCCCGCCCGCACGCCGTGATCCAATACTTCGACGGCGTCACCGGCGATCTTCTTTACGCTGAGCCCGTTCATGTTCGCTAGCCGTGTTCCCCGTCGACTCGTGCTGCTTCTGGCGCCGCTGGCCGCCTGCACCCCGCCCGAGACCGTAAAGTTCTATCCGCTCCGCGGCACCGTCAAAGCCCTCCAGCCCGCCGACCGTATCGCCGTAATTCAGCACGAAACGATTCCCGGCTTCATGGAATCCATGACCATGGAATTCCCGATTAAGGACCCGGCTGAATTCGCCAAATTGGCCGTCGGTCAGCGCATCCGCGCTACCGTCTGCCAGCAGTCGCGGGGCCTCGATTTTTGGCTCCAAGGAATCGTAGTGGAAAACTAGGGATTGATACGGGTATGCTTATTCGGGGATTGAAAACCACATCAGGAGAGTTTGAATGAAAAAATTGTTAGTTACTTCGCTGTTAATGCTCGGCACCAGCGCCCTGTTCGCCGATGACCATGAGGCCTTCGAAGCCTCCATGAAGAAAGCCGGCAAGACGATGGGCCCGCTCAAGAAAGCCCTCGATGCCAATAACTTTGCCGACGCTAAGCCCGGCGCCGACGCCCTCGTCGGAATCTACGACGTCACCGAGAAGTTCTGGAAGGAACGCAAAGCCGACGACGCCATTCAATCGGCGATGACCGGCAAAGCCGCCGCTGCCGCCCTCGTGGCCGCTGTTGCCGCCGAAAAGAGCGACGACGCCCGCGCCGCTTTCGGCAAGCTCGCCGGCACCTGCAAAGGCTGCCACGAAGCCCACCGCGAAAAACTCGAAGACGGCAAATACAAAATCAAATAACCTGCTTTAGGAATGGATGGATCGCCCGCTTAACTGCGGGTGATCCATCCATCCTGCAGTTCGATCACCCGGTGCCCCACCGCCGCGTTCCGTTCGTTATGCGTCACTTGAACAATCGTCACGCCCTCATCGTTCAAGCGTTTGAATAGCTGCATAATCTCCTCGCCCTGCGACGAGTGTAGATTCCCGGTCGGCTCGTCCGCCAGAATCACCTTGGGCTTCGAAATCACCGCCCGCGCCACGGCCACCAACTGCTGCTGCCCGCCGCTGAGCTGATTCGGAAACAAGTCCTTCTTGCCAACAATATGAAACCGGTCCAGCACATCGGCCACCATCGATTGGCGCTCCGCCTTGCTGATGTTCCGATAGCTCAGCGGCACCTCCAGATTCTCGTAAACCGTCAGCGAATCGAGCAGGTGATAGCTCTGAAAAACGAACCCAAAATACTGCTTGTACAGCGCCATCCGGTCGTTCTTACCCAGCTTGTGAATGGCGTGGCCTTCGAGAAAATACTCGCCCTTCCAGCCCGTGTCGTGCATACCCAAAATATGCAGCAGCGTGGACTTCCCTGCCCCACTCGGACCCATGATCGAAACGAACTCGCCTTCTTTGATATCCAAGTTCAACTGGCGCAGAATCCACGTCTTCGATAAGCCGTGCTCAAAGTACTTCTCCACGTTGCGCAGAGATAGAATCGGATCCACCATCTAGAGCTCTTCTTCGGCCATCTGCGCCGCGGTCTTCTCTTCCACAATCCGACCGTCGAAAAGCCGAATCGTCCGGTCCGCATAACGCGCATACCGCGGATCGTGCGTCACCATGCAGATCGTCGCCCCGCCCCGATGCAACTCGCGCAGCAGGTCCATCACCTGTTCGCCGTTCTGGGAATCCAGGTTACCGGTCGGCTCGTCCGCCAGCAACACCGCCGGATCCCCCGCCAACGCCCGCGCCACCGCCACCCGCTGCTGCTGACCGCCCGAAAGCTGCGAAGGATAATGCTTAATCCGATGCAACATCCCCACCCGTTCCAGCGCCTCCTGCACCCGCTTCTTCCGCTCCGGCCCCGACATCCCGCGATACGTCAACGGGAGTTCCACGTTCTCGTACACCGTCAGATCGCCGATCAGGTTGAACGCCTGAAAAATAAACCCGATCTCCCGGTTCCGAATCCGCGCCCGTTCCGACAGCTTCAAATCCTGCACCGGCGTGCCGTTGAGCACATAGCTGCCACCGCTTGGGGAATCCAGCAATCCCAGAATCGCCAGCAGAGTCGACTTCCCGCAGCCCGACGGCCCCGAAATCGAAACGTACTCGCCCTTCTTCACGTGGAGATGGATGCCCGCCAAGGCGTGCGTCTCCACTTCATCGGTCACAAAGACCTTCGTCACCGCATCCATGCTCAGCAATGATGTCGACATATTCCGTTCCTTTATTGAAGCCGTATCCGGTTGTGGGTGTCGTACTGCGACATGTCCGAGAGGATCACCTTATCTCCGACCTTCAGCCCCTCAACCACTTCGATTGAATTCACCGACGCACGGCCCAGCTTCACCGGAACCCGCAACGCCTCTTTCCCGTCCGCATTCACCCGGAACAGCGTGATCGTCGAAAACGGCTGACCATACACCGGCCGCCCCATCTGCATCACGTCCGCAATCCGTTCCAAATCCACCGTCCCATCCACTGACAAATCTGGCCGAGCCCCCGCCGGCAGCGCTGAAGTCAACTTCACATCCACCGTCACTGTCCCGTTTACTGCCGCCGGGTCAATCCGCGACACCACGCCCTGAATCAAGCCATTCCGCGTATCCACCGTCGCCGGCTGCCCCAACGCAATCTCTTTCACCTGCGTCTCGGCAATCTTCAACTCCGCCTTCAATCGCGTCGGCTGCGCAATCTTCGCCAGCGCCGCCCCCATCAAAATCTTCTGCCCCACCTCCACCGACATCTGCTGCAACACCCCCGCCGCCCCCGCCCGAACCTTCAACTGCCCCACCTGCTGCTGCTTCAACGCCCGCGCCGCCTTCTGCTTCTCAATCTGCACCTGCTGCGAACCAAGCTGCGCTTCCACCGACTCCTTCGTAATCTCAATCCGCTGCCGCTCAATCTTATACCGGCCCTCCAACTCGTCCGCCTTCGCCTTCGAAAGCCTAAACTCCAAGTCCGCCTTCAACCCCAATTTCAAAAGCGCCTCGTCCCGTTCCGACGTCAGCTTCGCCTGCACGAGCTCCGACTGCACCCGCGCCGCCGTCGATTCCTGATCCAGCCGCGCCGATTCCAGCTTTACCTTCAAATCTTTATACGTCGCTTCCGCCTGCTTCACCAGCCAATCGGCGTCCACCGCCGCCAACTGCAGCTCCGGGTTCGACAGTTCCAGCAAAATCGTGTCCGGCTGCACCGCCGCCCCCGCCCGCAAGAAGATGCGGTCCACTCGGCCGTCCGTAATCGCCGGCACAAACAGGATCTCCTCCGGCACCAGCGTCCCCATGCCCCGCACATTCCGCAGCATCGGCCCCCGCTTTACGGTGTCCGGCCACAAGGTCGACGCTTCCACCGCTACCGCCGCCGGCTGGAGCTTGGATAACCACCCGGTCAGCCCGCCTACCGCCGCCACCACCACCACGGCCAGGATGGCTCGCTTGATGTTCTTCTTTCTCGTTACTCCGGTCCGGGCTACGTCCATGTGATTGATTCCTCCTTCCATAATCGCAAGCGCCGGGCCAAAGGGCACGGCGTTGGAGAATCATCAGCTTAGCGGCATCACTTCTCGCTCGAAGTGTCCGTTTATGGGACGCAGGTGCGCGGGATCAGCGCAGACCCATGCTCAAGCCCTCCACCCGCTCGGCGTCCTTGGCCCGCCGCCGCTCCCGCAACATCCTGGCGTAAGCCTGGTAGGTGGCCACGATCGGGGCACGCTTCTCCGCCGAGAGTCCCCTGGCCAATCCCGAGGCCTCCCCCAACGCCCGTTCCGCCCGCACGAAATCCTGCTTCTGCAAGTACACGCCCGCCAACTCGGTTAGGACGAACGAAGCCCGCTCCGGCTCCGCCCCCAACTCCGGCACCAGTCCGCTCAACAAGGTTTCCGCCTCCGTCCAGCGGTGTTGCAGCAGCAACGCTTGTGCCAGGTGGTGCCGCGTGTTCCCATCCGACCCGTTCGCTTTCAAGACTCGCCGGAACAGAGCCTCCGCACCCGTGGCCTTGTGTTGCTGCAAGAACAACGCCCCTAAGTTATCAACGACCGTCAGCGTCTGCGCATGGGCCGGACCCAACTTCGCCTCCGACACCGCCAACGCCTGCCGATACCAGGGCTCCGCCTCTAACCAATGGCCCCGGCCCACCTCCAAATCGCCCAAGTTGCTCCAAATCGCGGCTACCGTCGGATGCTCCCGGCCCAGCAACGGCACGGCGACCGCCTCCGCCCTTTCCAATAACGCGAACGCTTCGTCAAGGCGATTCTGCCTCCGCAGCAGCGTCCCCAGGTTGTTCAACGCTGCCGCCAACGCCTCCCCCGGTGGGTTCGCCTCCCGAATCGCCAGAGCTTTTCGATAGGCCGCCTCCGCCCCCGTAAAGTCTTCCCGATCCTGCAGCACGGCACCCAGATTATTGAGGGAATTGGCGACCTCAGGATGGTCCCCCGGCAACCCCGCCTGGCGAATAGACAACGCCTTCTCGTGGGCTGCTTGCGCCCGTTGATACTGCTTTTGCAAACGCAACATCGCCCCCAGATTGCTCAGCGTCGTCGCCTGCTTCAGCTTCGATGTCGCCGCCGCCCCCTCGCGCATCGCCAGCGACTCGTTGAACAGCGATTCCGCCCGTTCGTAGTGGCCCGCCAATCGCTCCGCCTCGGCCTGGTTATTCAAAGTGGTCGCCAACTCCTCCGACCCCAGCCCATAGGCCATCCGCCAAAATCCCGCCGCGCGTTCGTACTCGGTCACCGCCAGTTCGTACCGCCCCGTCTGATGCAGCAGCGAGGCATAGTTGTTATGAGCCTTCGCCCGCAAAAACGCGGGGAACTGGTGCTCCGCCCCCGCCTCCACCACCCGCCGGTACATCCGCTCCGCCTCTTCCCGATCCCGGCTCGCCGCTTGCACGGCCTTGCTCATCAGAAGCTCCCAATCCTCCACACGCCGCAACTCCACGACCTCCGGGAGCAATACCAGTGCAAACAATAGATCGATCATGCTGCCTCCTGCTCCCGATATACGCCCCAATCACCCAACCGTTCGCGGAATGGGGCAGGGCGCATTGGCTCGGGGTAGAACGGCGGCAAGCCCCATGCCCTGTTGCAATTTGGCTAAAAACTCGATAAAGTTTCGACACAATGCTGAAAGGTCTGCTTCTCGCTCTCGCCCTCGCCGCCACCACCTTCGCCCAAAGCGAACGTGGTCTTATCGCTGGGACCCTCACCGATCAATCCGGCGCCGCCATACCCGCCGCCGAGGTCGTCATCATCAACCGCGACACCAACGCCGCCTTCAAATCCTCCTCCTCCACATCCGGCGAATTCACCGCCCCCAACCTCCTCCCCGGCGTCTACCGCATTACGGTCACCGCCGCCGGCTTCAAGCGTTACGTCCAACAGAACGTGGTCGTCGCCGCGTCCTCCTCGGTACGCCTCCAGCTCCAACTCCAACTCGGCCAAGTCTCCGAGCAGATTGAGGTCACCGCCAACGCCGCCGCCATCCAAACCGATAACGCTAAAGTCTCGACCCAAGTCCAGAACAAACTCGTCGACGAACTCCCCCTCGTCGTCGGCGGCGCCATGCGCAGTCCCTTCAACCTCGTCGCGGTCGCCGCCGAAGCCCGCGGCGATGGCCAGCGCCTCTCCCTCGGTGGTGGTCAAGCCGCCGCTTGGGACGCCACCCTCGACGGCCACAGCGTCGGCACCAATCGCTCCGGTGACACCGCCGAAGCAGCGCTCAACACCCCCTCCGTCGAAGGCCTCACCGAATTCTCCGTCGATACCAACGGCTTCAAAGCCGAGTACGGCCAAGCCGGCGGCGGCGTCATGAGCTTCGCCTCCAAGTCCGGCACCAACGACATCCACGGTACGGTCTACAACTTCCTCCGCAACGACGCCATGGACGCCCGCGGCTTCTTCCCCGCCAAACGCGGCGTGTACCGCCAGAACGATTTCGGCGGCACCTTCTCCGGCCCCGTGCGCATCCCCAAGCTTTACGACGGCCGCAACAAAACGTTCTTCTTCGCCGCCTTTGAAGGTTTCCGCAATCGCGTCGGCGCCAACGACACCATTCTTTCGGTGCCCAGCCCCGAAATGTATCGGGGCGATTTCCGCAACTGGGTGGACCAATCCAACCGCCAAATCGCCATTTACGATCCCAGCACCCTCCGCTCGAACCCCGCCGGTACCGGCTCCATCCGCGACGTCTTCCCCAATAATCAAATTCCCGCCAACCGCATCTCTCCCACCGCCGCCTCCATCGCCACCTTCGGCTCGGGCGTCGCCCCCAACCGCGGCTTTGCCCCCGGCACCTCCGGCTACGTCCGCCAAAACTACCTCGTCACCGGCGGCACCGAAATCACCCCCACCGACAAGTGGTCCGTCAAAGGCGACCATCTCTTCGGTTCCAACCACCGGGTCAGCTTCCTGTGGAACACCACCGAGTTCCGCCGCAAACCCGGCCCCGCCGGCCCCCCCGGACTTCCCCAACCCCTCTGGAGCGGACAGCTCCAAGCCTGGGACACCGAAGCCTACCGTCTCACGCACGATTGGACGATCTCGGCCCGCATGGTCAACCACCTCTCGTTTTCGAAGAATACTTTCACCAAGAACAGCTTCTCCGCCAACGTCGACAAAAACTGGAAAGACAAGGTCTGCATTAAGAATGTGGTCGATTGCAATCAAAACTTCCCCTCCATCAACTTCACCGAATTCTCCGGTTGGGGCAGCGCTTCCTACAACGGCACCAACCAGCCCGGCTGGGGTTTGAAGGACGACCTCAGCTACGTCCGCGGCGCCCACACCTTCAAGTTCGGCTTCGCCTTCCAACAGCAGAACGCCGACGGCTTTGGCCAGCAGGACATCGCCGGTCGCGCCGACTTCAGCTACCTCAGCACCAGCATTCCCGGCAATACCAGCTTTCCCGCCAGCGGCGGCAGTTCGTTCGCTTCCTTCCTGGTCGGCGACGCCTTCCTCGGCCGCACCGAAACGATCCGCAACGTCACCCAGCGCTTCCCCTACTACGGCTTCTACGCCCAAGACGATTTCCGCATCACGAAGAAGCTCACCGTCAACTACGGCATCCGGTACGACGTCACCATGCCCCCCACCAATCTCAAGGATGAATATTCCGATTTCAATCCCGACCGCCCGAACCCCGGCGCCAACGGCCGCCCCGGCGCCCTCTGGTTCGCCGGCTTCGGCCAGGGTCGCGAAAACACGCGCAGCTTGGTTCCCGGCTGGTATGGCGGCGTAGGCCCCCGCATCGGACTCGCCTACACCCTCGACCCCAAAACCACCATCCGCTCCGGCTACGGCCGTTCGTTCTCCCGCGTCACCGCCGTCCAAGGCTCCGGGCACTTCGCCGGCTTCATCGGCCAATATCAGTTCGACAATGCGTCCCAAGGCGTGCAGCCCACCTTTAAGCTCGACCAGGGCCTCCCCGCCTACGTCCTGCCCCCCTCCCTCGACCCCGCCTTCTCCAACGGTCTCAGCGTCGACTATTGGCAAGGCCAGGAAGCCACCCGCGCTCCCGAGAACTCCTTCTGGACCCTCACCGTCCAGCGCCAAGTCTCGAGCAGCCTCGTGATGGAAGTTGGCTACAACGGCAGCGCCGGCTCCCATCTCCAAACGGGGCTTCTCAATTTAAACCAGGTCCCCACTCCGATCTTTGACAACCTCGTCACCCGCTTCGGCGGCGTCCAGGCCGGCAACATCCTCCGCGCCGATATCGCCTCCCCGCTCGCCGTCAGCGCCGGCATCACCGCCCCCTACCCGGCCTTCCTGAACCAGCGCCTCCGCACCGTCAATCAGGCCCTCCGCCCCTACCCCCAATATCAGAACATCTCCACCGGTGTCCAGAACGGCGACAAGTCCGGCCACTCCTCTTATCATGCCTTCATCCTGAAGGCCGATCGTCGCATGTCCGGCGGCCTCACCTTCAATTGGAACTACGTCTTCTCGAAGCTCCTCACCGACTCCGACACCTACTTCGCCAACGGTGCCGCCTCCCAGGATCACTACAACCGTCGCCTCGAAAAGTCGATCGGCCAGAACGACCAAACCCATTCCCTCAAGTTCTCGACCATCTATGAACTCCCCTTCGGCAAAGGCCGCAAGTGGTTCACCGGCGGCTTCTTGAATCAGGCGATCGGCGGTTGGCGCATCGCCGCCATTCAGTCGTATGCCAGCGGCCTCCCCATCGCCCTCCAACGCAATAATCCCCTGCCGATCTTCAACGGCCAGGCCCGGCCTTTGATTGATAGCTATGACAACTGGCGCGCCCCCATTGCCGGCGAGAAATTCGACCCCAACGTCGACCGCTTCCTGAAACCGGCCAACCAGTTCCCCGCCCAACCCGTCGCCGCCTTCGGCAACGCCACCCGCTTCAACCCGAACCTCCGGTCGTTCTCGAACCTGTCGGAGAACATCAGCCTGGCAAAAACGTTTAATGTAACCGAACGCCTCCGCATCGACCTCCGCGGCGAAGCGTTCAACATTTTTAATCGGACCATCTTCGGCACCGGCAGCACCAACCTCAACGCCGGCACCTTCGGCCAAGTCCAGAACCAGGCCAACGACCCCCGGCAAATGCAGGTCGGCCTAAAGGTCTACTGGTAGATTGCCAGTGGATGGGCGTTAAGCCAGGAGAAAATAAGGCCCGCACAATCCAGCAT
>JAPKZA010000243.1:17840-23541 GCA_026394015.1 Acidobacteriota bacterium
AATCCAGCATTGTTAAATATATTATAAAACTCGCATACAATCTCCCGATGAGCTTTTTAGGCATCGGAGAGTTCTTTCAGAAAAAACTCTCAACCTAAGGAGCGTTTTTATGAAATCTGCGGTGAAGAGTCCCCGTGCGACCAGGTCGCTCTTTCTAGAAAGGGTTCAGGAGATCCGGTCGCAATTGGCAGGCGACGACCTGTCCGGTCGCCTGTCCATGGACGGCCTTCCGGCCGCTGATCTTCAGGCCGCCGGTGCGGTCAACGATCTTTTAGACCATCTCGCCCTCCAGGCGAAGGGGTCCCTGCAGACGAGCGAACGGAACAGAGCGGTTCTGTCCGAAGAACTCGCCGATGCCCGTGCCATCTCCCAAGTGGTCTCCGAGATCGCGAGCGCCTCCACTTCCCTTGATGCGGCACGGATGGCGCTGGACTCGGTCCGTTCCGCCTTTGGCTGGGCCTACGGATCATTTTGGACGGTCGACCCGGCCAGCCGCTCCCTCGTTTTTGCAATCGACTCAGGTACCGTGAACGATCAATTCGTCCGGGTCACCCAGGAGGCTCACTTCCAGGAAGGCGTCGGCCTGAGTGGCCGCGCCTGGAAGCAACGGGATCTGGTCTTCGTCCCCGATCTGAGCGAAGTCCGAGACTGCGTGCGGGCCCCGGTCGCGCTGCTGGCCGGCGTCAAATCGGGTGTCTGTTTCCCGGTCCTGGTGGGCGGCCAGGTGCGCGGGACCATGGATTTCTTCTCTCTCGAAAGCATCACCCCGAGCCCCAACCGGCTGAGCTCGTTGCGGCTGGTTGGTCGGCTCGTCTCCGCCGCGCTCGAGCGGATCGAGCAAAGCGGCCTCGCCGAACAGGCGGCCTCGGATTCCCGTGCGGTCAGTCAGGTTCTGGAATCGGTCGGTGCCGCCACCACCGATTCCGCCGCTGCCGAAGCCGCCTTGACCACGGTAAAAGACGCCTTCGGCTGGGCCTATGCGTCGTATTGGGTCGTCGACGCCCAGGACCGCGCCCTTCGATTCTCGGCCGAGGTCGGCACGGTCAATGAGGAGTTCCGCCGCATTACGCAGCAAGCGCGGTTCGCGGAAGGGACCGGGTTAAGCGGCCGCGCCTGGGCGCGCCGGGAACTCGTCTTCGTCGCTGACTTGGCCGAGGTGAAGGACTGCGTCCGCGCTCCGGTGGCCCAACGCGCCGGGGTCAAATCCGGCCTCTGCTTTCCGATTGAAGTCGATGGCCATGTGGTCGCCACGATGGACTTCTTCGCAACCGAAACGCTCTCGCCGAGCCCGGGCCGGCTCGAAGCGCTCCGCAGCGTCGGTCGGCTCGTTTCCGCGGCCATCGCCCGGATCCGCGATACGCAGCGCCAACGGGATGCGGCCAAAGATTCCGACGCCGTCAACCGCGTCCTCACCGCCGTCGGCAATGCGCAATCAGAAGAGGAAGCCGCCCGGATCGCCCTCGAAACCGTGCGTGCCGCCTTTGGCTGGGCCTATGGCTCCTACTGGACGCTTGAACGAAAAGAGAAAACTTTAGGTTTCAGCACCGAATCCGGCTCTGTGACGGAGGAGTTTCGCCGAGTCACCCAGCGCGCCCGTTTTGCTGAAGGCGAGGGCCTGTCCGGTCGCGCGTGGCGCGCCAGAGACCTCTACTTCGTAAAGGACCTCGGCGAATTGACCGATTGCGTCCGGCGCGAATCGGCGCAACGGGCCGGGGTCAAATCCGGGGTCTGCTTCCCGATTCTCATCGGTGGCGAAGTAGCTGGCACCATGGACTTCTTCAGCCTGGAAACTCTCGAACCCAGCGCCGAACGCCTGAACGCCTTGCGCAGCGTCGGCCAACTGGTCTCGGCCGCCTTTGATCGAATTCGCGACTCCGCCCTGCAGGCCGATTCCGCCCGCGACACCGCGGCGCTCAATCGGGTCCTCGAAGCTATGGGCCGCGCCGACACCGTTCCCCATGCCATCGGAACCGCCCTTGAGATCGTCCGCGACGCCTTCGGTTGGGCCTATGGCTCCTATTGGCAAGTCGATCCCGCTTCGCAGACTCTCCGTTTTAGCCAGGATTCTGGCACCGTCAACGAGGAGTTCCGTCGGGTCTCCGCCGAAGCTCGTTTCCGCGAAGGGGAGGGGGTTAACGGCCGCGCCTGGCGAACTCGCGACCTCCTCTTTGTCGAAGATCTCGGCGCGGTGACCGACTGCGTCCGCCGTGATGCGGCCGTCCGCCTCGGCGTCAAAAGTGGGATTGCCTTCCCGCTTGTCGCTCAGGGTAAAGTTCTCGGCACCCTCGACTTCTTCGTCACGATGACCATCGCGCCCAGCCCCGAAAGGCTCGAAGCGATTCGAAACGTTGGCCGCCTTGTCTCCCGCACGATCGAGCGGATCGGGGCGGAAGAACGCGCCCGCCGCGAAGCCGCGTTCCAGGAACGCGAAGTGGCCCGCCTCGTCATCAACCTGGACCGCATGGCGGCTGGCAACCTCCAAGATATTGATGCCTCCATCACCGCCTCCGACGAAGACACCCAAGCCGTAGCCGCGAACTTCGCCAAGCTCAATACATGCCTCGCCACGACCTCGGGGGCCATCCAAGGCCTAGTGGCCGACACCGCCCGCCTGGCGACCTCCGCCGTCGCCGGAGACCTCAAAGTTCGGGCCGACGCCTCAGTGCACCACGGCGATTTCCGCCAGGTCGTCGACGGCGTCAACCGGGCTCTCGATGCCGTCATCGGCCCCCTCGACACCGCCGCCGCCTATGTCGAGCGGATCAGTATCGGCGATATCCCACCGCTCATCACGCAGACCTACCAAGGCGATTTTGACACCCTCCGCAATAACCTGAATGCGCTCATCGAGTCCATGCACAAGGTCAGCCACTCCGCCGATGCGGTCGCCCAGGGCGATCTCACCGTCGAGATCGTTCCCCGCTCGGAACGCGATCAGCTCATGAAGTCGCTGGCTCAAATGGTCGCCTCGCTCACCAGCACGATCGGCCAGATCAAGACCGCCGCCGGTGAGGTTGCCTCGGGAAGCGTCGCCCTCTCGACAGCCACCACGCAGCTGTCGGAAGGGGCCAGCGAGCAGTCCGCCGCCGCCGAACAGGCCTCGTCCTCGATGGAGCAGATGGTCTCCAACATCCGTCAGAACGCTTCGAACGCCGAACAAACCGAAAAAATTGCGGTCCAATCGGCCACCGACGCCAAGGAGAGCGGCCGTTCGGTCAGCGACGCCGTCAACGCGATGAAGGAGATCGCCAGCAAGATCTCCATCATCGAAGAGATCGCCCGGCAGACCAACATGCTCGCGCTCAACGCCGCTATCGAAGCAGCAAGGGCCGGCGAACATGGCAAAGGCTTCGCCGTCGTGGCTGCGGAAGTCCGGAAACTGGCCGAGCGGAGCCAGAAAGCCGCCAGTGAAATCAACCAGCTTTCGGCCTCCACCGTGAAGGTGGCCGAGCGGGCCGGAGAGATGCTGGAGCGACTGGTCCCGAATATCGAAAAGACCGCTTCGCTCGTCCAGGAGATCTCCGCCGCCAGCGCCGAGCAGCAGACCGGAGCCGAACAGATCAACACCGCTCTCCAGCAGCTCCAATCCGTCATTCAGCAGAATGCCAGCGGGTCCGAAGAGATGGCGGCCACCAGCGAAGAACTCTCCTCGCAAGCCGAGCAGATGCTCTCCTCGATCGATCAGTTCCAGGTCAACGAAAGCGACGAGATGGAATCTTCCATTCAGCGGCTCGACCGGGCGGTAGCCGCTCGGCCGTCACCTGCGGCCCGCCCCGCTCCGGCCCGCGTCTCGAGCGCGCGCCCGGCGCCCGCCGCCGCTCCCACCCGCCGGGCGGCCGCTCCGGCCCGGCCCGCGAGTGCGCCGCGCAAAGGCGGCGTTACGCTCGATCTGCTCTCGGGCCCCGACGACCTCGATCAGCAGTACAAACGCTACTAGCCAGCTGCCCTCAGACTCAATTGGAGCCCCGTATGGAAACCACCATGTCCGTCGCTACCCTGGCCGGCGTCCAGCCGTACCTTACTTTCAAACTCGGCATCGAAGTCTTTGCCCTCGAAGTCAGTAAGGTGCGGGAGGTGCTCGACTTCACCACCATCACGAAGATCCCCCGCACCCCGGACTTCCTCCGAGGGGTCATCAACCTCCGCGGCAGCGTGGTCCCGGTCGTCGATCTTCGACTCGGCTTTGGTCTGGAATCGGTCGAGCCCACCGTCAACACCTGCATCATCGTCGTCGAAGTGTCCATGGGCGGCGAAACCATTGTCGTCGGTGCTTTGTGCGACGCCGTCGAAGAGGTCATCGATATCGATGCCGCCCACATCCAGCCTCCGCCCCGACTCGGCTCGGCCATTCAGACCGATTTCATTCAAGGCATGGGGCAGCGCGACAACGGCTTCCTCATGATTCTCAACATCGACCGGGTCTTTTCGGCCACCGACGTTTCGCAACTGGCACAAGCCACGAGGTAGGCTCATCATGGCGACTCCGTCCGCCCGTCCCTCCGCCGCCACGCCTGAACTCCCGCTTGGGCCCGAACTCGCGCCGATTGCCCCAGCTGACTTCGCCCGCCTGCGAACGCTGATCGAAGATCGCTGCGGGATTCAGTTGCCCGATAGCAAGCGCCCCATGGTCGAAGCCCGGCTCCGCAAAAGGCTGCTCCATCTCGGCCTGTCCTCGTACAGCGACTATTGGCGGCTCCTGTTCGATCCGGCTCGTCAGGCCTCCGAACTCGTCCCCCTGACCGATGCTCTGACGACCAACAAGACCGATTTCCTCCGCGAACCGAACCATTTCGCCCTGCTCGAAAAGTCCGTCCTCCCCGCGCTCTACGCCGCTGGCGTCGGTCGCCGGACGCCGTTACGCGTCTGGAGCGCCGCCTCCTCGACCGGCGAAGAGCCCTACACCCTGGCCATGGTTCTGGCGCAGTGGGGCCGCACCCAGCGTTCGTTCGACTTCACTGTCCTCGGGACCGATATCTCCACTCGCGTGCTCGCGCACGCTCGCGCGGCCACCTACAGCGAGGCCGATATTGCGCCGCTGCCCGAAGCCTGGCGTCGCGCCCACTTGCTGCGGGCCCGGGCGGCCACCGCGCCCGCTCCCTTCCGGATCGCTCCGGAACTACGCGCCCGCGTGCAGTACGGCCAACTCAATCTGATGGATGCCGACTACCAACTGCCCCATCCCTTCCACATCATCTTCTGCCGCAATGTGCTCATTTACTTCAATCGGCAAACGCAGGAAGAGGTCGCCCGTAAATTGACCAAAAGCCTCGTCCCGTCCGGGTACCTTTTTGTCGGTCATTCCGAGTCACTGCAAAACTACGACACGGCCCTTTCGCCGATTGCTCCCAGCGCCTATCGCTACAAAAATCGGATGGAGGATTCCACCCGATGACCCGCCACTTCCTGCACCCCGGAGCGGTTCGGTTCTCGGCGTCCCCCGAACTGGTCGAAACCATCCTCGGCTCCTGCGTCTCGATCACTCTCCGTGACCCTGTCTCCGGTCTACCCGCCATCTCCCACTGTGTCCTGCCCAACTCCCCGGCCGAAATCGACGAGGGCACCCGCTTTCGCTATTGCGACACCGCCATCCCCGCGATGCTCGCCCGGTTTGCCGACCGTCAAGTCCCGATCAGTCGCATCGAAGTGAAGCTTTTCGGGGGTGCCGAGGTGCTTCCCGGTGTCGAGCGCCCCCCGGTCGGAC
>JAPKZA010000192.1 GCA_026394015.1 Acidobacteriota bacterium
ATTCCACCGTCCGCCGCCATCCGACGGTACAGGCGGCGTTGCAGCCGCTGCAACCCGGTGTCTACGAGGCCGACCCGGCAGAGGTTCAGGCGATGTCGGCGGAGTGGCTGCAGAACTACAACTACTTCCGCGATTGGCTGGCGCCGGAGTTGTTGCGTCCGAATCGAGACGATGAGCAGGCCTGCATGAACTGCCACGGGGTCGCTGGGCGGGTTCCTTCCATGGAATTTCGTCCGGCGGACAACCGTGGGTACCTTTCGGCGGCGGCGACGTATGCCAACTATAAGATTTTGCTGGAACGGGTGAGTGAGGGGAGCGTGGAGCAGAGCAAGTTGCTGCGGAAGCCGCTGAACGTGCAGTCGGGCAAGGAAGACGGGCATCAGGGCGGGAGGCGTTACAACCCGGAAGATCGGGGCTACGAGATCTTGCGGCGTTGGGTAGTGGACGCGGCCCGATTGAAGAAGGCACAGCTATAGCGGGATGAGTTCGAAACCTAGCCTTTCAACGGCGAGCGCCGTTGGGAAGGATAGAGGGGTGGCACCGAATTGCGAAAGATTGCCGGATTGCTGCGCAAGTCTCCTCCGGAGGATCACGGGCACGAAAGTTTGCGGCGCTGGATCGTGGACTCGGCCCGATGGAAGAACGCATTGCTATTAGGGAACGACCACGAACGCGAGCCGTAAACGGCAAACGCCCCTGGAGTGGTTCCAGGGGCGCTGCAGGATCTTAGGAACGGGAAAGAATTACTCGGGTTAGCGAAGCGCCTTCTCGATGGCGGCAGCGAGTTCCGGGCTGTCCGGGCTGACGCCAGATTCAAAACGCTGGACCGGCTTGCCGTCCTTGCCGACGAGGAACTTGGTGAAGTTCCACTTCACGTCGCCGCCGGAGGTCGAGGTCAAGTATTGATAGAGCGGAGTCTGGTCGCTGCCTTTGACGCTGACTTTGGCCATGATCGGAAACGTCACGCTGTACTTGCGCGAACAGAACTGCTTGATGTCTTCGTTCGTGCCCGGCTCCTGGCCACCAAAATTGTTGGCCGGAACGCCGATGATGACGAGTCCTTGGCCCTTATACTTCTCGTACAAGGCCTGCAGACCGGCGTACTGCGGGGTGTAGCCGCACTGGCTGGCGACATTGACGACAAGCACGGCCTTGCCCTTCATCGAGGCGAGAGGCGTGGCCTGCCCGTCGATGTTATTCATGGTGAATTCGTGGATGCTGGAGGCGGAGAAGGCTGCTGTAGTCATAAGAAGGGCAGTGATGAGAGTTTTCATACTGCCCCTCAGATGCTTGCGGGGGAAGGAAAGTTGCAGGAAGGAGGACTATTCGTTGTAGTGGAACGTAGCAACGAAAGCGCTACGCTTTTCCGGGCTGGACCAAGTCGTGCCGAGGTCTTTTCCGGTGTAGTTATGAGCGAGCGTGTAAGCTGGCATCGCATGATCGACGGCGACCATCGGGGGATACCACACGTCCTCGTGGGAGCAGTGGTTGTCGCATTCGGTCAACGTACGGGTCTGGATAGCGGCCAACTCGCCAGCTTGCAACTTGGCGGTCGCCTTGTGGACGTCGTTGTTTTCGACTTCGATCGAAACCGCGCGATAGTCGATGCGAACCACATCCATTAACATGTCCTTGCTCATCGCCTGGGCAAACTTCTTCAGCGCCAAGCGCTGGGTGGGAGTCGCCTTTTCGTCGATGATCAGGGCGCTCTTGACGGGGAAAGTGGTGGCGGCGAACGTATTCCCGATGGTTCCGCTGGCTTTCACCACGCCGACCACCGAGAGGCCATCAAGCTTCACGCCGTCGTAGGAACCGGAGTTGATCTTCCAGCCCATCACGGCCAAATCGCCCTTAAGTTCGGTTTCCGAGTTTGCAAAACACGGGCCGACATAAACATCCGCAGTGCGGGCTTCCATATAGAAGCCCTTGATTTCAGTTCCGGCAAACGCAAACGTGGCGGCCATCAAAGTTGCGAGGATCGTTTTCATTCCTACTCCTTAAAGCAGCTTGAAGCACTTACGGGCTTCGTTACACTCATACTCGTCGACACCCACGCCGTCCGGTCCGAGCGGCAACTGGGTCTTCTGACACCAGTATAGCCGGTCGTTAGAGGCCTGAACGGAGGGGTCCCAAATCGCGTCGATATACATGCCTTTCCAGCACAGATTCGTACAACGGTCGTCATCCGGCCGGCTTAACCCGGCGCGAATCATACCGTTTTGACGCCTGCCGCCGTCAAAAGGGCTCGCTTAACTGCAACTTTGGCCAACTGCATTTTGTAGGCGTTCTGGCTGAGGGGCTTGGCGCCCATCACGGCCATGGCACCGGCTTTCTCTGCCGAATCGACCGTGATCGTTTGACCGATCAGCATCTTCTCGGCTTCGGTGGCGCGGACCGGGGTGGGGCCGACGTGACCCATCGTGATCGAAGCAGCCGCCACTTTCGAGCCGGACATGCGGAGCGATACCGACGCGGTGGCGAGGGGCCAATCGACAGCTTGGCGATGACGCACTTCGTAGGTCGCGTTCTTGGTGGGCGGGGTCGGAATGAGAATGTCGGTGACGATCTCGTTGGCGGCTAACGCGATTTCGCGTTCCCCTTCGGCAGAGGGCGCTTTGAAGAATTGCGAGACGGGAACGTCTTTGGTTTTGCCGTCGGGGCTGGCGATTTTCAGCGTCGCGCCGAGGGCCATCAAGGCCGGGCCGAGGCTGGAAGCACTGACAAAGTGCGCCGCTCCGGTGCCGAAGATGGCGTGGTATTTGTTCTCGCCGTTTTCGACGAGGCCCTTGGCGAGCAGGCCGTTACCAGTCCGGAAGTACCAACAACGGGGCCGCTGGCAGAGGTCGCCGCCGACGGTTCCCATGTTGCGGATCTGCGG
Source organism: Acidobacteriota bacterium (assembly GCA_026394015.1). GTDB lineage: Bacteria > Acidobacteriota > Terriglobia > Bryobacterales > Bryobacteraceae. The sequence continues at coordinate 2,879 of JAPKZA010000192.1, forward strand.
GCTGGTGATGCCCAACGACGCCTGCACGAGAGCCGGGAAGGCTCCGCGGATGAGCGGATTGGAGGCCAACTCATCGAGGGTGACCGTCGGTCCAATGCGGAAATTGTTTCCGATTTTGGAGATGCCGCCGAGGGTTTTGATGCCCTTGATATTGACGAGCCGCTTGGGCTGGTGGACGTCGTCCTTGATCAGGCTGAGCAGGTCGGTGCCGCCAGCGAGAATCTCCGCCCCGGCCGTGAGGAGGCTGAGGGCCTCCTTCACGGTGGTTGGATTTGCGTATTCAAAGTTAACCATTACGCGTTCCTCCGGTTGGCCAGAGCGGCCAGCACTCGTTCAGGGGTAAGGGGGACCATCGGCACGCGGACGCCCAAGGCATTGGCCGCCGCGTTGGCGATGGCCGCCACGCCGCCGATCGCGCAAGGCTCGCCGAGGCCGATGATGCCGCGGGAGTCATGCTCCTTGGTGATATCCATGTGCACGGTGAGTTTGCCGACGTCGGGCAAGCCGGCGAGTTTGTAGAACTCCATGTCGGCGTTCAACACCCGTCCCGTGGTTTGGTCCATGATGCGTTCTTCCATCAGCGCCGAACAGACGCTCATGATCAACGCACCGGCCACTTGGCTCTCGGCGGTCCGCGGATTCACGACGAGGCCGCAATCCTGCACGGCCACCACTTCGACGATCCGCACGACACCGGTTTCCATATCCACTTCGACTTCGGCCATTTGAATGCCGCTGGCGCCTTGGGTGTTAAGGCCTTCGCGAGCCGCCGAACGGGGTTCGTTTTCGCCCATTTCGCTGATGGCGGTCGGTCCCATCTTTTGGCAAGCCTGTTTCCAACTCATCGCCTTGTTGGGGTTGCCCTTGGCGACGATACGGCTGTCGTTGGCTTCGAGTTGATCGGGCGGGACGCCCATGCCCGGGGCCACTTTCTCGAGTAGTTTTTCGAGCGCGTTGACGGCCGCTTTCCGGGTGGAGGAGCTTACGCCGCCGATCGTGGTCGAACCGCCCGACGGACCGGAAGGCGGATAGCTGTTATTGCCCAACTTCACTTTGACGGCCGACATCGGCAGGCCGAGGGTTTCGGCGGCGACTTGGGTGATGCAGGTGCGGGTGGCGGTCCCGATGTCCTGGGAGCCGATTTCGACTTCCACGGTTCCATCCGGGTGAATGGTCAGCCGACACTTCGAAGCATGTCCGGCGCCGCCCCAAGTGGCGATTCCGATGCCTAAGCCGCGGCGGATGTTGCCGGTCTTGGCCGAGCCCAATTGGAACTTCTTCTTCCAATCGATGAGTTCGGCACCTTTGACCAACTGCTTCCGATAGGTATCGGCGCGCAGCGTGAGGTCGAGGTTCTTCAGGAACACGTCATACGGATCCATGCCGATTTCAGCGGCAAAGTCCGAGATGGCCGAACAGGTGAGGAAGCTGGCCTGCGGATGGTTCGGGGCGCGCCAGGCGCGGGCCGGGCCGGCGTTGAGCGACACTTGCGTGTGGTTCATGCGTCGGTTCGGGATGTTGGTGAAGACGTAGGGCAGAGGCGCCATACCGCCGCCACCGATGCCGCCCGAGGCCCAGGATTCGCTCTGCCAACCGGTCATGGTGCCGTCTTTCTTACCGGCGACTTTGATTTTGGCGAAATGCGACGGCCGGACTCCGGCGATCGTCAATTCGGTTGCTCGGTCGAGGAAGAGTTTGACCGGGCGTCCGCCCGACTCCTTCGACAGACGGGCCGCTTCAGCGCCCCAGCGGTCAGCCGGGAATTTCGAACCGAAGCCACCGCCCATGTACTGGCAGTCGACTTTGACTTGCGTGGCGGGCAGTTCGAGCAACTTGGCAAGATCGCCGCCAACCGTGGAAACGGCTTGCGTCGAGGGCCAGAAATCGATTTTGTCGTTGCCCCAGGCGACGACCGAGCCGTGCGGTTCCAAGCAGCAGTGGGTGATAACCGGGATGCCGTAGTCGCCGGAGATCTTCGCTTCGGAATCCTGGAAAGCCTTATCGGGATCGCCGGTAATCTGCTCGCCGGCGGCCTTCGCGCGCGGGCCGACTTTAGCGAGATTCTCTTCCTTTACGAGATGGGTGAGCACTTCGTATTCGACTACGATCGCCTTGGCGGCGTCGCGGGCGATCTCTTCGGTCACCGCGCTGACGGCGGCGACTTCGGTTCCGGCCCATTGGATTTCGGTGCCGGGGCCGGAGATGACGCGGACGGCGGTCACTCCCTTGATGGCCTTGGCGGGGGCTACGTCAATGCTTTTGACTTTGGCGTGGGCGTGGGGGGAGGTCAACAACACGGCGAAAAGGAGGCCGGGCTGGTTCATGTCGGAGGGATATTTCGCCCGACCGGAGGATTTCATCGGACCGTCAAGCCGGGCAATGCGTTTGCCCATGAGCTTGCGCTGTTCCATCGGGGGCCATTTGTACTCAGCCATTCTTGATCTCCTTCGCTGCTTCGAGCACGGCGGCCTTCATTCCCATGTAGGTGCCGCATCGGCACAAGTTGCCGGACAAGCCCTTGTCGATCTGTTCGACGGTTGGGGCGGGATTGCGGTCGAGGAAGCCCTTGGTGGCCATAATGAATCCGGGGGTGCAGTAGCCGCACTGCTGGGCGTCGTGGTTGACAAACGCCTTAGAAATTGGATGGAGTTGGCCTTCCGGGGCCAGCCCTTCGATAGTTTGAATTGGTTTGCCGACGGCGTCGACGGCGAGGACGGAGCAGCCGTAAACGACCTTTCCGCTGACGATCATCGTGCATGCGCCGCAGGTGCCGCGGTCGCAAACCCGCTTGGCTCCGGTCATGTCGAGTCGGTTGCGTAAGGCATCGAGCAGGGTGACCCGCGGCTCTACCTTTACGTTGCGTTTCTTTCCGTTAATGTCGAGGGTGATCTCCACCTCTCCTGACATGACGGCAACAGCGCCTTGCGCCTGGGCGTCTTCCGCCAGCAGGCCAGTGGACAGCACCCCGCCCGATACACCCGCGCTCTGCAGTAGCGAGCGGCGGGAGAACGCGGACTTCGGGAGCTGATCCTTCGGTATTTCGTTCGAAGAGCTCAACGGACACCTTCCTTTTAAGGGAGTCAAACGGTCGTTTTTGACTATAACAGACTGTCGGGAACTGTGAAAAGACGTTTAGAATTTCCGTGAGGTAACGCAGCGCGAAAATCGAACGGGTGTCCCCTACGAAAGCATCTGGGGCCGTGTTAAGCGAGCGACGAGTGCCACGCCGTCTTCCCTCGTCGTACAGAGTTCAAGCAGTGCTATCTGCACGAGGCGCCAGCGTTGATCGAAAGGCACTTGATCCAGCCCCGCTTCCAATTTTGGAAACGCGCGCCGCAGGGTGGGGCTGTCCAGGCACAGATCCCGGCTCAGCTTCGCCATCCAGGGATAGCGGTCCGGATGCGTCTCCCAGAACCCTCGTTTCGTTGTATTGAAGCGGACGTCCGTCGGAAGGTCTGGCTGGATCATGCGATAGGGGTACTTCAAATACCCATCATGAACCAGCAGCGCCGGGTGCAGTTGCGCCGCCACCCGGTTGAACTCCACATCGAGAAACGGAACGCGGCACTCCAACCCGAACCACATCCCCAGGCGGTCTTCGAGCCGGAGGAGCGTCTGCAATTCCGCCCGCCGGATCGCTTTATCGCGAAATTGTTCCAATTCTCCGGTTGACCGCAGATACCACTCTGTCTCTGGCATTGCTTCGATCTCGGCGGCCGGAACTCCCAGGAAATCCGGGCCGCCTATAAAGGCCGCCACCCAGTCCGGGATGTTGTGGAAGATCGACTCAAACAACTGCTGGGTAGACGGCAAATACGCCGCCCTTTCGTTGATCCGACTGCGGAACGGCCGCGAATCGATGCCCAACCCCTCGATTGCTTTCAAGAGCAATGGAACGAACCAGATGTAGCCCGACATCATCTCATCGCCACCCTGCCCGTCGATGACGACGGATGCGCCGCTGGCGGCGATTTGCCGCAGCGTCAGGTATTGGTTGATCGGTCCGATCACGTGTACCGGAGACTCGTAGGCGATAACCATGTCCACGATATCCGCCAGCGGCACCGGGCCGTCGAAGTCGAGCACCTCGTGTTTCACGCCTGCCTGGCGGCAGAGGTTCTGTGCGATCGCGAATTCGGAGTGCTCGTCGCCGCCGGAATTCGTAGTGTAGGCTCTGAAGTCGGAGTCGGCTTTTCCCAGCTGTTTTTGGATGGCCCACACGAGATTGGTCGAGTCGAGGCCTCCGCTGAGGCAACTGGCGACGCGCCGTCGACTGCGGAGGTGGAGCGAGACCGACTCTTCGAAGGCTGCCTTCAGCGCGGCGATTCCTTCGTCGCCATGCAGGTTCGAAGTGAGGGTCGGCCACTTCATGTAGTGCTCAACGCGCTGGTTGTCGTTCACCCGCATCAGCGCCCCGGGAGGAAGCTCGTGGATACCCTCAAACAGGGTATCGTCGGCTCCAAATTTATTGATGCCGATCGAGGCGGTGCAGATGACAGCGCTTTCGCGGAGTCGGCGCGGCAGCAGTCCTGAGGCGTGAAATCCGCGGATCTCACTGGCGAAGTAGATGCCGTCGTCCTTGCGCGCCCAATAGAGTGGCTTGATGCCGAACGGGTCGCGAACCAGCCAGAGTTCCCCATGCTGATCGAGCAGGGCGAAAGCGAACATTCCTCTCAGCTTCGACAAGCAATCCGGACCCATCCGGCGCCAGAGAGCCAGGAGCACCTCGGTATCTCCGTCAGTGGAGAACGATTCCCCCTGGGCGATCAACTCTTCGCGTAACTCGATGTAGTTGTAAATTTCGCCATTAAAAACCAGCTGGAGTTGCCCTCGAACCATGGGCTGCCGCGAACCGGGCGCGGGGTCCATGATGGCCAGCCAGTTGTGGCCGAGCACGCAGGGTTGGGGAGCGTCGCCGGGTCGTTGGAGCGAGCTTACCGTCGGGCCATACGTCGCCCAGGATCCAGCCGAGAGGCCGGCACCGTCCGGACCCCGGTGCTCCTGCGCTTGTAGAATCGCCAGGACCTTCGACGCGGCGTGAGGCGAGGGAGCCCCGAAAAAGCCTGTAATTCCGCACATGTATGCCGTCAAGTGTACAGTTGAGGGTTGGCGCCACACAAGTGGGGCCGAGGCACCGCTCTTGGCTCAGCCTTGATTTGATAGCATGCGATGCAGCATGACCCGACGTCTCCTTCTTGCTTCAAGTGCCGCTTCCTATTCCCGGATTCTGGGGGCCAACGATACGATTCGGCTGGGCGCGATTGGGTTGGGAGGGCGGTGCCGTTATTTGCTGCAATCGCTGAACGCGATGCCACAGGCGCGGATCGTCGCCACCGCGGATGTGTATGCTCCGGCGCGGAACTTGGCGTGGGGCGATCGACCGATCGTGGTCTCTCATCCGGTCGCGCAGTACGGGGACTATCGGCGCCTGCTGGAAAACAAAGACGTGGACGCGGTAGTGATTGGGGCGCCGGACCATTGGCATGTGGCCATGACCCGGGCCACCGTGGCCGCCGGGAAGGACGTTTACTGCGAGAAGCCGATTACGCATGCGCGGGATGATGGGGCGGCGCTCGTCAGTTTCGTCGAGGCCAGCAAGCAGATCGTGCAAGTGGGTTATCAGCAGCGGAGTTCGGACGTTTTTTTATCGGGCAAGCGGGCATTGGACGGCGGTCTGCTGGGCAAAGTGACGATGGCGCAGGCGTATTGGTATCAGAACTATCTCGCTCGCCGGGGCGTCTACAAGCCGATTGATACCGCCCAACTCGATTGGAAAGCCTGGCTTGGCGCGGCCCCGGCGCGCGACTTTGAGCTGATCCGCTATGCGCGCTGGCGGTGGTTCTGGGACTACGGGGGCGGGACGCTGACGGATCTTTACTCCCACTGGGGAGATACCTTGCACTGGTATTTCGGGCTGCATCAGCCGTCGAAGGTATTTGCGCAGGGGGATCGGGTGGAGTTGACCGAGTTCGAATGCCCGGACACTTGCAATGCTTCGTGGCTGTATCCGGGGTTGCAGGTGACGTATTCGAGTACGATTATCGCGTCGCTGGAAGGGGGCGGGTTCACGTTGCGGGGGAGCAAGGCGATGATGAAA
>JAPKZA010000377.1:0-6406 GCA_026394015.1 Acidobacteriota bacterium
CGGGATTGAACCGGTGACCTCGTCCTTACCAAGGACGCGCTCTACCATCTGAGCTACATCGGCTTATGTTAATGGTGGACAGGGAAGGATTTGAACCTTCGTAGCCCGATGGGCGGCAGATTTACAGTCTGCTGCGATTGACCGCTCCGCCACCTGTCCACATTGGATTACCCTTCAGGCCTTGGCCTTACAGGAGATTGGCTTGACAAAACTGGAGCTGGCGGAGGGGATCGAACCCCCGACCCTCTGATTACAAATCAGAAGCTCTACCAGCTGAGCTACGCCAGCGAACGTTTATCTGGTGCTCACAAGATTGCTCCGCTAGCAGCCATACATTGGGAGCATAGCAGACTTCTCCCGGTTGCCAACGGTCGGAGACAATCTTTCCTACACTTCGGTGGCGATTTCCGCCTCGGCCACCGGAACGACCTCCACCGCCACGTTGATCAACTGCTCCCCTCCACCGAGCGCCACTCCTCTAACCGGAGTCACATCGGAATAATCGCGTCCCCAGGCCACGGTCACATGCCCACCGGCTGGCATCACATCGTTGGTCGGATCAAAGTCGAACCACCCGTAACCGGGACAGAACACCGCCGCCCACGCATGGGAGGCCTCCGCCCCGATCGAATTCTCGCCGCTCCGCAAATACCCGCTCACATAACGCGCTGGAATCCCCAGCGAGCGGATGCAGGCGATCAGGAAGTGGGCGAAGTCCTGACAGACGCCGTGCTTGGTTTTCAACACTTCGCGCACCGGCGTCGTTACCGTCGTCGCGCGAGGATCATATTTGAAGCCCGTAAAGATTCGATGCGAAAGGTCGAGGGCCGCTTCCAGCACCGGTCGACCCGAAGTGAAGCTCTTCGCCGCAAAGGCCGCAAATTCCGGGCCGAGCTCGATCAAGGGCGATTCAAACACGAACTCGGAAGCCGCCATCGCCTCGGGACTATCCCGCTTCCGAATCTGCTCGGTCACCTCTTCCCACGCCGGCGACAAGCCCGCCAACGCGGGCGACTCACCCAACACCTCGATCACACTGCGCGAGGTGATTGTTAAGGTCAAATGCGGCTCGCTCAGGCAAAAATAGGTCACCGGATTGCCGAAGTAGTCCAAGCGTGCGTCGATCGTCGCCGGAGCCGGCTTGATCAACAACTCATGGTCCACCAGACGCTGCCGGGTGGAAACGCGGGGGCCCAGGTGAACTTCGGTGTGACAGATCGACACCGGCTCGCTATAAAGGTACGTCGTCGTATGGGTAGCGCGCAGGAGCATGGGTTTACGGAGCCGAAAGGCGGTGGGAGGCCAACGCGTGATTAAAGTAGGTGCGGGTCAGCAGCTCGGACAGGTCCCGCAGATCGCCGCCCCCTTTCTCGAGGAAAGCGTGCATCACCGCCGGAGCAGCCAACTCCGTCACATCCGCCAGCTGGACGTTCGTCAGGAGGCGCAACAACACCCGAGCCTCGGCCGGACGCCGCGTGAGCGACTTGCTCTCGGGCAACTGCTCGACATGCTCGGTGAGTCGAGCTAACTGAAAAGCAATCGAACGCGGATTCGCCTCATCAACCAGCAGTAGATCCAGCACCAAGTCCGTCTGCAGAGACGTCTGGTAGCGCGAACGATACGTCAAACTGCTATCGGCAATCTCAAGCACCGCTTCGAGTTCGCCACGGCTAACTTCCGGATCGGTCGCCAGACCATGCCGGAGAATCTCAATCATTTGCAACGATCGTTCGAGACGCCGACCGATATCCAGAAATCGCCAGCCCTCGCCGCGGGTCATGCTTTCGAGCGCCAAGCCGCTAAACGCCGCCAGGGTGATTACCGTTTGATTCAGCAGATCGAGCGCTCCGCTCAGCCGCAAAGCCGGAGCCGGCGGTTCGGCCGAGAACTGTTGGTCGAGTCGCGTCAGGATACGCCATGCGTCGGTCGAAATCCGGTCCCGCATCGGCCAAACCACGGAGTGGATCAAATGGATGCTGTAACCCAGACTGCCCCGTTTTTTGCCGTCATAGAGCAGATTGAGAAGCTCCTTTTCGAGCGCCTCTCCTTCGCCTTTGATGTAGCCGTGATGGAGCAGGATCCGGGCCCCCGCCTGCAATCCGGACGCCTGCATCGGGTCACTCTCCTGGGTCAAGCGCGGGAGCATCGACCGGGTGACCCGCACGACAGCCTCCACCCGTTCCACGTAACGGCCCAGCCAGAATAGATTGTCGGCCACCCGGCTCGGCAGATCAAACGTCGCCCGGCTCACCGCCAACCGACGAGACTTGGGCGGTAGCAGCGTTAACTGCTCATCCGACTTCCCACCCAGTACCCAGGTATCCTTGCTGCCGCCGCCAAGCTGGACACTCACGACGAGGTTGTCGAGCGACGGAGTCACGCGCGACAACCCTCCCGGCATCACCTTATATCCCCCGTTATGAGCCACGGCAAAAACCCGCAGCACCACATGCCGCGGGGCCACCTTGCCGCCTTCCCATACGGGTACCGTGGACAGCGCCACCTGTTCCTGAGCGACGTACTTGCCCGGATTGGCCCGCATTTTTGATACCAGGCCGCGGCGTTCGGCCTCGGTCAAACGAGCGCCGAAAATCGGTTGGTCACCCGGCTTCGGAAAGACCGGCTTCACCACCAGATTATGCAATTGACTCGCCACGTACGACAGCGGCCCTTCCTGACCGCACCACCAGGTCGCCACGGTTGGCATTTTCAACTCTTCACCCAGCAACTGGCGGCACAGCGCCGGATAGAACGCCGAAGGTGCCGCCGATTCAACCACCCCGCTCCCCAAGGCGTTGGCGATGGCGACGTTGCCGCACCGCAGCGCCTGCACTAAACCCGGAATGCCGAGCATCGAGTCGGATCGCAACTCCAGCGGATCGCAAAAGCCGGAATCCTGCCGCCGAACAATCACATCCACCGGCAACAACCCGCCGAGCGTTTTCAAATAGACGTGGTTATCGCGCACCGTCAGGTCGCCGCCTTCAACCAGCGTATAGCCGAGGTAACGAGCGAGAAACGCGTGCTCAAAATAAGTTTCGTTGTATGGCCCGGGCGTCAGCAAAACGACGCGCGGGTTATCCCGTTTGCCCGGTGCCAGGCTGGCCAAGGTCTCCCGGTAGGCCTGAAAAAAGCCCGCCAAGCGTTGCACATTCGAGTTTTTGAACACATCGGGCAGCACGCGGGAACACACCAGGCGATTTTCCAGCGCGTATCCGGCCCCGGAAGGCGCTTGGGTCCGATCGGCCAGGAACCACCAACGACCATTGGGGGCGCGCGCCAAATCGGCCGAGTAAAGATGCAAATGCGTCCCCCCGGGCACACTCAGGCCCCGGCAGGGACGCAAGTATCCCGGATTCGGGTAAACCAATTCCGCCGGCAACAACTTCTCGGCCACCAATCGCTGCGGCCCGTAAATATCCGCCAAAATCGTGTTCAGCAGTTGCGCCCGTTGGGCCACCGCCGCTTCGATCGATTTCCACTCATTCGGATCCATCACGAGCGGCAGCGGGTCGAGCGGCCAAGGCCGATCGGTACTCTGCGGATCGCCGTACACGTTGTAGGTGATTCCATGATCGTGGATCAGCCGCTGGCCCTCTTTCCAACGCTCCCGGAACTCCCCATCCCGCAGACCCAATAGTGAGGTCGTCAGCCCCCGCCAATGGCCCCGGATCTGCCCGGACTCTTGCAGCATTTCGTCATAGAACCCCGTCTCCGGTTCATAACGCCAGCCAGAGTCGAGATTTTGCTGCTTGTCGAGGGAGCGATTCATGAGGTAGAACGGGTCCAGGAGAAGATCGAGAACACCCTCTCCATAGTCCCATATCGGTTACGTTTCGAAGTTCACCGACCCTAACGACGGAGATCCAGCGTCAACGGGAACAACGGGTTCGATTCCAGCAACGGCATCGGCCGCGGGCCAGGCGTGTGCCCGAACCCGAAGAATCGAGCCCCACGGCGGGATTCAGCCTCCAACGCATTGATCGGGAACTGTTCGTTCGCCCGCCCTCCCGGATGGGAGACGTGGTAGGAACAACCGCCCACCGAGCGCCCGGTCCAAGTGTCATAAAGGTCGAACACCAACGGCGTATGCACCGGAATCGTGGGATGCAGACACGACGGCGGTTGCCAGGCGCGGTACCGGACCCCGGCCACCCATCCGCCCTGGACGCCCGTCGAATGCAGCGGAACCCGCCGTCCGTTGCATGTAATCAGGTAACGGTTGCCGAACATCCCGGTGGCCGTCACCTGCAACCGCTCCACCGAAGAATCGACGAAACGCGACGTCCCGCGCCCGGCCGGTTCTTCGCCCAGGACATACCAAGGCTCGGTCGCCTGCCGCAGTTCAATCTCGATCCCCAGGTAGTTCACGCGGCCAAAGACCGGATAGCGGAACTCAAAATGCGGCGCAAACCAATCTGTCCGGAATGCGTAGCCCGCCGCGCGCAGATCATCCATCACACTGGCGATATCCCGATTCACAAAGTGGGGCAGCATGAACTGATCATGTAACTGGGTGCCCCAGGCCACCGGACTTTGTAAGTAAGGCGTCTTCCAGAAATGGGCGATGAGCGTTCGTACAAGTAACTGCTGGGTCAAGCTCATCCGCGCATGGGGAGGCATCTCGAATCCGCGTAACTCAAGCAAGCCCAGCCGACCGGTCGAAGAATCGGGTGAAAACAGCTTGTCGATACAGAACTCCGCCCGATGGGTGTTCCCGGTCAAGTCGGTCAAAATGTGGCGGAAAATACGATCCACCAGCCAGTTGGGAATCGCGTTGCCGCCCGCCGGAGGCACTTGACTGAAAGCGATCTCCAATTCGTACAACGAATCCGCCCGGGTCTCATCGACGCGTGGCGCCTGGCTCGTGGGCCCGATAAACATGCCCGAGAACAGATACGACAGCGAAGGATGATTCACCCAATACGAAAGCAGGCTGCGCAGCAGATCCGGCCGCCGCAAAAACGGACTGTCGTTCGGCGTACGGCCGCCGAGGACAATGTGATTCCCTCCCCCGGTGCCGCAATGTCGGCCATCCAGCATGAACTTCTCGGTCCCGAGTCGGCATTGGTGCGCGTCGTCGTAGAGCTCCGTCGTGTGCCGGACTAAATCGCTCCAACTGTCGGAAGGCTGGACATTCACTTCGATCACGCCCGGATCCGGAGTAACTCGAACATATTTAATCCGGTGATCGGGGGGCAGCGTGTAGCCTTCGAAGATCACCGGCATATTTAACAGAGTGGCGGTCTCTTCAATCGCACCGACTAAGTCGACATAGTCGTCCACCGAAGACATCGGCGGCAGGAAAATGTGCAACTGGCCATTGCGCGGCTCAATGCAAAGCGCCGTCCGCACCACCCAGTCGGCCGATTCTCCGGCCTTCGGCTTTCTGTCGACCGCCGGAGCGACGGGGCTGCCCGGCTGCATTCTGATCTCCGGCCGCGACGGCGGCAGCGACGGTCGTTGCGCCATCGGGTCCACCGTAATGATATTCGGCAACGGGCCCGACTCCGCCCACGGCAAGCTCGCCAGCGGCAGGCGATAGCCCACGGCCGAGTCGCCCGGTATCAGGAAAATCTTCGCCCCGCGCAGCATCCACAAGCCCGTCTGCCACTCCGGCCCCCGCTGGGTCCAGGCCCGCTGGAGGGGCAAAACGAACCCCGTCGGATTGTGCAAACCATGCTCAAACACCCGCCGAATTCGCTCCCGCTCCTGCGGGTCTTCCAGGCGGTTGTCCTCCGGATCCACGTTGATCGGCAGCTGACGCTCTTTCTGCAGGTAGAACACCGGATCTTCATAGGCCGTGTTGACGTAGTCCGGGCTCACCCCCAAACGCTCCGCCAATTTGGTTGCGAACGCTTGGGCTTCGGCCGGTCCATAGCCTTGGTCGACCCCATCCAACGCCAACAGCGCCGGATTGTTCCACAGCGGTTGCCCATCTTCGCGCCAGTAGCAGGTAAACGCCCAACGAGGCAGCGGCTCGCCCGGGTACCACTTGCCCTGCCCCATGTGCAGCAGGCCTCCCGGTGCGAGGCGCTTGCGCAACCGGTCGATCAATTCCATCGCCAGACGTCGTTTGTTCGGCCCCATCGCCGCGGTGTTCCACTCATCGCCGTCCATGTCTTCGACGGAAACAAAGGTCGGCTCGCCGCCCATCGTCAGCCGGATATCGTGGTCGACAATATCGCGGTCCACCTGGTAGCCCAGGGCTTCAATCTCGCGCCATTGATCGTCGGTGTACGGCAGGGTCACCCGTGGATCCTCGTGGATCCGCGTAATCTCCATCACGTGCGCAAACTCGACTTTGCATTCGTCCACCCCGCCCGAAACCGGCGCGGCGGAGGACGGTTCCGGCGTCGCGGCCAGCGGAATGTGGCCCTCCCCGGCGCACAGTCCCGACGTCGGA
>JAPKZA010000377.1:6435-8153 GCA_026394015.1 Acidobacteriota bacterium
ACCTTCCAGCGGCTTCACATCGGGCTTCAGTTGAATCAGGTACCCGGAGACGAAACGAGCGGCCAGCCCCAATTGTCGGCAACTCTGCACGAGCAACCACGCCGAGTCCCGGCAGGATCCAGTGCACTTTTCGAGGGTCTCCTCCGGCGTTTGCACCCCTGGCTCCATGCGGATGGCGTAATTGACGCGCCGCTGCACCAATTGATTCAGGTCGACCAAAAAGTCAATCGTGCGGCGTTTGGTGATGTTCACCGTCGCCAGAAACTCTTTCAGCAGAGGGCCAGCGGCATCGACCAACCGGAACGGCGCCAATTCCTGTTGCAAGCCAACGTCGTAAACAAAGGGAAACTCTTCGGCGTCGGGTTCGAGAAAGAAGTCGAATGGGTTGATCACCACCATCTCGGCGACCAGATCGACCTCCACGGAAAACTGCCGCACCTTCTCATGGAACACAATTCGCGCCAGCCAGTTGCTTTGCGGATCCTGCTGCCAATTGATGAAGTGGCCGCCGGGTTCGATTTTCAACGAGTAAGCGGGAATCGGTGTCCGGGAGTGGGGAGCCGGACGAAGTCGGACCACTTGAGGAGAAAGGGTGACCGGCCGATCATAAAAATAGGTCGTTTTGTGGTGGAGCGCAACTCGAATAGGCATGGGGGGTTGGGAGGTTTGAGCCCTTCGACGCGGAGGGTAGATTCTCAGTGTAGCGCCGTGACCGAGGTAAAGAAATGTAACGCGCGTAACCGAGCGGAAGCGAAATCAGTCAAATCATAGAGAGAAGGATTCCGATTGAAACCTAGCTTGTTCATCTTCGGTATGGCGCTCGTGAGTTGCCTACATGCTCAGTCCGTAGTCGTCGAGCCTGCTTCGCACCTCGACCTCCCAACTCACATCGACGGCAACACGTCCGCGTTTTGGGTTGACCAAACCTTGCACCTGTTTACCTCGACCGGCGATCCGCTGATGATCAGCCAAGGGCCCAACCAAATGGGACCATTTTGGAGCGAGGAGGTCGACGTCGCCCGCCAAATTCACCGTCCACTTTGGGTTGAGGCCGCCTGGCGCGATGAAGATGGCACCGTCTACGGCTGGTACCATCACGAACCCGGTGGCGTCTGCTCCGCCAAGTCGGGACTGACAGCACCGAAGATCGGCGCGGTTGTCTCCTACGATAACGGCGCCTCCGTCATCGACCTCGGCATCGTCCTCGAGTCCGGAGATGCGCCGGACTGCAACGCCAAAAATGGTTTTTTCGCTTCCGGCCATGGCGATTTTTCGGTGGTCCTCGATCGCGAGAAACAGTACTTCTACTTTTTGTTTACCAATTACGGCGGCGACGTCAGCGAACAAGGGGTGGTCACTGCCAGACTCGCGTTCGCCGACCGCGCCAACCCTGCTGGCGCGGTTCATAAGCATTACCGGGGCGAGTGGATCGAACCCGGTATCGGGGGACACATGACCCCGATTTTCCAGGCTAATCGGGCTTGGCAGCGGGAAGATGCGGACTCCTTCTGGGGACCGTCCATGCATTGGAACACCCACCTGAAACGCTACGTCGTGCTGATGAACCGCGCCTGCTGTAAGCCCGAGTGGCCGCAAGAGGGCATCTATCTATCCACACTGCTGTCCGAAACAACTCGAGAACGGGCGACACGTGTTGTAAACATGGGTCTTAAGCCGTTGGAATTGAGTTCGGAAAGTTGAGGTCTAGTTTTTCGGGT
>JAPKZA010000509.1:0-14328 GCA_026394015.1 Acidobacteriota bacterium
GCGCTCGCTCGCCCATTCCCCCACCAACCCCGCCGATCTCGCCGACCTCAACCTCGACCGCCTCCAATCCTGGCTCGCCGAACTCGATCAACCCAACGCCCCCCTCGAACACCCTCTCTCCCCCCTGCGCAAACTCCAACCCGACCTCTACCGCGCCGAACAAGCCCAGCGCCAAGCCTACAACCGAGAACACTTCCGCCCCTTCTCCGCCTGGCAAGCCGAAGGAGCCGGGCTTCTCACTGGCCCCTCCCAACCCGGCGAATTCTCCATCGCCCCCTCCGGCCCCACCGCCCTCACCGGCCTCTACCCCGCCGGCCTATATACCCATCTCCTGTCTTCCCGCCTCGATGGAGCCCTCCGCTCCCCCCTTGTCCCCAAGGACAAAAAGTTCGTCAGCTTCGAAGTCCTCGGTGGCCAACTCGGTGCCCGCCGAACCATCTTAGATAACTGCATGCTCAGTGAAGACTACCAGTTACTAGAATCCACCCGCCCCACCTGGATCAAAGTACCCAACCGCGACGACCAACCCGACCTTCCCTATTACATCGAGTTAGTCACCAAACATCTCAACCCCCGCATCCCCGACCGTCCCGGCCGCCTCAAAACCACCCCCGAACAGCTCGCCGCCCCCAACTCTTATTTCGGCTTCGTCCGCGCCGTCCTCCACGACGTCGACGCCACTCCCAAGCCCGACCTCGCCCCCCTCCTCGCCGTCTTCCCCGCCACCCCCGCCCGCTACGCCGCCGTCATCACGGACGCGATCAACGCCTGGGAAGCCAACCGCGCCACCGACAACGACGTCTACTGGCTATCGTGGATGCTAGAAAAAAACCTGTTTTCTAACCTCACTACCCCCACCATCCAGGAATACCGAAACCTCGAAGCCCTCCTCGCCGCCCCCACCACCTTCCAAGGCATGGCCGACCTCGACCCCGGCTACAACGTCCCCATCCTCATCGGCGGCGACGCCGAACGTAAAGGCCGCGTCGTCCCCCGCGGCTTCGTCTCCCTCCTCCCCGCCGTCCATCCCACCCGCTCCGGCCGCCTCGACGTCGCCGAAAGCATCCTTGCCCCCGGCAATCCCCTCACCGCCCGAGTCATCGTCAACCGCCTCTGGCAACATGTCTTCGGCCGAGGTCTCGTCGCCACTGCGGATAACTTCGGCACCTACGGCGAAAAACCCACGAATCCTGACTTACTCGACCACCTCGCCACCACCTTCACCGACCAAGGCTGGTCCATCAAAAAACACCTCCGCCTCCTCGTCACCTCCGCGGCCTTCCAAGCCGCCGACCGCCCCGTCCGCCGCCTCGAAGCCGAAGCCATCCGCGACAACATCCTCGCCGTCTCCGGCCGCCTCGACCGCACCCTCTACGGCCCCAGCATCCAACCCCACCGCGAGGAACCCAAGGACTACCGCAAGCTCCATCAAGGCCCCCTCGACGGCCTCGGCCGCCGCAGCATCTACACCAAAGTCACCCGCCACGAAGGCTCGGCCTTCCTCGAAACGTTTGACTTCCCCAACCCCAACGTCGCCCGCGGCACCCGCGACATCACCAACGTCCCGCCCCAAGCCCTCGCCCTCTTGAACGACCCCTTCGTCCTCGACCAAGCCGGCGTCTGGGCCGACCGCCTCCTCGCCCAACCCGCCCCCACCGCCGAAGCTCGCCTCACCGCTATGTTCCGCCAAGCCCTCAGCCGCCCCCCCTCCGCCGCCGAACTCGAACGCTTCCTCGGCCTATCCAAAGAACTCGCCGCCCTCCACAAAGTCGCCCCGGACAAGTTCCTCTCCAGCCGACAAGTTTGGAAGGATCTCGCCCATTCTCTCTTCAACCTCAAGGAATTCCTCTACCTCAAATGACCCGCCGCCAAGCCCTCCAATCCGCCTCCCTCGGTTTCGGTTACACCGCCTTCGCCAGCCTCCTCGCCGGCCAACCCCACTTCCCGGCCCGCGCCAAAAACGTCATCTTCTGCTTCATGCCCGGCGGCGTCTCCCACGTCGATTCCTTCGACCCCAAACCCAAACTCGCCACCCTCGACGGCCAACCCTTCTCCGGCTTCTACCAAGTCGGCGCCAAAGCCGAAACCAATCGTAAGTGGGTCGCCAGCCCTTGGAAGTTCAAGCAGCACGGCCAATCCGGTGCCTGGGTCAGCGACTTATTCCCCCACTTAGCCACCTGCGTCGACCATATGGCCATCGTCCGCTCCATGGTCTCCGGCTTCCCGCTCCACCCCCGCGCCAACTTACTCATGCACACCGGCCGTAACACCGGCGGCTTCCCCAGCCTCGGCTCCTGGGTCAATTACGCCCTCGGCAGCGAAAACAAAAACCTCCCCGGCTACGTCCTCCTCCACGCCGGAGCCGTCCCCCCCGGCGGCCTCGAAAATTTCTCCAACGGCTTCCTCCCCGCCACCTACCAAGCCACCGCCATGCAAGCCGAAGGCAAGCCTGTCCTCAACATCGACCCCGCCGACAAAGACCCCAAAATCCAGCGCGCCAAGCTCGACGCCCTCCTCCAGCAAGACCGCCAGTTCCTCTCTACAACCCGCAACGACGACGCCATCGATTCCGCCATCCGCAACTACGAAATGGCCTACACCATGCAGTCCGTCGTCCCCGACGTCCTTAATCTAGACAAAGAATCCCCCGCCACCAAAGCCCTCTACGGCCTCGAAGTCGGCGACCGCCACCAACGCAACTACGCCCTCCAGTGCCTCCGCGCCCGTCGCCTCGTCGAAGCCGGCGTCCGCTTCGTCGAAATCACCTGCCCCGAAGTCTACGGCGGCGACAACGGCACCTGGGACCAACACTCCGAACTCAAAAAAGGCCACGAAGGCAACGCCCGCATCACCGACCAACCCATCGCCGGCCTCATCAAGGATCTCGCCTCCCGCGGCCTCCTCAAAGAAACCCTCATCGTCTGGGCCACCGAGTTCGGCCGCACCCCCCACGCCCCCAAGCCCGACTGCCGCGACCACCACGAAACCGCCTTCACCATCTGGATGGCCGGCGGAGGCATCAAGGGCGGTCTAACTTACGGTGCCACCGACGAAATGGGCATGAAAGCGGTCGAAAACGTCACCGAGGTCCACGACCTCCACGCCACCATCCTCCACACCCTCGGCCTCGACCACAAGAAACTCACTTACCGCTTCGGCGGCCGCGAAGTAAGTCTTACCGACGTCCACGGTACACTAATTAAATCGCTCCTGAGCTAACCCCATGCCCCACATCCTGTTCCCCGTCGATTTCTCCGCCCCCTGCGCCAACATCGCCCCGGCCGTCCACGGCTGGGCCGTCCGCTCCCGGGCCGACGTTACCCTCCTCCACGTCCACGAAACCCCCTTCCTCGCCATCGATCATCCCAACCTCGTCGCCGAACTCGCCACCCTCCGCGAAGCCTCCCACTGCCGACTCGACGCCTTCCTCCTCCACGACTTCCCCGAAGTCGCCGTCCGCCGCCTCCAACTCGACGGCCGCCCCGGCTCGGCCATCACTGACTACGCCGCCGCCAACGGCATCTCCCTCATCATGCTCCCCACCCACGGCTACACCCGCTTCCGCCAACTCCTCCTCGGCTCTGTCGTCGCCAGCGTACTTCATGACTCCGAAATCCCCGTCTGGACCAGCGCCCACGCCGAAGCCCCCCCCCTCGCCCCCCTCCACGTCCACGAAACCCCCTTCCTCGCCATCGATCATCCCAACCTCGTCGCCGAACTCGCCACCCTCCGCGTCGTCTACTGCCACCCTGCCAACTCTACCTTTCCCAGCGCCACCGCCGACCGCGCCCATCAACTCGTCCACGAAGCCGCCCTCGAACACTACCAATCCATCGCCGGCGATCTCGACCTCCCCGAGTATCTCGAAGTCCTCGAAGAGCCTACCCTCGTCGAAGGCGTCCAAAACTCGATCGCCACCCACAAAACCGATCTCCTCATCATCGGCCGCGGCCGAATCCAGGGCGTCCTCGGCCGCCTCCGGTCGAACTCCCACGACCTCATCCGCTCCGCCCCCTGTCCCGTCCTCAGCGTCTAACGCCCCAGCAGAATCCCCAGTCCCGATCCCACCAACAACGCCACAAACCCGAAAACCGCCGATCGCCGAAACTCGCCCCGACCCACCACCAGCGAGATCCCCAACTTCACCACCGTATTCGCCACGCAACCCACCGCCACCGCCAACGCCGCCGTCCCAACCTCCGTCTGCGCCTTCGCCATCGCGATCGTCAATGCGTCCACGTCCGTCAACCCCAGCACCGCCCCCGATACCACTAGCCCCGCCCCGCCCCACCACTCCCGCGCCCACCGCAACCCAAACAGCACCGCCTGAAACAACCCCGCCATCTGCAGCGCCGCCCCCACCTGCAGCGGGTTCTCCCCCGTCTCCGCCGTCCCCCCGGCCGCCTTATCCCGATACAGTCCCCAGCCCGCAAACCCCGCCCCCACCGCCGCCGGCACCGCCACATAAGGCAACACCGCCCACGCCAACGTCGGATTCAATATCGCCGTCGCCACCCCCACCCGCACATACATCACCGTACACGCCGTAATCACCCCCAACGCTCCCGCCGCCGTCTGGTTCGTCCGCGCCAGCGACAACGTCACGTTCGTCGATGAAACCAGCCCTCCCAGCAACCCCGACAACACCGCCCCCTTCCCCGGGCCCACCATCGCCCGCGCCGCATAGCCCAAAAAGTTCAATCCCGAAATCAACAACACCACAATCCATAACTCTCGCGGCTTCACTCCACCCCACGGCCCGAATGGACCCTCCGGCAACAGCGGCAGCACCACGAGCGCCATCAGCCCAAACCGAAACCCCGACCGCAACCCCTCCTCCGGCAACCGTTCCGCCCAGCCATGCAGCCGCGATTTCTCCGCCAGCAAAACCGACGTCACCGCGATCATTCCACTGGCCAACTTCCACTCCCCCCACCCCCCCCCCCCCCCCCCCCCCCCCCCCCCCCACACCTCCGTCGTCCCCCCCGCATCCGTCCGATTCACTCTCATATACGCCGCCACCACCAACCCCACCGCCCCCGCCAACAGCACCGTCGCCAACGGTGCATAATCGGCCCACAACATCCCCGCCGCCCCCGCCAACCCGCCCAGCAGCGTAAACGTCCGCATCCCTGCAAACTCGTCCCCCTTCCGCTGACGGTCCACCCCCACCGCCGCCCCACCCAGCGCCGCCACCGCCAACCCCACCACTTTTTCCCAGCTTGTATCCATCGGATTCCTAGTCTACATCCGCTATAGTTGAGGTTATGAATCGTCCCGGTGCTATTACTATGCGCGGTAACCCCAAAGACCTCTCCGGCCCCGAACTCAAAGCCGGCGACCCAGCCCCCGAGTTCACCGCCGTCGACTCCACCATGAAGCCCATCACCCTCGCCGACACCGCCGGCAGCGTGCGCATCTTCTCCGTCGTCCCTTCACTCGATACCCCGGTCTGCGACATGCAAACCAAACGGTTCAACGACGAAGCCGCCGCCCTCCCCAACATCAAGTTCTACACCATCTCCATGGATCTCCCCTTCGCCATGAAACGCTGGTGCGGCGCGATGGGCGTTGACAACATGGCGATGATCTCCGATCACCGCAACGCCTCCTTCGGCGAAGCCTACGGAACCCTCATCCCCGATCTCCGCATCGAGTGCCGCGCAATCTTCGTCGTCGACCAAAACAACACCATCCGCCACGCCGAATACGTCCGCGAAGTCGCCGAACACCCCGACTACGACGCCACCCTCGCCGTCGCCAAAGCCCTCTCGACCACCTGAAATATTCCAAGAACGGGGATCGATACTTCTAATCCTGGAAGATCGGTCCCCAGTCCGCTCCATCCCCACTGGTAAGTCGTTCAATTATCTGATAGATTGTCCGCTAACCGCTTTGCTGTGAGGATGGCACTAGAATTGCATACCAGTCTCACGGCGTAGTGTCTCTCCCGCTTCGGATACCCTGCTGTGAACGAACTGAAACGACAACTCATCGGCGCGCTCATCGTCATCATGACGGTTGCCGTCGTGCTTGCCGCCGCCGTCAACTTCCAGCAGCAGAATAAGTACGAACTACCCGAAGACGGCGTCACCTGGGTCGATCGGTCCACACCCCTTCACCCCAAAGCGGTCATCGCCCTCCACATCGCCCCGGGCAGCCCCGGCGATAAGTTCGGCATTCGCGAAGGCGACGTCCTCCGCCGCATTGGCACCCTCCCGGTAGAAAACGCCATCGATGTCGCGCAAATCCTGGTCGGCTCCGGCGCTTGGAAAAAGCTCGATTATTTCGTCGAACGCATCGTCATCCGTCAGGGCGTCGCTGTCGCCCTCGATACCAAACTCGCCCTCGTCGTCGAAGCCCGCACCGCCGGCAGCGCCGTGCTGTATCAATACGCCGTCGGTGCCGCCTATCTCTTCATCGGCCTCTTTGTCTTCTTCCGCCGCGGCTCGGCCCACCGCGCCGTTCACTTCTATCTCCTCTGCCTCGCCAGCTTCGTCCTCAATACCTTTCATTACACCGGCAAACTCAATAACTTCGACAAAGTAATTTACTACTGTAACGTCTTCGCCGGCCTCTTCCTGCCCACTCTCTTCTTCCATTTCTCCGTCGCCTTCCCCGAACCCGCCCGTCCCTTCCGCGCCCGTTGGGTCCGCGTCGCCCTCTACGCCCCCGCGGTCGTTCTCAGCGTCCTCTGGGTCTTGATCACCGCGTCCGTTCTCCGCCTCGATGTCTCGCTCATCGAACTCCGTTGGATGATGGACCGCATTTGGCTCCTCTTCGTCGTCTCCGGGCAAATCGCCGGTGCCATCGTCCTCGCCCTCCGCTACCCCCGCGCTGAAGATCCCATCGTTCGCCAGCAGCTCAAATGGCTCCGCAACGGCGCCGTCCTCGGCGTCCTCCCGTTCACCCTCCTCTACGCCCTGCCCTTCGCCCTCGGTGCCATCCCCTCGGCCCGCATGGAAATGGCCGTTCTCGCTCTCGTCTTCGTCCCCATCACCTGGGCCTACGCCATCTTCCGCTATCGCCTCATGGACGTCGACGTCATCTTCCAGCAAGGCTACGTCTATACCCTCGCCACCCTCGGCGTCCTCGCCGTCTTCTACGGCCTCCTCGTCTCCATCACCGCCGGCCGCCCCTCCGGCCCCAACAGCGTCCCTGGCGCAGAAAATTCCTCCGGCCGCTTCGACGATCTCTCCCCCGTCGCCCTTGTCGTGCTCATCCTCGTCGCCGCCTTCGTCTTCCAGCCCATCCGCAACTGGCTCCAGGAAATTCTGGACCGCTACGTCTTCTACCGCGACCGCTACGACTACCGCCGCACCCTCATCGAATTCGCCCGCGAACTCAGCGCTGAAACCGACCTCAATCGGATGCTCAGCTCGGTCTCGGATCGCCTCCTCCGCACCCTCTCCATCCAGCACCTAGCCTTCTTCCTCTCGGACGAAAAGCAGTCGGAAACCTTCCGCATGTACATGACCGCCGGCCTCACCCGCCCCGTCCCCGATGTCATGGACCTCACGTTTCTCTCGTCCGAAATGGCTCGCGAAACCCCCTATCTCTTCTTCGAACGGACCCGCAACTTCATCGACGTCCTCGCCCGCGAATGGCCCGCCAGCGTCAAACACACCATCTCCGACCTCGGCCTGACGTACTACATCCCTTGCACTTCCCGCGGCCGCGTCATCGCTTGGCTCGGCGTCTCCCGCACCGATAAAGGCGATTTCCTCTCCTCCGACGACGTCGAACTCCTCGTCACCCTCGGCGGCTACGTCGGCATCGCGGTCGAAAACGCCCGCCTCTACCGCTCCCTCGAACGCAAGGCCGAAGAGGTCGAACGCCTCAAGGAATTCAGCGAAAACATTGTCGAATCCATCAACGTCGGCATCCTCGCCGTCGATCTCGACGACCGCGTCGAAAGCTGGAACACCCAGATGGAACACCTCACCGGCATCCGTCGCCAGGACGCCGTCGACCGCCGCCTTCGGGAACTCCTCCCGGTCACCCTAAGCGACGAACTCATTCGCCACCGCGGCGACCCCGGTATTCATCACATTTACAAAGCCGCCCTCACCGACCGCATCGTCAACATCGCCGTCGCCCCGCTCATCTCGAAGGAGCAGGAACAAATCGGTCGCCTCATCATCTTTGACGACATCACCGAACGTTCCGAACTCGAAACCCGTCTCGTCCAGGCCGACAAGCTCAGCTCCATCGGCCTCCTCGCCGCCGGCGTCGCCCACGAGGTCAACACCCCCCTCGCCGTCATCTCGACCTACGCTCAAATGCTCGCCAAGCAAGTCAACGGCGACGAAGCCAAGTCCCGTATGCTCGAAAAAATCGCGAAACAAACCTTCCGCGCCAGCGAAATCGTCAACAGCCTGCTCAACTTCTCCCGCACCGGCTCCACCGAGTTCGAAGACGTGGACCTCAACCGCGTCCTCCGCGAGACCCTCTCCCTCATCGAACCCCAGCTCCAAAAATCGCAAGTTCGCGTCCTCCACTGCTTTGAACCCAACCTCCGTCCCATCCGCGGTAACAGCTCCAAACTCCAGCAGGTCTTCCTCAATCTCTTCCTCAACGCCCGCGACGCCATGGAGTCCGGAGGCGTCCTCGAAGTCAAAACCTCCCTCGAAGCCGCCGCCGTCCGCGTCGAAGTCCTCGATTCCGGCCAGGGGATCTCCGCCGATCTCCTGAGCCGGATCTACGACCCCTTCTTCACCACCAAAGGCGCCCAAAAAGGCACCGGCCTCGGCCTGTCCATCACATACGGTATCGTGAAAGAGCACGGCGGCTCCATCGTCGCCGACTCGACCCCCGGACAAGGCACCTGCTTTACCCTCGCCTTCCCCCTGGTCCCCAAAACTGTTAAGGAACCTCTGAATGCCCTCCGCCCCTAAGGGCCGTATCTTAATCATCGACGACGAAGAAGACATCCGCGAATCTCTCGAAACGCTACTCTCCCTCGAAGGCTACACCGTCGAACTCGCCCCCCTCGCCAATGCCGGCCTCCGCCGCATGGAGGAATCCACCTACGACCTCGTCCTGCTCGACCTCATGATGCCCGATAAGTCGGGCCTCGAAGTCCTCGCCGAAGTCCGCCAGCGCGACCGCTCGACGCCCATCTTCCTCATCACCGCCTATGGCTCCATCGACGTCGCCGTCCGCGCCCTCAAGTCCGGCGCCAACGACTACTTCTCCAAGCCCTGGGACAACGAAA
This sequence comes from Acidobacteriota bacterium, assembly GCA_026394015.1. Classification (GTDB taxonomy): domain Bacteria; phylum Acidobacteriota; class Terriglobia; order Bryobacterales; family Bryobacteraceae. The sequence goes on from JAPKZA010000509.1 coordinate 9,218, forward strand.
AACTACTCATCGAAATCGAACGCCAAATCGGCAAGAGCCACCTCGAACGCGAAAACGTCGAACTCAAACGCGCCCTCAAGCAGCGCTATTCGTTCCCCAATATCGTCGGCAAAAGCGAGCGCATGCTCAAGGTGCTCGACCTCGTCACCCAGGTCGCCCCCTCCCGCGCCACCATCCTCATCACCGGCGAAACCGGCACCGGCAAAGAACTCATCGCCAAGTCCATCCACACCAATTCCACCCGCTCCGAACAGCCCTTCATCGCCGTCAACTCCGGCGGCCTCCCCCCCGACCTCCTCGAATCCACCCTCTTCGGCCACGTCAAAGGGGCGTTCACCGGGGCCATCGCCTCCCACAAAGGCGTCTTTGAAACCGCCAACCGCGGAACCATCTTCTTCGACGAAATCGGCAATATTTCCCTCGAAACCCAGGCCAAGTTACTCCGCGTCATTCAGGAACGCGAGTTCATGCCCCTCGGCTCCACCGACGTCATGCAAGTCGACGTCCGCCTCGTCGCCGCCACTAACGAAGATCTTAAGAAGTTAGTCGACGAACGCCGCTTCCGCGAAGATCTGTACTACCGCCTCAACGTCATCAACATCCCCCTGCCGCCCCTCCGCGACCGCAAAGAGGATCTCCCCCTCCTCATCCAGCACTTCTTCGATCGCTTCTGCCAGGAGAACGCCAAGTTCCTCAAGCCCGACGGCAAGTCCTCCCTCCAGTTCGAACCCGACGCCCTCCAACTCCTCGTCGAACACAACTGGCCCGGCAACGTCCGCGAACTGGAAAATGCGGTCGAACGCGCCGTCGTCCTCTCGAACGGCCCCATCGTCCCTGTCACCGTCCTCCCCGATTCGCTCCTCCACTCCGGCGGCATCAAAATCCGGACCGACGCTACCGGCAACCTCCCCTCCGACGCCTCCCTCTACGAAATCGTCGCCGCTTTCGAACGCCAACGCATCATCCAGGTCCTCGAAACCGTCAACTACTCCCAGACCGAAGCGGCCGAAATGCTCCGCATCCCGCTCTCCACCCTCAACCAAAAAATCAAGCGCCTCTCGATCGATATCAAGAAGGGCAACCGCCCGTCCTAGTGCCCCACCAAGTCCCCCAACTGGTTCTCTTGTTCGCCGCCGCCCTCGCCTATACCCTCCGGCGGGGCCGCCTGCCAAGCCCTCGCCATGCGCCGAGCCGAGATGTCGGTCGCCTATATCTTCGTCCTCGGACTCGAGTCGATCCTCGCCTTCTTCTTCGGCGTCGCCTTCTTCTCGGAAACCATCACCGTTCCCCGCCTCTCCGCCGTCGCCTTCATCACCCTCGGCATCGTCCTCCTCCACTGATAGCCTCAAACTAGCGGATACTCAGCGTCCCCCCATCCACCGGCAGCCCTACGCCCGTTATAAACTCCGCCTCGTCGCTGCACAAAAACAACGCCGCGTGCGCCATCTCCTCCGGCCGCGCCATCCGTCCAATCGGCTGCGCCTTCGATAGCTTCTCGAACATCTCCGCTTCCCGCCCCGGATAGTTCTTTGCAATAAACCCGTCGACAAACGGCGTATGCACCCGCCCCGGCAATAAAGCGTTACAACGAATCCCCTTATCTAAGAAATCCTTCGCCACCGAGTAAGTCATCGCCAGCACCGCGCCCTTACTCGTCCCGTAAGCAAACCGGTCCGCAATCGCCATCACCGAAACGCACGACGCCAGGTTCAACACCACCCCGCCCCCGTCCGCCACCATGTGCCGCAACGTCGAACGCAAACAGTTCGCCGGCCCAAACACATTCACCCGCTGCACCCGCTCAAACTCCGCTTCGGTCGTCGTCAACGCGTTCCCCACGTGCGCAATCCCGGCGTTGTTCACGAGAATGTCGATCCGTCCCCGCCGCCCGTGAATCTCGTTCACCACCGCCTCCACCCGTGCGCCATCCGCCACGTCACAAACGCTCACGACGGCCCCCTCCACCACGCACATCTCCCGCTCCAATACCTCCACCGCCGCCCCTTCCGCGATAAAGCGCTGCACAATCGCCAGCCCAATCCCTGATGCCCCGCCCGTCACGATCGCCGTCTTTCCCGCTAAGCGTCCCATCTAGCGTACCCCCGGTGCTTTCACCGTCGCCCGGTACACATAGCCCGTCACCCGCGCCGCATCTGAACTCGTCAAATACAACGAGTGGTTGTCCGCGCCCCGCCCAAATTTCGCGTTCGTCAAAGCCTTCTGCTCGGTCGTAATCTTCTCCACAATCGCCCCCCCCGGCGTCAGTCGATACGCCGTCCCGTGCGAGTAACAAGTCAGCCAAATATTGCCTAACTCATCCACGTCCATCCCATCCGCCTGGCACGGCTCAATCGTCGCCAACTCCCTCGCCCGGGCGTGCGTGCCGTCCCTGTTCAACTGAAACGATTCAATCTTCGACGTATTCGCCGCCACGTTATGCGCCACGTACAGCGTTAACTTGTCCGGGCTCAAGAGGATTCCGTTTGGCCCCGTCAAGTCGTTGCTGAATACCGTTACTTTTTTGTCTGGAGTAATCTGGTAAATCGTCCCCTTCGGAGCCGTGCCATCATACCCGTTCGGCGCCGTAAAGTAAATCGTTCCGTTAGGATGCACGATTAAGTCGTTCGGCCCCTTACTGACTCCCGGCAAAACATCGAAGTTCTCGGCCACTACCGTCACGGTCTTATCCGGACTCACCTTCAGAATCTGCTGCTCCCCGGTCGCCGTCAGAAAGATGTTGTCGTTGTCGTCGATCCACAGTCCCCCCGGCCCCTCCTTGGTCGCCACCGCCAGGTAGGGCTTGGCCCCATCCTTGGCCGTCCACGAAACAATCCCTTTATAGGTGCCTCGCGACGTAAAGTACAGCGTCCCTTTGGAATCGATCGCCGGCCCCTCGGTATTGCCCCAGGAAGCATCACTGGCAATCAACTCCGCCTTCGTCTCGGGAACAAGACTCGCCGAACCCCGAAACGGCGGCTCGGCCGGTTTGGTCGAACTGCAAGCGCTCGCCAGCACCAGCAGTGGAAGAAAACACACAAAACGGTTCATAGCTGAGCCTAGGTTATGCGACTTCGCCCCTCATTGCAACTTCGCCAGCCGCTCCCCGGCCGCGTCCAGCGTCTCCGCCTTTTTACAGAAACAGAAACGAACAAAGTTATGCCCTAACTCCGGCCGCGAAAAGAAACTCGAACCCGGCACTCCCGCCAATCCAACGTTATGGATCAGATGCTGCACAAACGCCGTATCATCGGAAAACCCAAACGCCGAAATGTCGGTCATCGTGTAATAGGCCCCCCGCGGCGTAAAACACCGGAACCCCGCCGTCGTCAAATATCCCTCCAACTTCCGCCGCCGCCAATCGTAGTGGTTCCCCAACTCGGCGTAGTAAGTATCCGGCGCCTGCAACGCCGCCACCGCCGCATACTGCAACGGCGTCGCCGCCCCCACCGTCAGAAAATCATGCACCTTCCGTATCCCGTCCGTCAGGTCCGGACTCGCCAACACCCAGCCCACCCGCCATCCCGTCACGCTATAGGTCTTCGAACAACTATTCACCAGCACCGACCGCTCCCGCATCCCCGGCAGCGTCATCATCGGAATATGCTCGGCCCCGTCATACAAAATATGTTCGTAAATTTCGTCAGTAATGCACAGCGCGTCATACTCCTGGCATAACTCCGCGATCAACGTCAGCTCCGCCCGGTTAAACACCCGGCCCGTCGGATTATTCGGCGAGTTGATGATAATCGCCTTCGTCTTCGCGCTGAACGCCCGCCGTAACTCCTCGGCGTCAAATCCCCAATCCGGCGCGCGCAAAGTAACTAACCTCCGCGTCGCCCCGCAGAGCTGCAAGTCCGGATGATAGTTCTCGTAGTAAGGCTCGAAAACAATCACCTCATCGCCCGGGTCCACCAGCGCCAGCAACACCGCCGCCATCCCCTCGGTCGCCCCGCACACCACCGTGATCTCCCGCGCCGGGTCAATCTCCAATCCATAATGCCGCCGCGTCTTGTCCGCAATCGCCTGCCGCAATGGCGGAATCCCCCACGTGATCGGGTACTGGTTGTGATCGGCCGCAATCGCCTCCGCCGCCGCCGTCTTCAACCACTCCGGGGCAGGGAAGTCCGGGAACCCTTGCGCCAGGTTCACCGCCCCGGCGGCAATCGCTTGCCGCGTCATGTCGCGGATCACAGATTCTGTAAACTCGGCGGTGCGGGCGCTGCGAAAGCGCGGACGCGCGGAAGTGCTCATAGTTCTCTATGATAAACGGAATGGCAAATGCATCGTTCCCCGTTCCGCCCGGCGCCTGTGACAGCCACACCCACATCTTCGGCAACTATCCCCTCGTGCCCAATCGCAGGTACACCCCCGAACCCGCCAGCCCCGCCGCCATGGCCGCCCTCCACCGCTCCCTCGGCATCGAACGCGTCGTCATCGTCACCCCCAGCGTCTACGGCACCGATAACACGAGCACCCTCGACGGCATCAAAGCCCGCGGAAACACCGCCCGCGGTATCGCCGTCGTCTCCGAACAAGCCCGCCCCGAGCAGCTCCAAACCCTCCACGACGCCGGCATCCGAGGCATCCGCCTCAACCTCGCCAACGCCGATATGGCCGACCCCATCGTCGCCGCCGCCCGCCTGAAATGGGCCGCCGAACAGGTCGCCGAACTCGGCTGGCACGTCCAACTGAATACCACCCTCGACATCATCGCCGCCCTCTCGAACCTCGTCCCCACCCTCCCCGTCCCCGTCGTCTTCGATCACTTCGGCGGCGCCCGCGCCGCCCTCGGCCCCCGCCAGCCCGGCTTCGCCGACCTCGTCAAACTAGTCGCCTCCGGCCGCGCCTACGTCAAAATCTCCGGCGCCTATCACATCTCCAAGCGCGGCCCCAACTTCCCCGACTGCCTCCCCCTCGCCCAAACCCTCGTCGCTGCCAACCCCGACCGCGTCCTCTGGGGCAGCGATTGGCCCCATCCCAACCCCCAATCCAAAACCCCTCTCCAACCCACCCCGTTCCAACCCATCAACGACGGCATGGTCTTCAACCAACTCGCGACCTGGGTCCCGAACCCCTCTGTCCGTGACAAAATCCTCGTCGCCAACCCCGCC
>JAPKZA010000509.1:14333-26817 GCA_026394015.1 Acidobacteriota bacterium
CCCGCCTCTATTCCTTCCGGTAATTTCCTACCCTTCCCCCCCATCATATTCCCTCCCCCCTTACCGATAAGCCACACATAACGGCCCCCCGCCGCCCAACCCTATGTGGAAGCCCGTCACCATCGGTATCCTTGCGTCGTTCGGCCTGGCTCCATCTGCCTTCGGCCAAACTACCATTTCGACCGTCGTGGGCGGGCCCGGCGAGGGGCCTACGGCCACCGCGATCGCGCTCCGTTCCCCTCGCGCGATCGCGGCCGATTCCTCCGGCACCATCTACATCGCCGACACCGAAAGCCAGCGCATTCGGAAGGTCACCGCCGCGGGAGCCATCTCGGTCATCGCCGGCAACGGCGTGCCCGGCTTCAGCGGCGATGGCGGACCGGCTGTGGCCGCCCAACTCCTGAACCCGAGCGGCGTGGCCGTCGATTCGGCTGGTAATGTCTACATCGCCGACATGGGGAACCATCGGATTCGCCGGGTCACCCCCGGCGGGGTCATCTCGACGCTCACCGGTGGCACGACCGATCTGCTGAACAGCCCGGCCGGGGTGGCGGTCGATGGGGCGGGCACGGTCTACATCGCCGACACCGAAAACCACCGGATTCGCCGCTTCGCCGGAGGCGTCCTGACGACGATTGCCGGCACCGGAGGGGCGGGGTTTGCCGGCGACGGAGGCCCGGCCACCTCGGCCATGCTGTGGAATCCCCGCGGCGTCGCGGTCGATGCCGCCGGCAACGTCTATATTGCCGACCGGTGGAATCGCCGGATCCGGCGGGTGGCCCCGAACGGTACGATCGACACCATCGCCGGCAACGGCACCATGGGCTTCAGTGGCGACAACGGCAATGCGCTCGCCGCCCAGTTCGGCGATGTCTACGGCGTCTCGATCGACCTGCTCGGCGGCGTCTACGTCGCCGACGCTTCCAACCATCGGATTCGACGGGTCAGTGGGGGTGGCATCACGACCATCGCCGGAAACGGCAATCCCGCCGCCAGCGGCGACGGCGGGTCGGCCACCGCCGCCTCGCTCTACCAGCCCTATGGAGTCGCCGCCGACATCGGTGGCTCGGTCTACATCGCCGACACGAGCAACTTCCGCATCCGGGCGATCGCCCCGGGCGGCGTCATTCGGACCATGGCCGGCACCGGCTCTCCCGGCTTCAGCGGGGACGGGTCAACCGCCACCAGCGCCCAGCTTTTTAACCCCACCGGAGCTGCCGTCGACCCCGCCGGCAACCTGTACGTCGCCGATACCGACAACCATCGCGTCCGCCGCGTCTCGCCCTCCGGAACCGTCTCGACCGTCGCCGGCAACGGAGGCATCTTCCATAGCGGTGACGGCGGGCCAGCCACCGCGGCGACGCTCTATCGGCCCTCCAGCGTCGCGGTCGACGGCGCCGGAAACCTCTACATCGCCGATACCTTCAATAACCGTGTGCGCTTGGTCACCCCCGGCGGGGTCATCAGCACCTTCGCCGGCGGCGGCACCTCGCCCGCCAACGGCATCGTCGCCACGGCGGCCCAGGTGCTGCTCCCTTCGGCCGTCGCCGTCGATGCGGCCGGAAATCTATACCTCGCCGACTCAACCAACCGGATCCGACGGGTCACCGGCGGCGTCATCTCGACCATCGCCGGCACGGGAAACTATGGCTTTGCCGGAGACGGCGGCAGCGCCCTGGCCGCCGAATTCGCCGGCCCCACCGGTTTGGCGCTCGATACGGCCGGCAACGTCTATGTCGCCGATGGATCCCGCATCCGTCGTTTCCTGCCCGGCGGCGTCATCACCACCCTGGCCGGCTCCACCGCCCCCGGGTCCGGTGGCGACGGCGGCGGAGCCACGGCGGCCGGTCTGAACTATCCGGCCGGCCTCGCCGTCAGCTCCACCGGACTCCTCTATATCGCCGACAGCGGAAACCACCGCCTCCGCGAGGTCAACGCCGCTGGCGTTATCCGCACCGTCGCCGGCACCGGGGTCGCCAATCTCTCCGGCGACGGCGGAGATCCCACTGCCGCCACCCTCTATGACCCCCGCGGCGTCGCGATCGATAACCAGGGCCGGGTCTATGTCGCCGACATGCGCAACCAGCGCGTCCGCCGGCTCACGGTCACCACCACCACCTCCTTCACCACCGTCCCGGCCGGCCTCCTGCTCAACGTCAATGGCGTGCCCACCGTCACCCCGTTTAGTCTGTCGCTCGCGGCCGGTACCACCCTCACCGTCCAAGCGCCAGCCACCCAGGGCCCGCCCGGCACCCGGGCCAGCTTCACCGGCTGGACCGACGGCGGCCCCGCCACCCGCTCGATCACCATCGGCAGCGAGGGCGCCGCCTATCTGGCGAACTACTCCACCCAGTACCTCGTCACCCGGCTCGTCAACCCGGCCCCCGGCGGCTCTCTCATCCCTGGCTCCGCTTCCCCCGACGGCTTCTACCCGGCCGGAGGGCTCCTCTCGCTCACCGCCGCTGCCGCCTCCGGCTTTGCGTTTTCCGGATTCACCGGCGATTTGACCGGTTCGACGAACCCGCAAAATCTCCTCCTCAACGGCCCCCGCACCGTAACCGCCAACTTTACCTGTACCTACCAACTCAGCGCCTCCACCGCCAACGTCGCCGCTGTCGCCGGCTCGGCCAGCCTCACCGTATCCACCGGCACCGGCTGCGCCATCCCGGTCACCTCGGGAGTCAGTTGGCTCTCGGCGTCCGTCTCGGGCACCACCGTCACGTACTCGTTCGCGGCGAATACAGGTCCGGCCCGCGGTGGAACCCTCACGATCGGCGGCCAACTCTTCACCGTCAACCAAGCCATCGCTCCCTCCCTGCTCACCCCCAGCGCCCGCGACGGCGGCCCCATCGCGCCCACCGGCAACACCCAAACCATCGTCGCCCGCTACTCCCACCCGGCCGGGGTCGCCAATCTGGGGGTCGTCAACATTCTCATCAACTCCGCCCTCGACGGCGGAAACGCCTGCTACATCGCCTATTCCCGTCCGGCCGGGGTCCTGTTCCTGGTCAATGACGGCGGCACCGACAGCGGACTCTCCGCTCCACTCTTCCTCGGCAGCGCGGCTTCGGTCAACAACAGCCAGTGCACCATCTCCGGCACCGGGTCCTCGGCCGTCGATAGCGGCAACGCGATGACGCTCACCCTGGTCGTCACTTTCTCAAACAGCTTCCGCGGCAACCGGGTGATCTACCTCGCCGCCCAATCGGTCAGCAACGTCACCTCCGGCTGGCAAACGATGGGGGTCGCGGTCGTGCCCGAGGCCAGCACCCTCTTTCCCCGCTCGAATGCGATCTCGCCTTCCACCGCCACGGCCGCCAACCGAACCCTTACCGTCACCTATCAGGACGCGACCAGCGCCAACAACCTGCTCACCGCCTGGGTCTTAATGAATACCGCCGTCGATGCCGGACAGGCCTGTTACATCGCCTACTATGTACCCGGAAACCTGCTCTTTCTCTACCCCGATAACGGCGACGGCAGCCAGGCCACGGCGATTCCCTTAAGCGGAACGAACTCGATCGAAAACGGCTATTGCCGTATCCAAGCCCAAGGCTCCAGCGCCGTCCTCAACGGCAATCTTCTCACGCTGACGCTCAACTACCTCGTCAAGCCCGCCTTCAGCGGCCCCCGGGGCATCTGGGCCGCGGTGCAGACTTTGACGGCGCAAACCAGCCCGTGGAAGCCCCTCGGTGCTTGGCTCGTGCCGCCATAGCGGATAATCAATAACGGGATGAAACAATCGAATTCGCGATCCGTTCTGCTCCAGCAAGCTTGGCTGGGCGATGCCGTTCTGGCGCTCTACGTGCGGGAACGCATCCTGCGCGAGCAGGGTAAGCTCGACGGAGAGCTCTACACCCGGATGACCAGCAACCACTTCTTGAGCGCCATCGGCGAACCCAGCGCCGTCGAAGCCGAAATCGGCGAGCAGTATCGCGTCGGAGGCCTCGCCGGGGCCTTCGAGTTCATCGAGCAAAGGCTCATCCCGGTTTACGAACGCCAGGAAGCCAACCGCCGCAAGCGACTTGGTATCACTTAACCAGGTGATACCGCTCCTGCCGCGGCAGCACCCACTCCATCTTCCCCCCCGGCGTCAGCCAAGCCTCCTCCTCCATCCCCACAAACAGCTCCTGCCCGTCCCACTCCGCCACCGGCGTCCGCGCCGATAGCTCAATCGAAAACCACGTCCCCGTCTTCAGCGGCACATCCCCCCGCCCCGGCACACCCTGCTGCCGGTCCCACAACCCGATAATCGGCCCCGCCCCGTGCCCGTGGTCCCCGATCGGATGCGAGTACACCGTCCCCCGAATCCCCTCATCCAGCACCTGCGCCAGCGTCTCGNNCCCCGACCGCCCCGGCTTCATCCGCTCCAGCAACAGATCCTGCATCCGCTTCGCTTTCTCGAGCGCCTTTACGATCCCCGCCGGCGCCACCGTCTCGCCCTCTTTCAACACATAACCCATATGTTGCGTATCCGTATTCAGTCGCAGCCCTTGCACCCCAAAATCCACGTGCAACACATCGCCCCGCTCAATCACCACCGGGCCGTCCTCCGATAGAAAACTCGCCGCCGTCGCCACCGCCTTCGCCTGCCGCTGCACCCGCACCGACGGCTGGAACCACGTCCCCAAACTCCGATCCGCCACCTGTTGCCGCAGCCACCACACCACGTCATGGTTGGTCGTCACGCCCGGTTTGATCACCTCGGCCGAAAACGCCCGCCGGATCAGCTCATGCGCCACCCCCATCAGCTCCCGATACCGCGGCATCATCTCCGGCAGCCGCGCTTCGACATACTCCAGCGCCATCAACTCACTCCGCTGGAACCGCTTCGTGATCTCCGGGCCCAAATACTCCACCATCTGTTCGTACTCGCCCGCCGTCAACCCATCGGCAAACGCATGCGTCCGCGAAATATTAATCCCGATCCTCCGCGGCTTCCGGTCCTCGATCAGCTTCTTCAACAGCAGCCATTGGCTCTCCCCCCACAGCTCCCGCGTCGCATTCCCCGGTGCCGGCGTCGGGTCCCGATACACCTCATACAGCCCCCCGTTTGACCCGCCCCCCAGCGCCAAACGCTCGACGCCCTTCTCCGCCCCCCGCTCAAAAAACACGTAAATCGTCCGCCGCCGCGCCGCGAACATCGTCGGCGAAACCAGCGAGTGGAACACCGGGTCTTCGTTGTACTCGCGCGAAACCACCACCCACATGTCCAGCCCGTGCTTGCGCAACAGCGCCGGCAGAATCCGCTCCAGCCGCAGCTTCAGCCAATCTTGCTGAATATTCGCCTGCTCCCGCACCGGCGGCAGCGGGGAAAGCGTCTGAGCCGGCAGTAGAACCGCCAGCAGAAGGAAGGGCAGGCACAAATAGCGCATACCCCCCAGAATAGCTGGACTTAGCCTTGCCGTACTTAGCCCTGAAGGTGAAGGCCCTTGTGGATCGCGTACAAAGCCAGTTCCAGCCGATCCGAAACCCCGAGCTTGTCAAAAATGTTGTGCAAGTGGTTCTTCACCGTCTGCTCACTAATGAACATCTTCTCGGCCATCTCTTTGTTCTTATAGCCTTGCGCTACATACGCCACAATCTCGCGCTCCCGCGTGCTCAGCGGGGAACGTTCCCGTTGCTTGCCCGACGCGCTGCCCTGCCCGGAAAGCTCAGCCCCCGGAGACGCAAACTGCCGCATCACCGCCGCCGTCGTATACGAGTCAAGCCAAATCTCACCCGAGTACACCTTCCGGATACTCTTCACGATCAGGTCCGGAGCCGTCTGCTTCAGCACAATGCCCGAACAGCCCAGCTTCATCGCCTGCACAAACTCGTTCTTGTCTTCCGACGCCGTCAGAATGATCACCCGCGTCCGCTTGTTCGTCTGCTGAATCGTCTGCAGCGCCTGCAACCCGTCCAGGTTCGGCATCCGCAGATCCAGCAAAAGAACATCGGGGTCGGTCTGCTGCACCAACTCGATCACCGCCCGACCGTCGCCAGCCTCGCCGATCACCTCAACGTCCGACTCCAGGGCCAGTAACTTCTTCAGTCCATCCCGTACGATGGGATGGTCGTCGGCGATTGCCACACGAATCATCTTAACTTTTGGCGGTTACACTTCAAGAAGGGTGTCGTTCAGTTCCATAATTACACTGCCGCTAAGCATAGTTCTGTAGTAGCCTCTCCTAAGAGAGTAACGGGAGAATAGTACTGGGTCAATTCAGGTCATTGGGAAAAGTGAACGACAGCTTGACCTTACGAGACCGCAATAAGAACCCTATTACTCTAAGGTATTCAGCCGCTTGGCCCCCCCCAAAGTAGGGATCACTTCCACGGCAAGAATGCCTTCTCCGCGAACACTGTGTTCCGAAGCAGCTCCAGAGCATTTGCTTTTACGATGTCCTCATAGTACCAGATGACAACCCCCGGGCAGCCCAGCGCCCGCGTCGCCTCAATAATCCGCACCAGCTCCCCCGGATTGGCCACATCCACCGCAATCCCCGGAACCAGCCGATTCGCCTCGCCATACTGCTCGATATGCAGCTTCAGCTTGGCCTCGTAAGTCGGCAAATCCCGCCAATAAATCTGCGGACTGAGGAAATCATGGGACTTATCCCGCACCCAACCCGGCGGGTCCTGCGCAAAGTTACGGTAGCCATCCGGCGTCGGCACCGGAGCATTCGTCACCAGCGCCCGCCAATCCACCGCCTTGATCCGCGCATTCATCCGCCGAAGAAACGCATTAATCTCATCCGCCCGCCAACGTACCCACCCCGCATCCAGCGGATTCGCCGGCGGATCCTGCCCCTCATGCGACTCCGAATAAAGCTTTCGCGTCGTTTCGTCATACCCGCATTCGAGGGTAGGGTACCGCGCCCGGTCAAACTGAATCCCCGGCACGTCATACCGCCCTTGCGCCTCCTCCATCAGCCGAATTAAAAACTCCTGCGCCTCCGGATTCGCGTGCGCCATCCACAAATAATACGCCCCGCCCCCAATCGGAAACTGGCTCTCCCCCGCCCGATTCTTCGCCAACCACTCCGGATGACGGTCAAATATCGGGCCCAACGTCCCCCCGCGCACCCGACCGCTCCACACCCCCACAAACCCATATTCAAACCAAGGCACCACCGTAATCCCGTTCGGTTTCCCCTCCTCAATCGCCTCTTGCAGAATATCCCGGCCCTCATACTGCGGATCGATCAGGATCCCCGTCTCCTCCTCGAACACCCGGCTCGGAAACAAAGGATACCCCTGCGACCAAACGTTCACGTACGCAACGTTGAAATTCGCCCTCCCCAGCGCCTCCATCGTCGTCCGTATCCGCTCCCGCGACCCCAGCGAATCCCGCGCGATCCACACCCCCCGCACCTCCGCCGCCCCCAGCAAAGTCGCCGCCGCAAACAATACCCCGAACAACCTCATCCTACAGCTCCTCAACCGCCTGTTGCAGCTTCTCGGCGAAGTTCTCCCCCGATTCCGACCACAGCGTCCGCCGATCCACCGCCAAAGCCTCGTCCAGTTGCTGCACCAGCCGCACCAACCCCTTCAAGTTCGACCGCGTATAGTAAGCGCTCGCCGGGTCATCCGGGCGAGGCAGATAATGCGCCTCCAACCCGAAATCCAGCCGAATATGTTCCGTCGGCGTCCCATCCCCAAACTCAGGACCAAAACAGAAAATCGTCACCCGCGCCGGCCGCAACTCCCATTCCTTCCGGAATTGCCACAACCCCCACCAAGCCTCCAGCACGTACGAGCAGTCGGCGTGCAAAAACTCCTCACAGCGGTTCAGCACCGCTTCGGTGTCCAGAGGGTCCGCCAGTGACGCCTCGAAAAGCGGCGGCTCCGCCGACGAGACCGGCACAATCTGCAACGAACTATTGGACGGGTTCTGCGGCGAAAACGGAAACCGCTCCAGCACTTTGCCAAACGAGCGCAACATCGACAGGGCGGAATAATTCCGGAGCCAGTAAGAAAGGTAGAGCGAATCGGCCATTGCCTCAATTATTGCGCGGGAAGTAAGCCCGCGGCGACTCCAGATTCATCATAATGAGAGAAGAGAACATGACGGATTCGGAAACGACGGCAATCGAGGGAGCGCCCCCCCAGCGCGGAATGAGCATGAGCACGATGGGAATGGTCCTCACACTGTCCTCCATCGCCTGCTTCTTCGCCGCCCTCATCGTCGCCTACGCCTTCATCCTGCCCCCTGGCAAGCCCGCCACGTCCATCTCCATGCCGTGGGTCTTCTGGCTCAGCACCCTGCTCATGCTCGCCAGCAGCGGCACGTTCCAATGGGCTCGACGCGCCCTCCTTCGCGCCCAACTGCCAAGCTATCGAACCTGGCTCGCCATCACCATTGCCGTCGGGTACTGCTTTCTCGCCGCGCAAACCGCCGGTGCCTGGCTTCTCCTCGCCCGCGGCGTCGCCATAGCGGCCAACCCCCAGGGCAACATGTACTACGTCTTCAGCTTCGTCCACGCCGCCCACCTGATCGGCGGCATCGGAGGCCTTCATTGGCTCTACTCCAAGGCCCAACATTTAACTGATGGCGAAGAACAACCCCTCCGCAAACACCGCCAAATCGCGCGACTCACCGCCATGTACTGGCACTTCATGGGCGTCCTCTGGCTCGCCCTCTTCGCCTTCCTCCTCGGCTGGAGCTAACCCCCCTACGGCGGCGTCAAAAACACCGGCTGCGTATTCTGAATCTTTACCTTTCGCAGCCGCACCTTCCGCAGCGAAGGTCCCTTAAACTCCGCCTCGGCCACCAGACTATCGTTCGTACCCGCAATCGTCTGGTCAAACACCAGGTTACCCAACGAGTAACAGATCACCCCCGTCCGGTAGTCCTCGCACGGCTGCGTCACGTGCGGATGATGCCCAATCACCAGCGCCGCCCCGGCCTCAATCGCCGCCTGCGCCATCAACCGCTGCTGCGCATTCGGCTGCTTGGCATACTCGGTCCCCGCATGAATTGATACGATCGTCACGTTCGACCGCCCCCGAATACTCCCAATATCCTCCCGCAGGCGCACCAGATCCAGTCCATTGATCCGCCCATCGTCCGTCTTATGGTTCCCGTTCCGCTGGTCGTACGTGTAAGCCACAAAACCAAATTTCACCCCCTGCCGCTCCAGCACCACCCCCGCCCGCGCCGCCGCCTCATCCCGCCCCACCCCCGCCACCGCGATCTTGTTCCGGTCGAGCAAATCCAGCGTGTACAGGAAGCCGTACTCATGCGCATCCCGCGTGTGGTTGTTGGCAAACGAAACCACGTCAATCCCCGCCAACAGCAGCCCCGCGATGTTGGCCGGATCGGCCCGAAACACCATCCCCGTCCGCGTCGGCGCTCCCTTGTCCGTAAACGGAGATTCCAGATTCACAAATGCCAAATCCGCTTTCGCAAAATCAGCCGCAATCTGCCGAAACGGCCACGCCGGGTCTTTCTGCTGGGCCGCCACCTCCCCCACCTGGCGCGTTAACATCACGTCGCCCCCAAACAGCAGCCGGTTGATCGGCGGAGGAATCTCCTTCGGCGCTTCTTTCTTCTTCGGTGGCGCCGAACAACCAGCCACCAGCAAAAACAGGCTAACCGAGATTGCTGGAAGCCGCTTCATCAAGGAACCAGAACACTACGCCCGTATGCCTTCGCGTCAGTTGAGCCGGAAAGTCGAGTACGTTCTCCGGAGCATGAAAAACCGTGTCGAGCGCCTTCTGCTTATCTTCCCCACACACCAGCATCAGCGTATGGCGAGCCGAGGCCAACACCCCCGGCAGCAACGTCACCCGCGCTGCCTTCAGCTTGTCCACATACACCGCCGCCGTCAATCCAGACCGGTCCAGAATGTGCGGCTCCCCCGGAAACAACGAAGCCGTATGCACATCGGCACCCATCCCTTGCTGAATAATGTCGAACACCGGAATCTCGCCATCTTCCAGCTGAAAATGCCCCCGAATATCGTCGGCGTAGAAATGCGCCGCTTCCCCCACCGGCTTCTCCGCATGAATCCGATGCAGGTTCTCCTTCGGAAACGCCCCCGGCGTCAGCCAATACGTATCCGCCAGCGTAAAGTTCGATTCCGGATCGCCCGGCGGCACCGCCCGTTCGTCCACCCAGAAAAGGTGGACGCGCGACCAATCGAACTCCTGTTCCGCCAGCCAAGCAAACAGCAGCTTCGGGGTCGAACCCCCAGAGATCGCCAGCGACGCCGTCGGACGGTTCGCCAGCGCATCGGACAAAGTGTCCAGCATAAGTCGACCGCATGCTGCGGCGGCCGAGACGGGGTCGGGAGAAAGGACCTTACTAAAATTCATTGGGCGATAGTGGCCGCCAGCGTGGCGTCGTACACAGGGTCGGCACCGAGAATCGACAACTCCTCGGCAACAAGGTCGGCTTCGGCGCGCGCCGGAGCCAGAACCCGGGTGGTTAAGCTGCTGGTGACAATCTCTAGTGTCGCATCGTCGACGGCCCGGAGTTCAAGCTCCTGCGTCGCCGCATGGAAGCGGATCGCTTGCAGATTGCCGTTCCGCCGCGCTTCGGCCGGCACGAACTCGAACTCCGCCTGCGGAAGTCGAGCCGCCAGCCACGCTCGCAGATACAGGCCGCTCACCAGCGGACCCGAGCCCGCATAAGCAATCTCGACTTTCTTGATCTGCGGAATCTGTCCCTGCAAACAAGTGCTCTCAAACGCCTGCGCCAACGTCTCCCGCCACGCCGTGCACCGCGTCCAAGCCAAATCCTTCACCCGCCATCCCGCCCGCCGACGTTCATTCAATGCCGGCAATACGCTCACCCCTAGCGGCGCCGAATCCACGAGCAACGTCCGCGCCAACTGCAACAGCGGCTGAAAACTTGACTCTTCAATCAATCGAATGTCTTTCACCCACAGCACCACCGGCAAGTCCGCCACCGTCAGCCCCAGCGAGGCCGAATAAACATCCGCCAGCCGATCCCGCGTCGTCCGAATCTCAATAATCTCGCAGCACACCTGCTGCCGACCGCCAAACGCCAGCAAACACTGCGCCGTCACATCCGCCGTCAGCAGCGGCGTCGGCGAATCTACAATCCGGATGATGATCATCCGACCCGGATGCGCCCGCATCAAATCCGCCAGCGTATTCTTCAGCGAAACTTCATCCCCGGCGTCCGTCGTCGCCACCAGCAGCGTCATCGAACACGCCCGCAACAGCGCATCCGCCGGCTGGCCTTTGCCCAACTCGGTCCAGACGTGCTCCAGCTCTTTCAGGAGCTTCTCCGGCTGCACCACGCTGATCACGGCACTCTCCAAACGTGCCCGCGCGCCGCCAGCATCTCGTCCGACGCCGCCGGGCCCCACGTCCCCGCCGCGTAGTTCGGAAACGGATCCGTCGCCCGATTCCCCCAGGCGTTAACAATCGGCTGCACCGCCGCCCACGACGCTTCCACCATGTCCTGACGCGTATACAACGTCGCGTCCCCCGTCATCGCGTCCACCAGCAGCGTCTCGTACGCCGTCGGCGTCCGCATCCCAAAACTCGTCCCGTAGTTGAAGTCCATCGACACCGGCCGCAGCTTCATCCCCGGCCCCGGCTGCTTCGAAGAGAACCGCAGACTAATCCCCTCTTCCGGCTGAATCCGCAGGATCAGCAAATTCGGCCGCGCCGTGTCCGGCGCCAACAACGAATGCGGCACCGGTCGCAATCGAATCGCAATATCGGTCACCCGTTTCGGCAGCCGCTTCCCGCTCCGCACGTAAAACGGAACCCCCGCCCAACGCCAGTTATCCACCAAAAACGTCACCGCCGCGTAGGTATCCGTCATCGCCTGCGGATTCACCCCCGCCTCCCCCCGAAACCCCGGCACTTCCTTACCACCCAACGCCGCCTGGCCATACTGTCCCGCCACCGCATGCGCCGCCACGTCCTCCGGCTTCAACGGCCGAATCGACCGCAGCAACTTCGCCCGCTCGTCCCGCACCGCCGTCGGCTCAAACACCGCCGAAGGCTCCATCGCCACCGTCGAAAGCACCTGTAGCAAATGGTTCTGAATCATGTCCCGCAGCGCGCCAGCCTCTTGGTAGTAAGCCCCCCGACCCTCCACCCCAATCGACTCGGCCGCCGTAATTTGAACATGATCAATATACTGCCGATTCCACAGCGGCTCAAAAATCGGGTTCCCAAACCGAAATGCCAGAATGTTCTGCACGGTCTCTTTACCCAGGTAATGGTCGATCCGATAAAGCTGCTCTTCCGTGAAGTGTTCATGCAGCGCCACTTCCAAATCCCGCGCCGACGACTGATCATGCCCGAACGGCTTTTCGATCACCAATCGCCGCCACCCGCCGTTCCCATTCGCCAAGCCCGCCCGCCCCAATCCCGCCGCCGCCGTCGCATACTGGCTCGGCTGCGTCGACAAATAAAACAGCACATTGCCGCCCGTCTGCCGCTCTTGCGCCACCGCGTCCAGCCGCGTCTTCAAATTGCTATAGAGCGCATCGTCGGAAACGTCGCCCGAAAC
>JAPKZA010000424.1:0-8916 GCA_026394015.1 Acidobacteriota bacterium
CGGAGCTTTCCTGTTCCGCGACGGGATCCTGGTCCGCGACGATTTCCTGGGCCGCTACCAGTTCCCCGCGCTGGCGCAGTTGAAGACTCAGTTCCCCTTCGGCTCCGCCGGGCCGGTGCGCGATCGTGAAGCCGTGCTCCAGACCTTCTTTGCCGTTCACAAACCATTCCGTAATTCCCGGGCGGCGATATTCCAACCGGTTCCCCTCTTTATGGATCCGCACGGCACCACCGGCGATCCCTTCCTCGCCCGACCGCCCCCAGCGCTCCAACTCCAGCCCCCAACTCCACGCCTGGGTGTCCGGCTTTACGGTAAACCCTTTGCCATCAAAGCGCGCCAGCCAGCCGTGATGATGAGACCGCGACTGAAACCCACCCTGACCATCGGGAAACATGCCGTGGCGGTGGCGCTCATATTCCGCTCGGATCTGTTTCCAATCCACCAGATTGAGGCCGGCGGGCAGTTTCGACTGGCTGTCCGTGGTGGGCGCGGCGTGGCGCAGAATCGGGCTGAGGCCGACCCGTTTGGCTAAAGAGCCGGAATCCGCGGCTGGCAGAAGAGTGCAAACGGCAGTCAGGGCGAAGAAAGCGATACAGCGAAACGGGGGAAAAAACAGTTTGAGCTCCAAGGGCAGATCGAGTCCAGGCGGACCCGGCACGAGACTATTTGCGAAGGCGCGTCAACTCGTGGTGTGACAATAGCGTACGGTAAAGATGTCTTCCGTGCCGAGAAAGCAAGCAAGAGCACTCGCCAGTGTTTTTCCCGTGAGCCTCTGGCTTGCAGCCCCATCCCGGGAAGGGAGCAGGCGGTTGTGTGGTTCACCGGATTGCATGAGGATGGCGTTTTCGGGTCGTGTTTGGTGGGGCGAAATTCGGCTGGCAGCAGGCTGAACAGGACGGCGACGCCACCCGGCAGACTCGACCGCAGAAGTCACAGAAGAACGGGTGATGATGTGGTTTCTCGGCCCTTGCACAGCGGGCGGGCGGGCCACCGGCCCGGCGGCAATGTTGTACGGCAAGTGGCGATCGATGGCGGCACGACCCATTCCTGCGACCGATGCTGCGGCGGTGCTACGAGCTATGGCGGATGTTCGGACAGGATTTTTGTGATGGTTCGGGTTTGGCGGGTGTTTCGAGGCGTAGGGCAAAAATAGCCAGTCTGGGGCATTTCGCTGGTTGCTCAGACCGGCTTGCCGTTCGATCTGGGTAGCGCGCAGGGCAAATGAATCGCCTCCCTGATGGCTACGCTGGCGGGAAGGACCGCGACGAGGATCTTCCGGCGTGCCCATTCCGCAGGTTTCAGAACCAAATACGAGACCCAGAGGGTAACGGCTAAAACGAAGACTACGCCCCAGATTGTTTCCGTCAGATCGCGGCCAGCCAACCGAATGGTTACTCGCACGAGGACCTCGTGGACGGGCATGTGGAACAGGAAGAGAGGCATCGATATGTCACCCGCCGTTTTGATCCACGGCCTTCCGCAGAAGGAGTCGATCGGCCCCCGGTTCGCGAAGGCGGTTACTACCAGAAGCAGGACAAAAGGGAAGACGGGTCCATGGACGAAGTAGAACGCGCCGGGTCTGCCGAAGAAGTGGATCGAAATGACGAGCGGCACGAAGATCAGAGCGGCGGCAAGGGCCAGTGCGCGGCCGGAGGCCAGTTGTGCCTCAAGCCAGGGTGGCAGACCGCGGAGGATGAGCAGGGCCGTAATTCCGCCGGCAAGCATTTCGAGGATGTGCGGAAGCGGCTCCAGGTGCCATTGATTGAGCTGCACAGAATCGGCTGAGTAGGGTAGGGCGATGGTCATTGAGATTCGCAGGAGGAGTGTTCCCGCAAGTGACCCGGCGATCCCGGCGGAGGACCAGTTCCCGATGTTCAGGGAGCGCATTACCGGTAGCAGGAAGCCGCCGAACAAGAGAGGGGTGACCGACCAGGCAGGGCCGTTCATGCTGTAGGACAGCGTATCCTTCAGTGGGATGCGGAACGCCTGCAGGCAGGTTATCCAGTAGACATACTCCCGGGCTACCATCGCGACCGGGGAACGGTCCTTACCGAGGAGAAGAAAAGGGATGTAGAGCAGGCAGGCGAACAGATGCAGCGGGTACAGCCGAGCTAGGCGCTGTGCGTTCAGGGAGCGCCAGGACTTTCCCCGAAATCCAGCGGTCTGACAGAGAATAAAGCCGGAGAGAGCGAAGAACGTGGTGGATACGATCCCTCTCAGTAAGAAACTCCTTACCGAGTGGCTAAGGAGCGCTTCCGGAGCGACATGGCCGAGCGCCAACAGAAATGCGGCACCGAACCGAAGACCGTCGAAGATGTTCGCACGCTTCCTGGAGATCACCTAAATGTTATACACCAACGGGTTGCAGGCATGGGGTGAGGCTTCTCGATGCCAATTCGACCTTTTCGAGGCGTAGGGCAAAAATAGCCGTAATCGGTAACGAGAAGCCCGGGGCGGTCGAATCTGCTGGGGGCCGTTCCCGTACCGCATCGGTGCCTATCCCCCAAGAATTTCAACTTTGACTTTTTTGAAAAAAAGAGGGGAAGGTAATTCTCTCAGGGACCGGCCGAAAACCGTCCCGAGGGTCACTTAGCCGCATGGCCAATATCGATCGTTCGCGGGGGCGAGTCGAGTCTTCAAGGTGTGCCGATGGGAGCCGTGCCGATGCTCTCACGTCGCTCTAGATCGGCCGGTGATGGGCGCCGACACGCACAACAGGCAGGCTTTCATTAGCGCACAACCACAACATATAGGGCCAATCGCCATATTTGAGTATTACAGTTTAGTAAGGATTCCACAGTTCCACAGCTCCTAGGAATCCGGTTATA
The DNA here is from genome assembly GCA_026394015.1 of Acidobacteriota bacterium. Lineage (GTDB taxonomy): Bacteria > Acidobacteriota > Terriglobia > Bryobacterales > Bryobacteraceae. The sequence goes on from JAPKZA010000424.1 coordinate 2,829, forward strand.
GAAATAACGGTTTAATTTATGGAATTCACTAATGCCAAAACATTTACTGAAATCACTCGTGTCCAAATTAGCTCAAGTACTTGGGGTGTTCTGGAGAGCCGTCCGGAGCACGTTCGGTTGCGCACCGCGCTTCGGTCTCTCAACCGACCGTTCCTGGTGTCGATACAGGGTGGTCCCGAAGTCTCAGAACGACCCAAACAGCGCTGGCAAAACAGGGCACTCCGCACACAAAAACAAAATCCGCACACTATGCGCACACTAACGCAAAAACGCCCTCCGGTGGAGGGCGTCTGAATCTCTGCAACTCTTTCATTTATTTGGTGCGGATGAAAGGACTTGAACCTTCACACCCTTGCGAGTACTAGAACCTGAATCTAGCGCGTCTGCCAATTCCGCCACATCCGCACAGTGCGTTACAAACACTCAATTTAGCAGGGAAATGGCCGACTTGTCAACCTAAACGCCACGCAGTTTAATCCGCCCCGGACGCGGCTCCGGTCGCGCTTCCCCCTGCACCGCCGGACGCCCCCGCATCTGAATCAAAAGCCGCATTACCCGACCCTCCAAATGGTCCCGCACCTGCCGATACTCCCCCTCCCCACGCCCATACGGATCCGTCACCACCCACTCATCCACCGGCCCAACCATCCCCCCCGGCAACGCGCTCCCGCTCATGTTAATGATCACGTCAAACGGCTTCTGCCGAAACAACTCCACACCCTTCGGATACTGCGCGTCGATCGGGATGTTCTTCTCGAGCATCACCCGACGGGTCAGCAACGGCACCGTGCTCATCGGCATCAAACCCGCACTCGACACGTCGATGTCGTCCTTGCCGTAATGACGCGCAAACCCCTCCGCCATCTGGCTGCGGCAAGCGTTGCCAATGCACACAAAAAGAACCGAGCGCCGCTTCATCTCCCTATTGTAATGAATCGAGCGGACCAAGCTTCGCCACTATCTGCGCCGTCAGCTGCGAAATCAGAATATTGCCCATGTTGTCCGGGCTATAATTCGCCGTCTTCCCGTACAAGATCCCCACATCGGATCGCAGCGCGTCCAACGCGCCACTCTTGCTGGCCACCGGATGCGGGTCGTGCCGGCCAATGCCGTCGGTGTACTGCTGACGGCGCAAAATGTCGAGAATGTTCTTCGACGCCTCCGGACTCACGAGCTTGCCCTGCTCCAGCGCCGCGAGAATCCCCACCATCTCGCGCGGGGTGCTGACCCCAATCCCGTACTTCTTGTTATCCTCCAATTGACTGAACTTGCTCCAGCCGCCAGGGTTCGGCTTCAAATTCTTCCCGTCGCCCATGATCTTCCGCATCGACTTCGTGTTGACGAAACCGTAGCGGTCCATTACTTCGTTGACATAGTCGGCCGTCAGGCGCTCGATCATCAAATTCGTACACGTGTTGTCGCTCACCACAATCATTAAATTGGCGATGTCGCGCAGCGGGAATTTCTGGCCGGGGGTGAACTCGCGGATCACTCCGGAACCGGAGACGATCTCGTCCTTATCGAGGGTAATCAGTTCGTCCCAACTCGCTTTGCCGTCATGGACCGCCTGCGCCGCGGCGATCAGGATCGGTAGTTTGATGGTGCTGGCGGTGCGGACCCGGTCGGCGTCCTTCCGGGCGTACTCGGCCCCGGTCGTCAGATTCTTCGCGTAAATGGAGACGACCCCGGTGAACTGCGAAAGGAGGCGGGTGATCTCGGCGTCCGGATCGATGGACCGGGCGCAGCGGAAGCCGATATTCGGCTGGCGCATCGTCGGCCGGACCCAGTTGCGGAAATAGACGGTGACGCGCTTCGGCGCATCGGACCAAGCGCCGCCGCGGATGACTTTGTAGAGGCCAGTGGCGGGCGGGACGCCGGTTTTGTAGGTCTCGCGATCGAACCAATCGCTGGTCCACTCGGCCATATTCCCGGCCATATCGTAGAGGCCGAAGGCGTTGGGGGGGAACTTGCCGGGTTCGCCGGGGCCGCGGTCGGTGCCGGCGCGGAGAAGTTTGGCGTCAAACTTGTCCCCCCAGGGGTAGTCCTGACCTTCCAGGCCGCCGCGGGCGGCGCGTTCCCACTCCGCTTCCGACGGCAGCCGACTCTGGCGGAACTCGCAGTAGGCCTTGGCGTCGTCCCAGGAGACGTTATAGACGGCGACGTTGGACTTGGCCAGCTCCGGCTTCCAATGGTAGGGGGCCGGGCGCTTGCTCTGCGCCAGGAACTCGGCGTACTGAGCGTGCGTCACCTCGTGCGTATCCAGCGAGAAAGCCGGCAGAGCCACGACCCGGGTTGGGCGATCGTCGAGCAGGATCTGCGGACGCATCTTGGTCGCGTCGTCCGAGGTGGTCTTTGTCCGGCCCATGGTGAAAGACCCGGCGGGGACGACGACCGACTGGGCGGCGAGCAGAGCAGGAAAGAAAAGTGCTATATAACGCATTTAGACGAACAGGTCGGCGATCTCATCGGGGATGACCATTTCCGTAGCTCCCAGGTTATCCACATATTTGTAGGCCCGTTTGGAGGGGGTATTGGTGATCTCTTTCTGCCAGTCGATGCCGAGGGCGGAGTAGATGGTCGCGTAAACGTTCTCGGTTTTGATGGACGCCTTTTTGTATCGCCAACCGGTGTCGACGACGTGTTCGCCAGCGGCATCGGTCTTGCCGATGATGCGGCCGGGTTTGGTGCCGCCGCCGGCGTACATCGACAGGTACGCCAAGTTGTAGTGATGGCGGCCGGCGATGCCGTTGAGCGCGCCAGGGGTGCGACCGAACTCAGTGGCCACGACGACCAGGGTATCGTCGAGCAACGTCTTGCCGGGGGTGCGAGGAGACGGCGCGCCGCCGAGGTCGGTGAGCAGTTGGGCCAACGCGCGATCGAACTCGTTGCAGCGAATGTAGTGGTTCGACTTTTTGGCGTGGTTGTAGATATCGCGGTGGTGGTCCCAATCGGGATGGACGATGTGGATATAGCGGGTACCGGCGTCAGCTTTGACGACGTTACGGGCGAGGAGGCAGCCGAGGCCCACTTCGTTGGCCCCATAGCGTTCGATCTCTTCCTTGGGCATTTGGAAGGCTTCGGGCCAGCGGGGATCGCCGAGGATTTGGTAGGCCGATTTTTGAAAATCGCGAAAGCCGCCGAAGTTGCGGTCGCGGCCGGAGCGCGACGGGGCCATGACGGCGTCGAGTTCATTCAGCAGCCGATACCGTTCGGCGAGCACGGCCATGGCTTCCGCGGACGACGGCGCCGCCCCGGCACCGGACTTCAGATTGAGATCGAGGACGGAGTGGCGCGGGGGGAGAAAGCCGGTAGAAAGGGCGCCGCAGCCGGAGGTATCGAGGTTACAACCCAAGTACGTGGGGAAGGTGTCGGTCGCGCGGCGCTGGCTTTCCAGTTCGAGCGCGATAACGGAGCCGACGCTGGGGATTTCGCTGGCTTGGGCGGGGTTCAGCGGGCGACCGGCCTGGGTGTAATACTGCCCGCGGAAATGGACGACTTCGTGGCTCTTCATCGAACGGACGATGGAGAGTTTATCCATGTGGCTCGACAGTTGCGGGAAGAGCCGGTGGGAGAGGTAGAGATCGTTCTTGATGGGACGGACGTCGAAATCTTTCTGGGTGCCTTCATTCTCTTTGAAATCGAAGGAATCGATGTGGGAAAGGGCGCCGGCGAGTTCGATGAGGATGCAGAAGCGGGCGGTGCCGCGGGGGTTGGTACGACCGGCGGCGCGGAGCTGGACCGGCGCGAAGGTTTGGCTGGCGAAGGACCCGAGGAGGCCGTAGCCGCCGAGCTTGAGAAGATCGCGGCGGGCGGCGAGAGTGTCGGCTACGCGTTTCTGCATGTTAGTAATTGAATAAGAACTCGGGGCTATTGAGCAGGGCCCATTGTAAGTTGGCCGCGCCGGTGGGGCGGTTGGCTTGGAGCGCTTTCAGGCTGACGGCTTTTTCTGCCGCCGTGGGGCGGCGGGAGATGGTGTGGAGGAAGATCTGATTGACGAGGTCCTGGTCGTCTTTGGCGGAGGCCAGGAGACCCTTAATGAAGCCGGGCTTGGCGGCGTCGATCCGATCCGTCACCACCTTCGACTGCATCAGCAGCATCGCTTGCAGCGACGAAGGCGGGACCTTTTTCGGCATATCGTCCCGGTTGGACTGCCCAAAGGTCTTCATGAATCCTTGTACCCCGGCGTCGGCCTTCTTGGGTTCCGGCATTTGCATGACGAGCCCGACCTGTTCGCTGCCGGTGGAGAACTTGGCCGGTTGGCCGGTGGCGAGGGCGATGGCGTCATGGAGTTCGGGGGCGCTCAACATGCGCACATATTTCCGGGCGTAATAGGTGGCGTATTCCGGCTTCCACTCTCCGACGAAGCGGCTGCTGAGTTGGTAGGCGCTCGACTTCATCACGGTTTGCACGTAGTGTTTGAAGCTGTGGTTGTGCTGTTGGAAATCGGCGGCCAGCGCATCAAGCAGGGCGGGGTTGGAGGGCTGATCGGGCTTGAGAAGGTCAAAATCGTCGATCGGTTCGACGATGCCGAAGCCCATGAGTTCGGCCCAAATCCGATTGGCGAAGGCCTTGCGGAACTGCGGATGAGAGGTCAAAATGCGGGCTAGGGCGTCGCGCGAGTTTTCGCTGGCCTTGGGGCGTTCGCCACCGAGAATAAAGCGTGGGGAAGCGTCGCCGCCGCGGCGGGGGACGCGGACGATGGAGTCGGCTTTGGGATTGTATTCGGGGCCGACGTCGTCGACGGTGTATTCGGTGTTGGCTTGGTAACCGTTCTCCCAGTTCATGATTTGGCGCGTTTTCCCGAAGAAGGCCGCTTGGCCGAAGAACTCGTCGCGCTTCTTGGAGGTGAGAAACGTGTTGACCTTTTCCAGGTGATGGGCGCCATCGTGGCAGGAGATACAGGCCAGGTTCAGGCCGAGGAAGACTTTAGAGTAAGTGACGGTGAACTCGTCGACGGTATCGGGCTGGTTGACTAAGTCATGGGCATCGGGGGCTTCGGGGTCGTCCTTGGCTTTGACGAAGTCGCGGGCGTAGTACATGCCGGCGGGAACGGAGAAGCTGGACTTCCCTGCCCCGGTGAGGATGTCGGTGACCATGTCGGTGTAGGGACGATCGAGGATGAGCCATTCGCGGAGCCAGTAGTGGAACAGATTCAGGCCGGAGCCCATGCGCTGGCCGGCGCGGAAGAGGTCTTCAAAGTAGTAGGTCCACTTGTCGATGAAGGCGTCGGAGTTCGTGAGCTGATCGATGAGCTGNNAAGGCGTCGGAGTTCGTGAGCTGATCGATGAGCTGGGTTCGTTTTTGCGGGTCGCGGCTGAGGGGGAACTTTTCCAGGTCGGCGGGGGCGGGGATGCGGCCGGTGGCGTCGAGCCAGGCGCGGCGGGCGAATTCTTCGTCGGTGGCAAGGGCGGCGTGGGGGATGCCGTCTTTCTGCATGCGACCGAAGATGTGTTGATCGATGAAGTTGCGGCGGACGATGGGGGAGCGGAGGCCGGGCTTGGCGGGGGCGAGTTCGGCGGTGAGGGCGGCAGCGGATTTCGCCTTTTGGACGGGGGGCTTATAGAGTGGAGCGTGCGCCTGTTCAAGCTCCGGCGTTTGCGCGAGGAGGAGGACCGGGAAGAAGAAAATCAGACGTTTCATTTGGCTTTTTTGAAGATCTGGACTCGTTTGCCGTTCACCTCGGCGACGTAGAGGTTACCCTTCTTGTCGGTCGACATGAGATGTGGCAGCTTCAACATTTCGGGATTGCCCCACTCTTTCGCTATTTTGCCATTACTCAGCGTGAAGTGGAATATCTTATTGATGTCGCCTTCGGAAACGAGCAGTTCCTGGTTCACGACGAGGAGCCCGAACGGGTTGCCGAAGCCCTTCCATTCGGCGACGAACTCGCCGGCGGGGGAGAAGACTTGGACGCGGTTGTTGCCGCGGTCGGCGACGTAGAGGCGATTCTGCTTGTCGATGCCAAGGCCGTGGGCGGTGGAGAATTCGCCGTTCCCCTTCCCTTTCTTGCCGAATTGCGAAAGGAACTTGCCGGTGGCGTCCAGGTGAACGATGCGGCCGTTGCCGGAATCGGCGACGTACATTTCTC
>JAPKZA010000424.1:8945-14110 GCA_026394015.1 Acidobacteriota bacterium
CTCCGGTGGAGGAGAAGACGACGTCGTCTGGGGCGCGGAAGTGAGTTTGGTCGGGGCCGGGGACGCCGACCTCGCCGAGCGTTTTGAGCAGTTCGCCTTCCGGGGAGAACTGGCGGAGAACATGGTTACCGTTGTCGGTGGTCCAGACGTTGCCGGCGCGGTCGACGCGGAGACCGTGGGCCACCTTAAACATCCCGTTGCCCCAGCCCTTGAGATACTCGCCTTTCTTATTGAATTTGACTAAGCCAGGCTCGCCGCGGTGGAGAACGTAGATATTCCCCTTCTGGTCGACTTCGACGGCGGACATGGGGCCGAGTTTGACTTCGGCCGGGATGGTGAGGAAGCCGCTGGAGAGATAGGGATCTCCAGCGGTGGCAAACAACAGGGTAAGGAAAGGAAGCATGGAGTTAGAAGAGGAGCTTCAGGCCGAATTGGATATTGCGCGCATCGCGGGCCGATGTGATCGTACCAAACGTGCCGCTTTGGTTGCGACCGTTGGGGCCGGCCGAGAAGCCGCCGCTCGGCAGACCGAGATTGACGGAGTTCATGAAGTTGAAGGCTTCGGCGCGGAACTGCAGGTTGATCCGCTCGGTGAGCCGGGTGTTTTTGATCAGGCTGAGATCCCAGTTGACGGTGCCGGGGCCACGGACGTCCGGTAGGACGCGGCCGATGTTGCCGTAGGTGAAGTTCGCGGGGTTGACGAAGGCTTCGGTGTTGAACCAGCGCTGGGCGGTGGGTTCATCGAGCTTGGCCGAGGCGCCGGTGGAGTTCGGGCGGTTCGCGCGGAAGTTGCTGGCGCCAGAGATGGCAACCGGGAGGCCGGTCTGCATGATGCCGATGGTGTTGACCTGCCAGCCGCCGATGACCTTTTTCACGAAGGCGGAGCCGGACTTGCCGAAGGGGAGTTCGTAGAGCAGGCTAAGAACGGCACGCTGGGAGACGTCGGTGGGGTCAACAGAGCGTTCGAGGCGACGGTTGAACTTCGAATCCTGATAGCCGAAGAGGTTTGTCTGTTCGACGGCCCCGAAATCGACGGGCGAATTGAGGCCTTCCGAAATGAGCTTGCCGCCAGTGAAATTGAACATGACGCTGAGCCCCTTGGACATGCGCTTTTCGAGGCTGACAATGAACATGTGCGAGTTGAAGTTGCCCATGCGCGCGCTGCGGACGCTGACGCCCTGGTAATAGGGGAACGGGAGGAGCGATTGTTCCCGGGAGATGGTCGCGCCGCCGAGGGCTCCGGGAACGAGTCCGCGGTACGGATTGGGGACCTGGGTTTGGAGGTCGAGGCCGAGACCGAGGTACTGATTATCGAGTTGGTTGAGGTTCCAACCTTGAGTCGTGAAGTGGCGACCGACGTTGCCGGTGTAAGAGACATCAACGAGCCAGCGACCAGGAAGCTGGTGTTGGACTGATGCGGTGAACTGTTGCGACATCGGAGTGGTGCCGAAGGTTTCGTCAAGCGTCACACTCTGGCCCAGGAAGCCAGCGGCGCCGAGGGCGCGACCGGCGGGTTGGAGAAGGGGCGACGGGAAGCCGTCCTTCAACTGGAAGGCGCGGATGTTGGAGTTGGCCGAAGGATAGCTGGTGCTGGTATTGGCGAAGCCCTGCACGCTGCCGTAGTTCTGGCGCCAGAACTGGGAGGGGTAATAGACGCCGTATCCGGCGCGGAGAACGGTTTTGCCGCCACCGAAGATGTCGTAGGCGAGACCGATACGCGGGCCGAAGTCGTTGAAATCGCCGTTACGGAAGGTGCGGCTATCGGCGCTGGCATAGATGGTGCCGCCGAGCAGACCGTTCGGCAAGCGAAGCGAGGGGTCAAAGTTGGTGATGCCGTTGTTGGCTTCGACGGGCTGGGTTTGATAATCCCAGCGCAGGCCGAGGTTTAGGCTGAGGCGGCGGGTGATCTTCCAATCATCCTGGAGAAAGATGGAATACGACTTGCCTCGCTGGGATTCGCCCAGATGGGTGGTGCCGCTGGCGCTGGCAACTTCGCCGAGGAGGAAGCTGCCGTAGGCGGAGCCGTTGCCGGCGGGCGAAAGGGGATTCCCGGTGAGGCCAGCGCTGAAGTTAAAGCTGCCGGACGGGGAAGAGCGTTGCAGGTTGTTGCCTTGGAGCGTACGGAAATCAAAGCCGAGCTTCAGAGTGTGAGCGCCGGCGATTTTCGTGATCATGTCAAAGAACTGGGTATTGACGCTAGCGCGGAGGCCGGCGGTGCCGGTGTTGAACCCGGGGAGGCCGTTACCGATGCCGGGGAAGGTGTCGGCGGGAACGGAGGAGGGCAGCCCCAACTTGGCCGGCCAGCCGCCGCCGAAGCTGCGGACGATGAAGGGGAAGTAGCCGCGGGTGATGCCGACGCGGAGTTCGTTCAGAAGGCTCGGGGTGAAGGTGTGGGTGTCGGAAAGGACGAAGTTCTTGTTATTGAGGGCGTCATCGCGCTTGGCGACGACCGGGTTGGGGTAGATGTTGGTGCCGTTGTCGGTTTCGTGGAGGAAGTAAGAGTAGCGGGCGAAGAGGGAGTTTTTATCCGAAAAGCGGTGGTCCATCTTGATGGTGTATTGCCGCATGGCGCGAATTTCGTTAGCGATATTGCCGAAGTTGTTCGCGTTGGTGAAGGCGTTGGTGGGGGTGCGGTTCGGCAGCGGATAGAACTCGTTGATCTTCAGGGCGACGGGGTCGAGACGGTTGGTCGGGATGCGGTTGCCAGGGAAGAGATCGCGGACGAAGCCGGCACCGGCGGGGTTGACGCGGGTGGTGGCGGGGTCATAGATGGGCACTTGGCGGCCCGCGGTGTCAAAAAGGTCAGAGAAGTCGCCCGTGCGCTGCAGGGCGGTGGGCATCGTTCCGATTTGCGGCGTGCCGCGGCGGAATTTGTACTCTTCCCAGTTACCGAAGAAGAATGTCCGGTCCTTAATCACCGGGCCGCCGACTGCGACGCCGTACTGGTTAAAGCGGAACGGCGGTTTGACGGCCGCGAAGGTGTTGCGGGCGTCGATCTTGTCGTTGCGGAGGAACTCATAGACCGAACCGTGAAGTTGGTTGGTACCAGACTTGGTGACCATGTTGATGACGCCGCCGCCAGTGAAGCCGAACTCGGCGGACATGGTGCCGGATTGCACCTTGAACTCTTCGACCGCGTCGACCGCGGGGCTGATGGCGACTTCGCCGATATAGGATTGAATATTGTTGCCGCCGTCGAGCGACTGGGCGTTCATGGCGTTGGGTCCGCCATTGATGGAGATGGAGCTGAGCTGGATGCCGCGATCGGCGAAGCCCGAATTCGTGGGGCCGGCGTTGGATTTGACGCTGGGGGTGAGAAGGGTGAGGGCGAGGGCGTTGCGGCCGTTCAGGGGGAGTTCCACGACGCGACGGTTTTCGACGACCTTGCCGACCGTGGCCGAACCGGTGTCGACGAGGGGCGCTTCGCCGCGGACTTCAATGGTTTCCGTGGTGCCGCCGACGTCGAGCTTGAAATTGATCTCGGCGCGTTGATCGACCTGGAGATTCAGCCCGCTGCGGACGGCGCGTTTGAAGCCCTGCTTTTCGACCGCGATCGAATAATTTCCAATGGTGAGCAGCGGGGCCGAAAACAGGCCGTCCGCGCTGGATTCAACGACCGTGGACTGGTTGGTGTCGACGGCGGTGATGGTGACTTTGGCGGCCGGAATGGAGGCGCCGGAAGAATCGGTGACCAGACCGAAGAAGCTGGCGCGGCTTTGTTGGGCGGCAGCGGGAAGGGCGGCCAGACAGGTGGCCAAGCAAAAAACGAGGTATCGCGACATAGTGACTCCCAGGAAACTGTCGCTATTATTTCACATTTCAGAAAGATTGCAAGGGCCGTCGATGGAGAACGACCCGGTCGAGCTGTTCGACGCCTTGGCGGCGACCGAGCGAAACGGGGGCAAAATGGGCGACGGGGAGATTCAAGGCGCGACCAAAGAGTTTGGCGGCGAAGCGGGAGTCGTTATGGAGGAGGTAGCCACCCGGCTTAAGAGAGACGGCGAGGGCGGCCAGCGCGGTGAAGAGGCTGCGATCGTCAAAGTAGACGAGCACGTTGGTGGCGACGGCGAGGTCGTATGTGCCGACGGCCGGGATCTGGGTGGTGATGTCGGCGGCGAAGCCACAACGCTTTGTTTGGCGGAGGAAGGCAAGGACTTCGGGGCGAACGTCGACGCAATCGAGGCGGGCAGCGGGACCGAGGAGGGAGAGAAGGCGTTCGAGTTGGGGTTGGGCGAGGGGTGCGTCGTCGGAGAAATTTTCCCGGCGGGTGAGATCGAGGCCAGGACCGATCAGAAGGGCGTTGCGAGGCGCGGGTTGCAGGTGGGGCCAAGCGGCGTCGAGGGTGGCGGTGTTGGCGGTGGCAGTATCGCTACTGAGTCCGCGGCGTTGATACAGTGCGTCGATCGCTTCTTGTTCCTTTGCTTCCTTTAGGCGGGCGTGGAGGAAGGCGAGGGTGTGGCGGTAACAGGCCGCGAGGGTCCAGTCGGGTGGGAGTTGGCGATACAGCTCGACCAGCAGCGCATGGCGGGCGTCGCGGATCTGTGAGAGCGAAGTTTGGAAGGCAGCGAGTCGCGCTTCGACGGCGGCGTCGGGAGTTAGGATGCCAAGGCTGGCGAGCGCCAGCGGCTGTAGCGGCGGCAGAGACGTGAAACGGCGTGATTGGAGGATGAAATAGGTGAGCGCCTCGGCCGTACCGGCGGAGATTCGGCTGGAGAGCGATGTATTCTGGGCGGCGGTGTAGGACGGCCAGGAGGATTCTGAGAGGCCAAGGTCACGGGCGAGCGGAAGCGCCGCCGCAGGAAGATCGGCGAAGTCGAGCGGGCGGGCAGGCGAGGACGCGCAGGGCCAAAGAGGAGGCGTAAGGGCAGCGAGCCAACGACGGCGGGACAACATTCGCCGTTAGCGTAGCAGAGAAAGAGGAGGCGGAGTGCAGATTGCAGCTCCGCCTGGAGTCTGAGATTGGGCCTTCGGCCGGAAAACTTAGTTGAAGAACTCGCCGATTTCGCGAGCCACGCCACGGGCTTCCAAATGGATCAATCCGGCATTGCACCCGGCCGGTCCGATGACAGCTAGCACGCCTTTGGCGCCGGCGGAATACAAGAAGATCTGTCCGTCATGTCCACCGACGGTGATCTCTTCGAACTGGCCGGCGCTGAGGCTATCGC
>JAPKZA010000143.1 GCA_026394015.1 Acidobacteriota bacterium
ACTCCGCCTTAGCTTCTAAACTCAGCTTGCCTAAATTGAGTGTTTGATCGCTTGAGGGCTGAGCGCTTAAGGGCTGAGCGCTTAAGGGCTTGCGTTTGGAATCGAGATCGAATAGACTCCGTGCTGTTGCTTTCGGCTTCAAACTCTGGAGGATGCTTATGAGACTCAGTACGTCCACATTCCGGTTGGCCTTGCCAATCGTTTTGGCGCTGTTAGCGCAAGATCTATTCGTTCACAACCTGCCCGCGCAGACGGTCGCCGGGCAGCTATCGGGCCTCGTCACCGACCCGTCGGGCGCCGCGATTGCGGGTGCCAGCGTGGTGGTCACGGATATCGACCGCAGCGTCAACGTGCGCTCATCCTCGAACGAAAGCGGGTTCTTCCTCGTCTCGCCCCTGCCACCGGGCCGCTACAAGCTGCGCGCCGAAAAAGCCGGCTTCCGCGCCTACATCATTGAGCTGATACCAATTGCAACGCAACAGAAAGCGGAAACGAACATCGCCCTGCAGGTGGGCGCGGTCTCGGAAAGCGTCACCGTTACCAGCGGCGCGCAACTCGTCGATACGACGAGCGCAACGCTGAGCGGAGTCGTTGAGAACAAGCGCATCATCGACCTGCCTTTGAACGGCCGCAACATCTACTCGCTGGCTTGGGCCACGGCCGGAGTCTTCCCCCAGCGCCCGGCCGCAGGCAGCGCCAACGAAGGGTTCCATTCTATCGGCATCTTCACCGTGAACGGCGGGCGCGATTCGTCCAACGCCATCCTCATGGATGGCGTACCGGTCACCATGAATTCGAACACCGCGAACATGAACGCCAACAGCGCCGTACCCTCGGTCGAAGGCGTCGAAGAGTTTCGGATCCAAACTAATTCCTACAGCGCCGAGTATGGCCGCAGCGGCGGCGGCGTGCTGACGATCGCCACTAAGTCTGGAACCAATACGCCTCACGGCAGCCTCTTCGAGTTCGTCCGGAACAGCAAAATGGACGCCAATAACTGGTTCGCCAACGCCAGCGGCCAGAAGCTGGCGACCTTCCAGCGCAACGAATTCGGTGCTAGCTCCGGCGGGCCGCTGGTCATTCCGAAAGTCTATGATGGGCGAAATAAAACTTTCTGGTTCGCCGTTTATGAAGGCCGTCGGCAACGCTCCGCGTCGACCCGATTCTTCACGCTGCCAACCAATGACCAAATGGTCGGCGACTTCTCGAAGACGTTGACCGCCGCCGGCCAACTCCGGAACATCTACGATCCCTTCTCCACCGCCCCGGATCCCGCCCGCCCCGGGCAGTTCACGCGCACCGTTTTTCCCGGAAATCGCATCCCGGCCAACCGGATCGACCCCGTTGCGGGCAACGTCCTGAAGTACTTCGGACCCGGCCCCAACTTGGCCGGCCAGGCAAACACCGGACAGAACAATTTTTTCTTCCAAGGCAAAGCACCGACCAACGTCAACCGCGCCACCTCGAAAGTCGACCACAATTTCAACGAGAATCAGCGCATCTTCTTCCGCTACTCCATCTTCCAGAACGAGAACTCGCAACCTGAACTATGGCCCGGCCCGGGCTGCCCCGACGGCGGCTGCTACTCGAACTACGAGCGTAAGCAGAACGCCGCTCTCGACTATAGCTGGACCATCAATCCCACCACGCTTCTCAGCCTCCGCTACGGCTTCGCCCGGTCGATCCTCGATCGCGGCAGTTGGTTCAAGGGCTTTAAACCCACTTCGCTCGGCTTACCCTCCAGTACCGAGACTGGGGCGGACTTGCTTTTGTTTCCAGAATTCGCCGTGGAAGAAATGACCATGCCAGGATTGCTCCATCACTGGAACTTCCGCTCGGCCAATCAATCCCACACGTTCGTGGGAACGCTATCAAAAGTTTACGGCAGCCACTCGCTCAAGGTTGGGACCGAAATGCGAAAAAATTTGATCAACCACATGCAACAGCCGTGGCAGTTGACGTTTTCCTTCAACCGCGCCATGACGCAAGGCCCAGACCCGCGCGCCGTGTCCGCCAACGGTGGATTCGGGTTTGCGTCGTTCTTGCTCGGCACTGGGGCGAGCGGTCGAGAAGTCCACAGCATTCGGCCTGCCCTCGAGAGCAGGAGCTTCGGTTACTATCTGCAGGACGACTGGAAAGTGAACCGGAAGTTGACCTTGAACCTGGGTCTACGGTGGGACTTCGAGACCGGATTGACCGAGCGATATGATCGCTATGCGGTGTTTGACACGGCCGCAGTGAACCCGCTCAGCCAACGGACCGGCCTGAACCTGAAGGGGGGCTGGACATTCGCGAATAAGGGTGACCGAGGCAGAACGCTCAAAGGAATCGAGTGGGGCAAAATCGCGCCACGCGTCGGCCTCGCTTACCAACTCCGTCCCAATACGGTCATCCGCGCCGGCGCTGGCATCTTCTACACCATGGCC
>JAPKZA010000152.1 GCA_026394015.1 Acidobacteriota bacterium
AGTTGCAGGCACCCCAGTTAGAAGTGGGGGCCTGGACTGGGTATACGACGCGGAATATCAAGAGGAGCCAGTTGATGGCGCGGTTGGTGGCGCTAGTCTACAACTGGTGGAGCATCTTCACACGGATGGGAACACCCGGGCAGCACCGGGAGGTTATCACGACGCGCCCGGCGCTGATTTAGGAGGACGCGCAACGAACCGAACACGCGCGGGAAGTGGAGTTGGAGATGACGAGCGTGTACGGGAAGTCGAAGAAAATAGATAAGTTATTTAGCGGCATGAGCGAGTATCTGCATCACGTTCTAGCCCGTGCGACGCAGTTGGACGAGAAGGCACCTTGGAGCACCCTGCCGCGGAAGATCTTCTGGTAGTTCTACGGCGGATCACCCCCCGATCAGGAGCCCGATCAACCCGCTGCCGACGGCGTAACCGCCGACTTTAGGGTAATCCGCCCGGAACAGCGATCGTCCACTTGCTTCATCGCGACATCTCGAAATCTCTCGCGGTGGAGTCGATCGTGACCGGTTTGTTCCGGTCACTTTCCGTCGACTAGAAAATCAACTTCAAGCCAAATTCCAACACGCGGCTTGGGCCTGCGGCCGTCACCGCGCCGTAGGTGCCGGTGGGTTTTCCGGCGGCGTCGAAACGAGCTGTAGTGTCAATGCTGGTGAACGACGGGTGGTTCGTCAGGTTGAAGGATTCGGCCCGGAACTGTAATCTCGCGCGTTCGCCTACATCAACATTCTTGATCGCCGACACGTCCCATTGGCTAAAGCCGGGGCCAATCAGAACATTGCGGCCTCCATTGCCAAAGACACCCTGCACCATTCGCTCGGGCGGCAACGCAGAATCCGTATTGAACCATCGGGTCAACGTGCGCTCACCAGCGGTGATGTTCGGGTTCGAGAGGAGCGAAGCCCGGGACGAACTTGCGCCGATGCGGCCGACATCCGAAGTGACGATGATTGAATTCGGGGCGCCGCTTTGATAGGTAGTGACCCCGGCGAACTCCCAACCACCGAGCGCGTTCTTCAAGATCGCGTGACTGCTTTTCTTGAAGAAGGGCAGTTCGTAAATATAGTTCACGTTCAGCAGATGGGCGCGGTGAACAGAGGACAGCCCGTAATCAGGGCGGGCGTTGTAGGAGTCCTGCGGAGTGCCTGAAGACGAATCGATGGCACGCGACCACGTGTAATTGGCGGTGATCGAAAAACCCGACGCAACGCGGCGGCTAATTGTGCTCTGCAGGCTGTTGTAGTTCGAATTATCCCCGTGATCGCGCATGTTGATGTTTGCATAACCAAGGTAAGGCCTAAGCGCATTCTGGTTGACAGTGCTTGCCGGCGCGTTGAGACGCGTTCCCACACGCAACTGATTGATGTTAATCGTGCGAGAGATGTGCTTCACCAGATTCCCGACATAGCCGACATCTAAGATGATCTTAAACGGCAGTTGCTGTTGCACACCCAGGTTGTAGGAAATCACGCTCGGCGTATTCAAGTCGCGCGGGAGCATCGAAAGGTTCGACGGGAAGTCACGTTGCGTGCCACCGGTGGGATTATCAATATTCCCGTCAAAGATGCTGGCGGTGACATTGAACGGTGGGTTACCGCTGGGATTGATCAGCACATTGGTCGGTGTGCGATCGTAGAACATGCCAAAGCCGCCCCGAATGGCAGTGCGGCCAGTAGCAAACGGGTCGTAGGCGAAGCCGAAACGCGGCCCAATATCATAGTGGTTCGTGTTATACGCACCGCTCGAGAACCCGACGAAGAGACGCTTGAGCGATGGGTCACTCGCGGCAGGAATGCGGCCGATGGCTTTGTCCGGAAAACTGGAGCCGAAGAAGGCGAGGCCATTATAGGAGTCGCCGCTGCCCGGCGTAATCGAACCATCCGCGGCGCTTACCTGAGGCGCCTTCTTGGGATCGAATAACGATGGCGCGAACGTCGAAGTATTTCCCAGCGCATTGGTAAACGCCGGAAGATAGTTATACCGCACGCCCATTTCCATCGTGAGCTTGCGGGAAACCTTCCAGTTATCCTGGAAGTAGAAATCAACCTGGTTGAAGCGTCCCCAATAATCGGCATCGGCGCCGGACTCGGTGTAATTCTGGAAGTTACCCAGCAGAACATCTGCGATCACGTTTCGCGTGGAAAGGCGTGCGGCGGGGGTAAACGAAACAGCGCCCTGATCGTTGAAGCGGATGTTTTCATCGGTGCGGCTGCGCGTAAAGTGTACGCCTGCCTTCAGTGAGTGCGACCCCCACACCTTGCTGAAGTCGTCCTTCCACATGAAGATGCTGTTATTCTTCTTAATGCGATCGCCGCCGTTATAACCGGCAAAGCCGGTCATAGAAAGATCCGGCACAATGCCAAAGCGATTGCCGCCCAAAAGCTCCGGAAAAGTAACACCGAGCGTTGACCGCTTCAGGCTGTTGTTCTGCGGATTGCCAACAATGATGTCGTGCGAAAGACTCATGCTGATGTGATTCAACATGGTGGGAGAAAAGACGTGAGACAAGCCAAGCCCGGTAACGTAGGCCGGACGCGGACGGCCACCGGGAACGATGCCCAGACTGCCGCCCTGAAACGCGTCAAGAATGTCCCATTGGTCATGCACCCAGCGGTAGTTGAGCTGTGTCTTGGCCGAAAGGTTATAATCAAAGCGCATCAGAAGTTCGCGAGGATCAGTCTGGCTCACTCGGGTGGCCACATAATTCCCGCCGGGACCGCCAAAGTTCGGCAGCGGAATTGGGTTTAGAAGCTTCGGGCCATCACGAGAGAAGCGTGAGGCGGGTACCGTGCGATTGGCAAAGGGCTGATTGTTCAATGGGTCAATAGGCGCGGGTAGCGTAGAGCCCGTAAAGTTACCTGCGCGTTCCGCCGCAGTGGCCACGTTGTTCACTCGGGTTGAGCCAATGTGGCTATACTTCCATTCCTGGCTGACAAAGAAGAAGAGCTTCTGCTTGTCGACATTCCATTTCTTCGGAACGTAGACAGGCCCCCCCAACGTATAGCCGAAATCGTTGAAGCGCAGCGGGTCCACCTGCCGGGCGAAGAAAGAGCGCGCGTCGAAGAAGTCGTTGCGAACGAACTCGAACATCGTGCCGTGAAACCGCTGGGTCCCGCTCTTGGTGATCACGTTGATCAGCGCGCCGGAGCGCCCGCCGAACTCGGCGCTGTAGCCGGAGGTGAGGATCTTTACTTCGGCAATGGCGTCGGCACTAGGATTTACTGCCGCGTTGGAGTTGCCGCCGTTATCCATGTTTTCCGCTCCATCGATGTTGAAGGAGATCGAGTCCGTGCGAATGCCATTGATGCGCTGGCCGGTCGTGGATAGGGCAAGTCCAAAGGGGTCGAGCGTCGTCGCCACCGCCCCGGGAATCAGGCGCAGAAGCTGCGAATAGTTCCGGCCGTTCAAAGCAACTTGGCTGGTCAGAAATGACCCGAGTGACGTCGCCGGAGGCGGTCTGCACCTGTTCGATCGCGGCGCTGACGGAAACGGATTCCGCCAGTGAGCCCACCTCCATCTTGAAGTCGATATTGCGCCGGGTGGCGGCATCCAGCGTTACACCCGTCTGTACAAAGGTCCGGAACCCCCGCTTCTCGGCAGAGACGTTGTACTTGCCTTCCGGGAGCCCTGCGAACACGAATACGCCGGTCTCAGCCGTCTCGATGGTTCGCTTCAAACCCGTCTGAGTATGCGTGGCAGTGATCACGCAACCCGGAATGGCCGCACCTGTCGGATCGCTCACTTGGCCGGAAATTTCGCCCACGTTCGATTGTCCAAACAGAGCGGACGTCAAAACCGCAGCCAGCAGCAGACGAGTGATCAACATGAATAAGCCTCCCAGCTTGGACGCGGAAACCATCATGACGTTCCCTACAGGGTCCGTCGGCATTGTACACTGAATGCACAACAGAATATAGGCCCACAGTCAAACGTGGAAGCCTCGCTGGTATGTTCAGGCGGAGTGGAGGCACTAGTGAGAGCGTTTCTAGGGTTGTTATTACTGGCAGGGCTTGCCTTATTCGGTGCGACCGCACCGGAAATCACCATCGAAATTAAAGACTTCGCCGCTTTGCCAATTACGGG
>JAPKZA010000139.1 GCA_026394015.1 Acidobacteriota bacterium
ACCTGCTGCTGGGTCATGGGTCGGGTCGCGCCCGGCGTGAAACTCGCGTTCGGCAGATCCGTCCGTTTTTGGCTCCACCAGATCCCCAAGCCCACCACCACCATCGCGGCTGCGGCCGCGTACTTCCACTTGGGTATCCGGCTGCCCCGATGCATCGCCGTGAACTCTCCCATCGCCCGCTCCAGCACCTGATACCGAGCCCGACACGCGGCGCAGTCTTGCAAATGCTCGGCCAAATGCTCGCCCCCGGCCTCGCCGTCCATCACCGCCATCAACTCCGCGTCGTCGAGGTGCTTCATCGTCCCTCCACCTCCGCCAACTTCCCCAACGACCGCGCCAGCGACGACGCCACCGTCCCCAAGGACATCTCCAATACCTCGGCGATCTCCCGGTATCGCAGGCCCTCCGCCCGCAGCACCAGGCAGCACCGATCCCGTTCCGGCAGAGCGGCGACAACCGCTTGCAATCGCTCCTGCCGCCGCTTCAATACCGCCAACTCTTCCGGGCTTGGTCCCGGGTCGGAAACCTCGATGCTTTCCGCCACCCGCCCCAGTTGCATCCGCCGCTTCAATGCCAGATTATGCCCCACCCGAAACACCCAACCCCGCAAATTGTCCCGTGCGCCATCGCGCTGCAAGTGGTGCACCAACGCCAGGAACACCTCCTGCGCCACGTCCTCGCTGTCCGCCTTCGTCAAGCCCATCGCGGCGAGATACCGCAATAGCGGTGCCCGCCACTGCCCGTACATCTTCGCGAGCGGCCAAGTTTGCTCCGGCCAAACGGCTACATTCGACACCTCTCCAAAATACTCTGAACAAACCCCGCCCCGCAGGAATATAGCTGCGTGACCTTTCTTTCGCTCTTCGCCACGGTCCTGACGCTTACCGTCACGGACCCTTCCGGCGCCCCTATGGCCGTTTCCGGTCATATTAACAACCTGGCTTCCGGCGTCTCCACCCGTATCCGTACCGACGCGCAGGGCCACGCCAACCTCGACCTCCTCGTCGGCCGCTATCGCCTATCGCTGGCTCACCCCGGCTTCGCGAGCCAAGTGCAGTTGCTGGACATAGCTGGCCCCCTGTCGAAGACCGTCACCATGACCGTCGGCGCTTCCTCCTATTCCGTCGACGTCGTCGGCCCGACGCCCCTTCCCGGCCTTGACCGCTCCCGCGACAACATCCCCGCCCCGCTGCAAACGGCTACCGACCGCGATCTCACCGCCTCCGGTGCCCTCGATCTTTCTGACTTTGCCAACCGTCGGTTGGGCGGCGTGTACCTGAACGAGATTCAGGGTAACCCTCTGCAGCCCGATCTCAACTATCGCGGCTACACCGCTTCCCCGCTGCTGGGCACTCCGCAGGGCGTCTCCATTTTTATGGACGGCGTCCGGCTGAATCAACCGTTTGGCGACGTGGTGAGCTGGGACCTGATTCCGCGGCTCGCCATTGCGGAGATGGCGCTGATACCGGGGTCGAACCCGGTGTTCGGGTTGAACACGCTGGGCGGGTCGTTGTCTTTACGGTCAAAGGACGGGCGGAGCCATCCGGGCTCCACGCTGACGCTGAACGGGGGGAGCTTCGGGCGAAAGATCGCCGAGTTCGAGCACGGCGGCTCCGTGCCGCGCGGCTTCCATTGGTACACCGCCGGCAACCTCTTCTTTGAAGACGGCTGGCGGGACACGTCACCGTCGAACGTTCGCCAACTGTTCACGAAGCTCGGTTGGCAGGGGCAGCGGACCTCGGTGGGGCTGAGCATGGCCTATGCCAACAACGCCCTGCTCGGCAACGGTCTGCAGGAGCAGCGGTTTCTGGAGCGGCGTTACTCGAGCGTCTACACCAAGCCCGACGTCACCGCCCATCGGTCGCCGTTCGTGAATCTCAGCGTGCAGCATGCGCTGGCCCCCAGCCTGACGTTCTCCGGCAACGGCTACTTCCGCTACATCCGCACGGGCACGTTGAACGGCGATAGCAACGAGGACTCGTTCGACCAGTCCGTCTACCAACCCAACGCGGCGGAGCGCGCGGCGTTGACGGCCGGTGGCTACACGGGCTTTCCTACCGCCGGGGAAAACGCCGCCAATACGCCGTTTCCGAAGTGGCGCTGCATCGCCAACGTCCTGCTCCGCGATGAGCCCGGCGAGAAGTGCAACGGCCTGCTGAACCGGAGCATTTCCCAGCAACGCAACTACGGCCTGTCCGGCCAACTCTCCTGGACGTACCAGCGCCATCAAGTGACCGCCGGAGCCGCCTACGACGGCAACAGCGTCAACTTCCAACAGTCCACCGAACTCGGCTATCTGAACCCGGACCGCAGCGTCACCCCCCTAGGCGCTTTCGCCGATGGCGTCACCGGCGGCGATGTTGACGGCGAACCCTTCGACAACCGCGTCAACCTCGCCAGCGGCATCCAGACGGCCAGCCTTTTCGCCATCGACACGATTCGTCTCGGCCGCGCCGCCACCCTCACGGCTTCCGGCCGTTTCAACCGCACCACCATCGATAACCTCGATCGCATACAGCCCCAGGCCGGCACCGGATCGCTCACCGGCTCCCATGTCTACAGCCGCTTCAACCCCAGCGTCGGCTTGACCTACCGGGGCCTTTACGCCAGCTACAGCGAAGGCAGTCGGGCCCCGACCGCCATTGAGCTCGGCTGCGCCGACCCCGCCTCGCCCTGCCGGCTGCCGAACGCTCTCGCCGGCGATCCGCCGCTGCAGCAGGTGGTCACCCGCACCGTCGAAGCCGGCGTCCGCAGCTCGGGCGAGAGCAAGATTCGTTGGAACCTCGGCTGGTTCCGGGCCGATAACCGCAACGATCTGCTCTTTGTCGCCTCGCCGCAGACCGGCTTCGGCTACTTCAAAAACTTCGGGCAGACGCTGCGGCAGGGGGTTGAAGCCGGGGTTAGCGCCCGCATCCGTCGCGTCACGCTGGGCGCAAACTATACGTTCCTCGACGCCACCTTCCGCAGCCCGGAAGTCGTGAATGGCCAGGCCAACAGCTCAAACCGTGCGGGGGTCATCGCCATCGTCTCCGGCCAGCGGATTCCGCTGGTGCCGCACCATATGACGAAGGCTTACGCGGATATCCAGGTCACATCAAAGTTCGTCGTTACCCTTGGAGTGGTTGGCATCTCAGGCGCCATCGCGCGGGGCAATGAAAACAGCCAGCATCAGGCGGACGGTCGACTGTTTATTGGCCCCGGCTCCAGCCCCGGCTACGCGGTGGCCAACCTCGGCGGCCGTTATGAACTCCACCGGCGCGTGGAGCTTTTCGCCCAGATCAACAACCTGTTTGACCGCCAATACTACTCCGGCGCTCAGCTCGGTCCGACCGGGTTTACCGCGGAAGGCAACTACATTGCCCGGCCGTTTCCGGCGGTGAGCGGCGTGTTTCCGGTGCGCCAGGCGACGTTCTACGCGCCGGGCGCGCCGCGCGGAATCTGGGGGGGGGTGCGTTTCCGCTTCTAATCGGCATACCATGAAGCCAAAGAGGGTCTTCTCCATATGTCTCGTATTCTTGTCTTCCTGGCTGCCGCCGCGACGCTGCTCGGCCAGACCTCCGGCACCATCAGCGGTGCCATTTCCGACCAAAGCGGAGCCGCCGTTACCAACGCTCAGGTCACTGCCATCAGCACCAACACGAACGAGAAGCGGCAAGCCGTTTCGTCGGCCTCTGGCCAGTATTCGTTCCCGTTCCTGGCTCCGGGCGAGTACCGCATTGAAGCGTCGATGGCGGGCTTTTCCACCAGCGCTGCCAGCGCCATTCTGGGCGTTACTGAGCGGATCGCCGTGAACCTCGTCCTGAACCCGGCGGGCGTGACGGAGAAGATTGAAGTCTCCGCCTCCGCCCCGCTGCTGCAAACCGAATCCGCGGCGCTCGGTCGGGTGGTTGATGGCAGCGCGATGAAGGAGCTTCCGCTCTCGTCCCGCAACTTCACCCAACTGCTCGCTCTGTCGCCTGGCACCTCCGGGCCCCTGAACGACGCCGGGGCCCTCGGCCGTGGCACGCAGAATATATCGTCGGGCGGAGCTCGGCTTGGTTCGAATTCGGTTTATATCGACGGGGTGGACTCGGTGAATATTCACAGCAACACGTCGAACGAGAATGCCTTTGCTTCGAACGGTCTGGTGGCTCCGTCGCCGGAAGCGATTCAGGAGTTTAAGGTGCAGACGGGCCTTTATGACGCGCAGTCCGGGCGGAGCGGCGGGGCCGCCGTCGTCCTGGTCACCCGCTCCGGCACCCCCCAGTTCCACGGCACCCTGTTCCACTTTTTACGGAACGAAGCCTTCAACGCCAACAGCTTCTTCTTCAACTCCACCGGCCAGGCCCGGCCGGTGCTGAAGCAGAACCAGTTCGGCGGCAACCTGGGCGGCCCGGTGATCAAGAACAAGACGTTCTTCTTCTTCTCCTACCAAGGCACCCAGCAGCGTAATGGTCTATCCGGTTCGAGTTCGTTGAACCTGCCGCTGATTCCGCTGGATCGATCCCGCGCTTCGCTGGGCCGCGCGTTCACCGGCCTCCGCGGCACCCGCGGCGGCCCCACGATCACGGCGGATGGGTCGAACATCAACCCGGTTTCGCTGGCGCTTTTGAACCTGAAACTCGACAACGGGCAGTTTGTGATTCCGTCGCCGCAGCAGGCGGTGGCGGGGGTTAACTACGCCGTCTCCATCCCCGCCCGCTACGAAGAGAATCAGTACATCTCGAACGTGGACCATCAACTGACGAGCAACAACCGGCTGATGTTCAAATCCATCATTTCGGGCCAGCCGGCGTTTCAGCCGCTGCCTGCGGCAACGGTGCCGGGCTTTGGCACCACCCAGGATTTCAAAAGCCGGATCATGAGCTTGACCGACACGCACATCTTCACGCCGAACCTGGTGAACGAAGCGCGGATGGGCTTCAGCCGCCTGCTCGGCGTCGTGCTGCAGGAGAACAAAATCCCGCTCAGCGCGATCGGCATGCAGCGCTTCAACGCCAAGGACTTTCCGGACATTCCGCAGATCACGGTCACCGGCGTCTTCAGCCTCGGCTATAGCGTGAACGCCGACCAGGGCGTCGCGCAGGACACCTACCACTTCGTCGACACCCTGTCCTGGATCCGCGGCAAGCACCAGATCCGCACGGGCGTCGAGATGCGCCGGTACGTCGATGATTACTACTCCAACAACCGTTTCCGCGGCTCGCTGACCATGCAGAGCTTCGGCGACTTTTTGACGGGTCTGCCGGGCACGCCGATCACGCAGGGCGGCAACGGCACCGGCTTCAGCAACATCAATACGTCCAGCGTCGCGAGCGGGGTCACGGACCGGATGGACCGCATCACGGACCTGGCTTTCTACGTGCAGGACGACTGGAAGATCACGTCTCGGCTGTCGTTGAACATCGGGCTCCGTTGGGACTATCTCGGCTACGCGGTCGACAAACAAGGCCGCAACGGCAGCTTCGATACGCGGCTATACCAGGCACCACCCGTCGGCGGATTCACGAGCGCCGGGTTCGTGCAGACCAGCGCCACGCAGAAGCCGATTCCCGGTATTCCGAAGGTAGCGAATACCCTGCTTGATTCCGAGCCCAATCGGAATTTTGCCCCTCGGTTTGGCTTTGCGTATAAGCTGTCTGAAAAAATCGCGCTGCGCGGCGGGTACGGCATCTACTACGATCGGCTCTCGAACCAGTTGGGTCTGCTCGAAGCGCTGTCTCTGCCTGGCTATGTCCGGACCGACCTTCAGGGTGCGGCCAACACCTCCTATTCCCTGCAGAATCCCTTCCCGACGCTGCCGGCGCGCGGCGACTTCCCGGTGTTGCCGCAACTCTCCGCCCCGCCCTATACGACCGATCGCCCGGCCATCGGCCTGAACGCCGTGGACCCGACGCTGAAGACGCCCTACCTGCAGCAGTGGGGCTTAAACGCGCAGTATCAGTTGACGCCATCGACGATGGTGGAAGCCGGTTACCAGGGGACCAAGGGTTCGCGCCTGGCTACCCAGCGGCTGATTAACCAGCCGATCCTGGCTTCGGCGACCAACCCGATCGGCGGCCAGACGACGAACACGGCGGCGAACGCCTCCCTGCGGGTGCCCTACGTCGGCTTCTCCCCCACGGGTCTGGTTTGGCTCGAAACCTCCACCGATTCGAGCTACAACTCGTTGCAGACGAGCGTCACGCGCCGGTTCTCGAAGGGCCTGCGGCTTCTGGGTTCCTACACGTGGGCCAAGTCGCTCGATAACAACTCCGGCTCCGGCACCGGGGCCACCTTTACGCAGCTTGATGGCGACCAGACGCGGCTCTCGCTGAATCGCGGCCCCTCTGATTTTGATCGAACCCATCGCGTGATCGTGAACTTCAGCTACAACCTACCGTACGGGCGGCTCAACAAGCGGATCTTTGGGGACTGGCAGCTTGCCGGCGTCGCTATTCTGCAGAGCGGGACACCCATCAGCATTCTCGACACGAGCGGCGCGGCCTTCTACGGCACGGCCAATAGCCGGGCGAGTTGGGCACCGGGAGTGACGATCGCTTCGGCGCAGGGATCGGGTCGGACGCAGGACCGGTTGAATCAGTACTTCACCACGGCGGCTTTTGTCCGTTCCGGCAACTTCTTCGGCGATACGGGTCGGAACATTCTCCGTGGGCCGATTCAGCGGAACGCCGATCTGTCGATCAACAAGAAGTTCACGTTGACCGAACGGGTGAACCTGGAATGGCGCAGCGAGTTCTTCAACGTGCTCAACATCGCCAACTTCGCCAACCCCGGCGGCAGTATTACGGCCGCCAGCTATGGAGTGATCCGCAATACGACCGGCAACCCGCGCGTCGTGCAGTTCGCCTTGAAGCTGGCGTTCTAGTCCAGAACGACATGGCCGGCATAGCCGCAAGACAGGGGCAGGTTGTCTTCGGCTGTGCACTTTACGACCACCTGATACGCCGTCGGAAATCCTGCTAAACCGTCTCGCCGAAACCTACCCTTCAGGTCGGTGAGACGGTCGGGGGAGGTGAAGAACTCCATCGCCCCCTGTGTGCCGACGTTCGAGACGCCGGAGACGATCAGCGTTCGCCGCTGCTGGCCGGGCTCGGCGTCGGAAGGCAGAACGGTCAGCAGGCCATAGACCTCGGCGTGGTCGCCGGCCTTGGCCTCGCGCCTTGAAAACGCCGGCGGATCGGCGAGGGGTTTGGTGCGGTCCCGGATCACGAGCCGGCCGGTCGCCGCGTCGAGCACCACGGCGAGTCGACCTCGACTGAGTAGTTTGGTGGCGGCAAAGGAGCTGGTGGCGTCGCCGTAGAGGATCACATTGCGGTTGCGAAAGCTCGCCAACGGGGCGGTGCGCTCGGGGAGAATCTGGAACTGGGCTCCGAAAGCCCGCAGGGTGGAGGAGGCGGCCGCGATCGCCCCAACCACCCCCAGCGTAGTGGTGTTCAGCGCCGGACGCATGAAGAGCGGTCCCCGCTCCGGCATCGGGTTGCTCTTTTGGTAGAGCGGATAGATCTCCTCCGGAGCCGGGAAGGTGGGCAGGTCGCTTTCGGACGAGAAATTACCGAGTCGGACGGCCAGGTGGAAGTTGCTGGCGACGCACATCAGCACGCTGCCTTGCGGCGTGGCGAGGGGCCCCCAGGCTTCCTTCACGATGTCGGGCGGCACCGTGGTCGGGGCGAGAAAGCGCATCGCTCCGGCTCCGAGTAGAAGACCGGCGACCAGTGCTGCGGCGATCGCCAGGGTCGGGCGACTGGCCGGCACCTCCGCGACACTGTCGCCGCGAAACCGGAAGACGGGGACGTAGGAGCCCTTGGGAAGCTCAATCACGACCGGGGAGGCGGCTAACTCTTTGGCGTAAAGTTCGGCGAGTTTGGTTCGGAGTTCGAACGCGCGGCGCCGGACGGACGAATCGTTGGCCGGAGAGTACGAAGAGGGCCGCCCGAGGGCCTCGACGCCGATGGAATACTCCTTAATCTCGGCCGCTCGGCCGCCGATGTCGAGTTCGCAGACGTAACGGAGGAAGTTTTTGAGCTGTTCACTCCGCGCAAATGCTTGGCTATCAAGGACTTCACGCAACGCCGCGCGTCGTTCGTCGGACGTTGGCGCGGCAAGAACAGGCATCCTAGCAACCTAGACTACCGAGGCTTGCAACAGGTTGCAACAACCGTTACCACGCGCATTGCCCCTTTTTCCAGCGATAGGATCCGAGAGATGATATCTGGACTGGGGTTCCATGATGAGCATTGGTACTTGCCGGACAACGGCTCTCGCGATCTTGATGACGGTGGTTGGGTTCGGACAGGAGTCCCGCGGCGTGATCGCCGGAAGGGTAGCCGATACCTCGGACGGTTCGGTCGTCGGGGTGGAGGTGAAGGCCACCAACCGGGAGACCGGGATTGTGACGACGGCCGTCTCCGGCGAAGGCGGTGGATTTCGGCTGCCGTTCTTGACGCCGGGTATCTACCGGGTGACGGCGGAGTACGTCGGCTTTAAAAAGGTCTCGATGGACAGCGTGGAGGTGCGGGTGGGCGAAACGCTCGATCTGCCGGTCCGGCTGGCTCCCGGGAACGCCAGCGAGACGGTGGAGGTGACCGGCGCGGCCCCGCTGCTCGAAACCGGGACGTCGTCGATGGGAACCGTCATGGACCAGCGGCGAATTCAAGAATTGCCGATGCGCGGGGGCAATCCGATGGAGTTGACCCGATTGTCGCCGCAGGTGTCGAACTTGACCAACCTGCGGGCGATGAAGGCGTCTTCGCCGAGCGGGACGTCGCAGATGTCGGTGGCGGGGAGTTCACGGTTCAATACCGAATTCCAGATTGACGGGATCACCAATACGACGGCGGACTTGGGGGACGGGCGTCTGCGGGTGGCGTTCATCCCGCCAGCGAGCGCGATCTCGGAGTTTCGGCTGGAGGTTTCGCCCTACGATGCGAGCTTCGGCCATACGTCCGGGGCGACAGTGAACATCAGCACCAAGAGTGGGACCAATGATCTGCATGGCGATTTGCGCTACTGGTTTCGGAACGCCGCTCTCGACGCGTCGAACTGGTTTGAGAACCGGAACGGTACCAAGCCGGCGGTCTATCAGGACAATCGATACGGGGTTTCGGCGGGCGGGCCGATCTGGATTCCCAGGGTTTACCACGGGCGCAACCGGACGTTCTGGTTCTACGCCTACGAGGGCAATCAATGGGGTCGACCGACGTCGACGACGAACACCGTGCCAACGCTGGCGCAGCGGAACGGCGATTTCTCGGCCCTGCTGGCGATTCCGCAGGGGACGCGGTACCAGGTCTTCAACCCATTTTCGACGCGGGCGGTGGCGGGTGGCCGGTTCCAGCGGGATCCTTTTCCGGGGAATCTGATTCCGCGGAGTATGCTCGACGGCGTGGGGCAGAACCTGGTGAATCTGTGGCCGGCTCCGAACCAGGCGGGCCGCAATGACGGGGCGAACAACCACTACTACGTGGATGTCCGGAAGCAGGAATACAACACCCACATGGGCCGATTCGACCATGAGTTTCGGGAAGGGCATCGGCTGTTCTTCCGCATGCACAACTACGACTGGATCAGCGGACAGGACCGGTACGGCAGCCCGCAGGGACGTTTCAATACGCGGTCGGCGCGGAAGGGTATGGGCCTGGACGACGTGAAGATTCTCAGCCCCACGATGGTGCTGAACGTGCGGTACGGACTCACGTATGGGGACATGGGCGAAGTGCGGGATACGAGCGGGATCGACCTGACGAGCCTGGGCTTTTCGAAGGGGTTGGCGAGTTTGGTGGACCCGGCGCGAGCGACGGTGCCGCGGGTGCGCGCCGGGGCGTTTTCGCCGCTTTCGGAGTGGAACAACGGGGACGGGGCGAACTCGAGCTTTACGCATACGGTGCTGGCGAATCTGACGCAGGTCCGCGGGCCGCACAGCCTGCGCTATGGCGTCGACGCCCGGTTGTATCGCGGCTTTGGGACGCGGACGCCGCTGGCGAATTCGCCGGATTTGAACTACACGACCGCCTATACGCGGGGGCCGCTCGATAACGCGGCGGCGTCTCCGATCGGGCAGGAGTTGGCGGCGATGCTGTTGGGGGTGCCGGATGGCCAGATGGACCGCACGGCGACGAACGCGATTCAGGACAAGTACATCGCCGGGTTCCTGCAGGATGACTGGCGAGTGAACAGCCGACTGACGCTGAATATGGGCGTCCGCTACGAATACGAGGCTCCGGTGACGGAGCGGTTTGACCGGCTAGTGGCGGGCTACAACTTCGATACCGCGAATCCGATTGAGGCCCAAGCCCGCGCCAACTACGCGGCGGCACCGCTGCCGGAACTGGCGGCATCGGCGTTTCGGACAACGGGCGGCCTGAGCTTCGTCAACCAGAACGGGTCGGGCCGGAGCCCGTACAAAGGCGAGAAGAACAACGTGCTGGTGCGGGCGGGGCTCGCTTATAAGGTGGGGGCGAATGCGGTGATTCGCGCGGGCTACGGCACCTACTTTGACAGCATCGGGGTGAACCGGATCACGGCCCAGCAGACGGGTTTTTCGCAGTCGACGCCGATCCAGGCGTCCTTGGACAACGGGGTGACCTACGTCGCCAACAACGCCAATCCGTTCCCGCAGGGGCTGATTGCGGCGCGCGGCGCGGCGGGCGGGCTGACGACGAGTTTGGGGCAGGGCTTTACGTTCTACGACCCCAATCTGAAGCATGCCTACTCGCAGCGTTGGTCGTTCAGCGCGCAGCAGATGCTGCCGGGCCAGACCCTGTTTGAAGTTGGGTACGTGGGCAGCCGCGGGACGCGTCTGGCGTCGCTGCGGAACTTGAACGCCACGCCAATTGGTGCCTTGAGTACATCGCCGGTGCGGGACCAGGCGCGGATCGATTCGCTGTCTCAGACATTTGCGAGCCCTTTCTTCGGGCTGGCTCCGTCCTACGGGCGGACGATCACCCGGGCGAATCTGTTGCGGCCCTATCCGCACTTCGGCAATTTGAACGCGCAGGTACCGGACGGCTACTCCTGGTACCACTCGATGCAAGTGCGGGCGGAGCGCCGGATGAGGGGCGGATTGAGCGTGCAGACCTCGTATGTATGGTCGAAGTTCATGGAGGCGCTCGACTATTTGAACGACGCGGACCTGAAGCCGTATGAAACGATCTCCGATACGGACCGGCCGCACCGGATCACGGCGAGCGGGATTTGGGAGATTCCGGTCGGCAAGGGCCGACAGTTCGGCGGAGGGCTACCGAAGTTCGTCGACTTCTTCGCGGGTAGCTGGCAATTGAACGGGGTTTGGATTATGCAGTCCGGCCCGGCTCTGGGGTTTGGCAACGCCTTGTTCAATGGCGACATCAAGGCCGTGGCGCTCGCGGGGGAGCAGCGGAGCGTGGAGCGGTGGTTCAACTCTGACGGCTTTGTGCGGGACGCGGCGCGGCAACTGCAGCAGAACTATCGGCAGTTCCCGCTGCGGTTCAGCGGCATCCGCGGCGATGGACAGCGGGCTTGGGACTGGTCGTTGTTCAAGACCTTCCCGGTGACCGAACGGGCGAAGTTGCAGTTCCGCGCGGAGCTCTATAACGCCTTCAACCAGGCGAGCTTCAACGCTCCGAATACGAGCCCGGTAAGTGGGGCTTTTGGCACGGTGACCGATACGGGATCCGAGGCTAAGAATTGGCAGTTTTCGTTGTTCCTCAAGTTCTAAGGAGACTCTATTGCGACGTCGAGAATTCATAGCTATGAGCGCGGCACCCCTACTGGCGGCAAACGAGGCACCGAACGTGCTGTTCGTGATCTGCGATCAGATGCGTGCCGATGCGTTGGGTATGCTGGGCAACCCGAACGCGAAGACCCCCAATCTGAATGCGCTGGCCGCGGGGGGTGTTCTGTTCGACCGCTGCACGTCGACGAATCCGGTCTGCGTGCCTTCACGGAAGTCGATGTTTACGGGGCTGTACCCGCATCATCATGGCAGCCTGACGAATGACCACGACAGCTTCTTGCCGTTGCAGGGGACGATGCTGGGTTACTTCCAGAAGCTGGGGTACAAGACCGGCTACTTCGGGAAGAATCATACGTTTCTGAAGGAGGCGATAGCCAAGGTCGACTCCGAGGGTGTTCGCGACCGGGAGAAGTTTCGGGCTTACGATGCGGACGTGAATCCCTGGTGGTCGTCGGAGGCGCCGTGGCCGGAGGAGAGGTGCCATCCGCATTTGAATACGCAGGACGCGCTGCGCTTCTTTGCGGGGGTGAAGCCGGGGGAGCGATTCTTCGCCACGGTGAGCTACTTCGACCCTCATCCGCCGTACTTCGCGCCGCCACGTCACGTGGCCAAGATCAAGGCCGAATCGATGGTGATTCCGAAGACGCCGCTGCCGAGCGCGTTGGGGCCGCGGATCGACGAGCACTCGCACGGCATGGGCTTTGAGAAGATGACCGACGACGTGATCCGCAAGACGATGCAGCACTACCACGCGGCCGTCGACTGGGGCGTGGACGAGCAAGTGGGACGGTTGATGGCGGGGCTGCGGCATGCGGGGCTCGACAAGAACACGGTGGTAGTGATGGTGTCCGACCATGGGGACTTCATGGGGAACTACCACATGGTGCGGAAGGGCATGTTCCTCTATGAGGCGCTGCTGCACGTGCCGATGATCTGGTCGGGGCCGGGAGTGGCGAAGGGGGTGCGGAGCAGCGCACCGGTGCAGTTGCACGATGTGTTTCCGACGCTGGTGGAGATGACGGGCGGGAAGGTTCCGGAAGGGCTGGACGGGGTGTCGGCGAAGGCGCTGGTGACGGGCGGGAAGACGGGCGGCCGAACGGTGGCGTACGCATCGGCCGGGTATGGCGAGTTGGACGCGGCGCGGCTGAAGGCGGAGACGGGCACGGACGCTTTGCATACCCGGGTGTTCAACCAGGAGATGCAGGAGACGCATCGGACCTCAATGATCCGGGAGGGCGAATGGAAGCTGATCCTGAGTGAGACTCGGGCACCGGAGCTGTATCATTTGCCCGGGCGGTCGCATGAGATGAAGAACCTGGCGGAGGACAAGGGCAGCGCCGGGGTGCGACGGGACTTGGAAGCTAAGCTGGGGAAATGGTGGCAATGGTAAACCGAAGAGTGTTTGTGGGGATCCTGGCGGCGGCGGCGACGGCGCAGGGGGTTTTTGATGTGGCGGCGCTGGATCGGGCGCGGGTCTTGGCGGAGGCGGGGAAGTATCTGGGTCGGAAACCGGCGACTCCTACGGCGGCGCAAAGCCCGCGGAGCGCGGGAGGGAAGAACGACTTCTTCTCTGAAGGCGACTATTGGTGGCCGGATCCGAAGGACCCGAAGGCGCCGTACATTCGGAAGGACGGGATGACGAACCCGGCCAATTTCGTCGAGCACCGCAATTTTCTGATGCGGCTGAGCGTGGAGGCTCCGGCGCTGGCGGCGGCGTGGAAGCTGACGAAAGAGCGGCGCTACGCCGAACACGCCGCGGCGCATCTGCGGGCCTGGTTCGTCAC
The DNA here is from genome assembly GCA_026394015.1 of Acidobacteriota bacterium. GTDB lineage: Bacteria > Acidobacteriota > Terriglobia > Bryobacterales > Bryobacteraceae. Next base: position 13,477 of record JAPKZA010000139.1, read on the forward strand.
GCCGGAGACGCGGGTGAACCCGAATCTGCAGTACGCGCAGGCGATCCAAGGCCGTTCGACCGGGCGCGGAACCGGGGTGATCGATACGATTCATCTGGTGGAAGTGGCCAGGGCCGTGCCGGTGATCGCCGAGGCGGGAGCGCTGTCGAAGGCGGAGTTGGCGGCGGTGAAGGGTTGGTTTGCCGAGTACACGAAATGGATGCGGACGAGCCCGAACGGCATGGAAGAGCGGGACGCGAAGAACAACCACGGGACCTGCTGGTTGATGCAGGTGGCGGCGTTTGCGCAGTTGACCGGTGACCGGGAAGTGTTGGCCGAGGCGGCGGAACGGTTCAAGACGATCATCGTGCCGGGCCAGATTGCGCCGGACGGCAGTTTGCCGCTGGAGGCGAGCCGGACAAAGCCTTATGGCTATTGCCTGTTCAACCTGGAAGCGTTGGCGACGCTGTGCCAGATTCTGCCGGAGCTGTGGCTGTTTGAGACGGCGGACGGACGGGGGGTGCGGCAGGCGATCGCCTATATGTTCCCGTTTATCGCCGATAAGGCCAAGTGGAAGTACCCGCCGGACGTGATGTATTTCGAGCAGTGGCCGATGCGGCAGGAAGCGCTGTTGTTTGGCGGGCTGGCCTACGACCGGAAGGATTATCTGGAAGTGTGGAAGCGGCTGCCGGCGAGCTCTGAGGTGGAGGAGGTGGTGCGGAACTACTTCATCCGCCAACCGATTCTTTGGACTTAGGAACTGAACTATGAACCCTCAACAGATGACCCGCCGCAGCTTGCTGGCGATGGTAGGGCTGTCGCTGCGCGCGGCGGACGCCCCGAAGCCGAACGTGCTGTTTATCGCGGTCGACGACCTGCGGCCGGAGCTGGGCTGTTATGGCGTCGAGGCGATCCGGACGCCGAACGTCGATCGGATTGCCAAGTGGGGCGTGGCGTTTCGGCGGGCGTATTGCCAACAGGCGGTGTGTTCGCCGTCGCGGACCAGTTTGCTGACGGGTGCGAGGCCGGACACGACGAAGGTTTGGGATTTGGTGACCCACTTCCGGGATGCGCTGCCGAACGTGGTGACGCTGCCGGAGCACTTCAAGCAGCAGGGGTATTTCGTGCAGGGAATGGGGAAGCTGTTCCATCCGAGCGTGGAGGATCCGCAGTCGTGGTCGGTGCCGTGGCAGACGCCGAAGGCGGTGGATTACGCGTTGGCGGACCCGGCGGCGAAGAAGCTGAGCGGGGCGCGGGAGAAGAAGGGAAAGAAGGCCAAGGGCCCGGTTTCGGAAGCGGCGGACGTGCCGGACAACACGTTCAAGGACGGGAAGTTGGCCGAGTTGGCCGTCGCGACGCTGCGTGACCTGAAGGCTAAAGGGAAGCCGTTCTTCCTGGCGGTGGGGTTTGCGAAGCCGCATCTGCCGTTTGTGGCGCCGAAGCGGTATTGGGACATGTACGACCCGAAGGAGCTGAAGCCGGCGACCAACAACTTTTACCCAAAAGGCGCTCCGGACTACGCGGTGACGGGGACGGACGAGGCCTTAAACTATCACGGGATGCCGCCGGAGGTGACGCCGGAGTTGGGGCGGCACTTGAAGCATGGCTACTACGCCGCGGTGAGCTACATGGACGCTCAACTGGGGAAGGTGTTGGACGAGTTGGACCGGAGCGGATTGCGGCAGAGCACGATCATCGTGCTGTGGGGCGACCATGGTTGGAAGCTGGGGGAGCACGGGGCCTGGGCGAAGCATACGAACGTGGAGAATGACACGAACGCGCCGCTGCTGGTGGCCGCGCCGGGGCTGAAGACGGCGGGATCGATGAGCGACGCGCTGGTCGAGTTCGTAGACGTTTACCCGACGCTGGCGGAGTTGGCGGGATTGCCGCTGCCGAAGCATTTGGAAGGGGTGAGCTTCAAGCCGGTGCTGGTTGACCCGAAGCGGAAGTGGAAGCCGGCGGTGTTTAGCCAGTATCCGCGGGGGCAGCGGCTGATGGGCTACTCGATGCGGACGGAGCGGTATCGGTTCACGGTGTGGGTGGGGCGGAAGGACCACTCGGTGATCGACGCGGTGGAGCTGTACGACCACCGGACGGACCCGCAGGAGAATACGAACATCGCGAAGGCGGACGGCAACGCGGAGCTGGTGAAGCGATTGATGGAGCAGTGGCGGCAGGGTTGGCAGGGCGCGCAGGCGGCGGCTCGATGAGACTGGTGGCAGTCGTGCTTCTGGCTGGGCTGGCGTGGGCGCAATCGCCGACGGCGAGCGTGGTGGGCCGGGTGACGGATCCTTCGGGGGCGGTGGTGCCGGGGACGGCGGTGACGGTGAGGAACGTGGAGACGAACATCCCGCAGAAGGGGGTTTCGAACGCGGCGGGGGACTTCACGATCCCGTATTTGAACCCGGGGCGGTATGTGCTGGCGGCGACGGCCACGGGTTTCCAGACGCACCAGCGGGGGGAGTTCTTGTTGGAGGTGAGCCAGGTGTTGCGGCTCGATGTGCCGCTGACAGTGGGGGCGACGTCGGAAAGTGTGACGGTGAACGATGTGCCGCCGGCGTTGAACACGGAGACGGGGGCGCGGGGCGAGGTGACGACGCAGAGCGAGATCAAGGAGATGCCGTTGGCGGGGCGGAACTTCAGCGACCTGGCGCTGCTGAGTGGCGGGGTGATTCCGCGGGGCGACGGCAACGACGGGTCGTTTTCGGTGAACGGCGGGCGGGCGGACAATACGGGGTTTCTGCTGGACGGGATGAACAATACGCAGCGCCGGAATACGGGGGCGGTGATGAACCCGCCGATTGAAGGGGTGCAGGAGTTCAAGATGCTGACGTCCGGGTTTGCGGCCGAGTATGGGCGGTACGCCGGGGGGATGCTGAGCGTGGTGACCAAGAGCGGGACGAACCGGTTGCGGGGATCGCTGTATGAGTTTATGCGGAACGACGCGCTGGACGCGACGGGGTATTTTGACCCGGGGAAGGGGAAGCTGCGACGGCATCAGTTTGGGGCGACGGTGGGCGGTCCGGTGCGGCTGCCGAGGCTGTACGACGGGCGGAACCGGACGTTTGTTCTGGTGACGTGGGACTCGCTGCGGCTGGTGGACGGGGAGTCGCAACGGGGGTTGGTGCCGCAGCCGGAGATGCTGCGGGGGGATTTTTCGCGGGCGACGGATGCGTTTGGGCGGCCGATCCGGATTACGGATACGCTGAGCCGGTTGCCGTTTCCGAACAACCAGATTCCGCCGAGCCGACTGGACCCGGTGGCGGCGAAGCTGGGGGCGTATTTTCCGGCGCCGAACCTGACGACGGGCGGGGTGTTCAATTTCGTGGGGCAGGGCGACGCGACGAACCAGTTCAACAATTTCGGAGTGAAGATCGACCACAACGCTAGCTCCAAAGACCGGCTGACGCTGAGCACGTTTTGGAAGCCGCAGTCGGAGTGGGATCCGGTGTCGCCGGGGAAGTCGCCGCTGTCGGTGTTTGGGACGACGAACCAGACGCTGGAGCTGCTGACGTATGTGAAGTACATCCGGACGATCAGCCCGACGGTGTTTTTGGAGGCGAGCGGAAACTTCTCGCGGCGGACGAACAACGAGGTGTGGCCGCAGAGCGGGGCGAAGGACTGGGCGGCGGAGACTGGGTTCAAGGGGGGGATCACGAATCCGGTGGCGGCGGGGTTGCCGTTTCTGCTGGTGACGAGCTACATTCCGTTGGGGCCGAACAACACGATTCCGAAGATCTGGACGTTCAATAACTATCAGTACGCGGTGAATACTACGTGGGTGAAGGGGCGGCATACGATGAAGTTCGGGGTGGACTTCCTGCGGGCGCAGTACTTTTCGCGGAACTACGGGGACACGCGGGGACGGGCCAATTTTCTGGGACGGTTCAGTGGCGATCCGATGGCGGACTTTGTGCTGGGCTGGGCGGATACGACGCGGCGGCAGTTGGATGCGTCGGGGCCTTATCACTTAATGTCGAACTACTCGGGGTACGTGCAGGACGACTACAAGGTGAGCTCGACGCTGACGTTGAACGTGGGGGTTCGGTATGACCTGATGAAGCCGCCGCGGGAGAAGTACGGCGCTTGGGCGGTGTTTCTGCCTTCCTTGGGGAAGGTGGTGACGGCGGGGACGGGAAACTTGACGCAGGCGGAGTTTGACCAGCGGATTGCCAGCGCCGGGTTGGCTCCTTATGTGGTGAAGGCGTCGGCGGTGGGGCTGCCGCAGACGATTACGGAGACGGACTATACGAACTTGGCGCCGCGGTTCGGTTTCGCGTGGCGGGCGTTTGGGAGTGCGCGGACGGTGGTGCGGGGCGGGTATGGGATCTTCTACGGTTCGAGTTCGCTGTACCGGCTGGACAACTATACGGACACCTATCCCTTCACGATTACGGAGACGTTTAGCCGGGTGAATGCTGATCCGACGGCGTTGACTTTATCGAACCCTTTTCCGACGGCGCGGCGGGCGTTTGCGGGGGTGACGAGCAGTTATGGGGAGCAGACTTCGAAGCCGAAGAGCCAGTACACGCAGTCGTGGAGCCTGGCGCTGGAGCGGGAGTTTGCGCACGGGACCGTGGTGGAGTTGGCGTTTGCGGGATCGAAGGGGACGCATTTGCCGCGGCGTTACGATGTGAACCAGGCGGGGCGGGATCCGGCGAATCGGACGGCGCGGCCGTATCCGTTTTTCGGGTCGATTGAGATGATCAGCGACGGGTCGAACTCAATTTACAATTCGGGTCAGTTGACGGTGCGGCGGCGGTTTTCGAAGCAGCTCTTTTTGCGGAGCACGTATACGTTTGCCAAGTCGATTGATCAGACGTCGAACACGGGCGGGTCGCTGAGCTACAACTTTGGTTTGGCGCAGGACTCGCGGAATTTGAGTCTGGAGCGAGGGCGGTCGGATTTTGACATCGGGCATACTCTGGCGAGCAGCTTTATTTGGTCGCCGCAGTTGACGCGGCATTGGGCGGCGCGGGACTGGCAGGTTTCGGGTACGAGCACGATTTATACGGGGTCTCCGTTTACGCCCCGGGTGGCGAACTTCAGTTATGTGAATGGCGAGGCTAGTCGGCCGGATCGGATTCGGAAGGGGACGGTGGAGAACCCGACGGCGGAGCAGTGGTTCGACCGGACGGCGTTTGCGCCGGTGCCGCTGGGGGCGTATCGGTTTGGGAACTCCGGGCGGAATATTTTGGATGGCCCGGGGACGGTGGTGATCAACACATCGGTCTCAAGGCGGTTTCGGCTGGCGGAGAGCCGGTTCGTGCAACTGCGTGCCGAGGCGTTTAACCTGCCGAATCGGCCGAATTTTAACTTGCCGGAGAATAATGTGGACATCGCGACGGCGGGGGCGATAACGCGGGCGAAGAACAATCGGAACCTGCAGATAGGGCTCCGCCTGGAGTTTTGATGGTCGATCGGCGGTAGGCGCGGAGTCGGTCGGGAGTTACGATACGAAGCCAGGTTGGGAACGGTCGTCGAAGCGGCCGGACTCTGGCCGGGGCGATGGCACGGTTGTTGCACGATTGGAACGTGGGGACAAGGCTCCGCCTGGAGTTTTGATGGTCGATCGGCGGTCGGCGCGGAGTCGGCCGGGAGTTACGATACGAAGCCAGGTTGGGAACGGCCGTCGAAGCGGCCGGACTCTGGCCGGGGCGATGGCAGGGTTGCCGCACGATTGGAACGTGAGGATAGGGCTCCGCCTGGAGTTTTGACGGTGGGGTTTTCAAAGATCAGCGAACGGTTCGAAGGCAGCCGGGAATTACGATACGAAGCCAGATCAGCAACGGTCGACGAAGGGGACGTTGACCGCCGGGTTAGGAATGGGGCCATTTTTCGATTCGAAGCCAAACGGCGGTAGTTCCGCGCCGGCGGCTACGGCTACCTCGGCGATCGGTTCCGGCTCGACCGGGGCCGACGGCAACGTGCGGCGATTTTGCTGGGCGTAGTGCAGGGCTTTGAGGGCTCGCTGATGGCTTCGTTCGATGGCGGTGACGTAACGGTTGAGCCGGCGGAGCACTCCGTCATTGTGTTCGGACCACAGGGAGGAGGCCATCAGCACGTCGGGATTTTTGCTGACATCGCCGCCGTCGCTCGAAAGGAGTTCCTAGGTGTCGCGCATCAAGATATCGTGGGTGTGCGTTTCGATGCGCCGAGCTCGATTGAGTCGCCATTGGGATTCGGTGAGTTGGTCGGTGAGCATCTTTTCTTCCGGGGTAGCCGGACGATAGGCGGTCAACATTTCGTTGCGGAGCAGGTCGAAGTCCTCCTGGGTCTCTCCTCGAACGATGAGCGAGGTGGCGCAGAGGCCGTGCGCGAGACGGTTCTGGCTGGAAGTTGCCTTACCGGCGGGGGTGCGCGGCCCGGTGGACCGCATGGCGTTGAGGCGGTTGAGGAGGGCGCGATCTTCGGCTTGCTCGGCGGCAAGTTCCGCTTCGTGGTCGGCGACGCATTTGTTGAGGAAGGCCTCGCGGTCAAAAACGAACGTTTCGGTGGACATGGTTGGATTCTCCTGAGTTAGAAATGGAAAAGCCCGCCGGGCCGGGGGGGGCGCAGCGGGCAGTTCTGATTGGAGTTTACGTTAGGGATTGGGTGCGTTTCTTGCTGCGTTTTTGTAAGTGATTGCAATATTTGGAGAAATAAATCTCAACACCTCGTGAGGCGCTTGCAAAATTCCGTGCAAAACGCTTGACAGGCGTGGTAGCGGGGTGCGGAAAGTTCTTTTCCGCGACAAGTATGCGCCGAAAAGCCTCCGCATCGTTTTTCAACAATACGGACCTAAGGACCACCGATATATTTCTGTGTTGGGGGCGATTTGCCTAGGTATTCAGCCGGAGTAGCTGGTCCACCGTCAGGGCCAGCACGCTAAACATCAGGTGCGCCATCACTTTCTTGTTTCCCCGAACGCGAATCTTGTCGGCCCCGAACTCATCCTTCAGTCGCCCAAATACTCGCTCCACCATCGTCCGTATCTTGTATCGCTCCGCATTGGCGGGACAGAGTTGCGGCTGTGGTTTGACGAGCAAAGGAAGCTGGGTTTTGCTCTTTCGGCGAGGGTGCGGATTGATGATCGGCTGGTGGTTGCGGTCCGCGCTGGCTTGGTAAATCGCCGAGGCGTCGTAGGCCGAATCCATGATTTCGTAGAGGTAGGTGACTCGCTTTGAACTCATCTCCATGAGAGCGATGGCGACCTGGGAATCGTGGACGCTGGCAGCGGTCAGCAGA
>JAPKZA010000388.1 GCA_026394015.1 Acidobacteriota bacterium
CCGGCGCCGTCCAACTCCGCCCCGCGTCCCGGCTCAGCGCCCGCAGCAGATAACCGGACTTCGAGTTATCCCGGATAATCATGTGTACCTCCCGCTCGCTCGTCGCGTAAAACGTCGGCTCGTCCATCTTGTCGTACGGCGGCGCGGCCGCCAGCGGCGTCACGATCCACCTGCCCTGCTCATCCCGCAGCGCTATCCCCACGTTCATGTTCCGATCCCGGCAAACCAGCGCCAACGTCCCGCCCAATCGCTCCGGCGGAAAGTTACTCATGCAGTTGTCCACAAACAAACCCTTTGGCCGCCAAGCGTTCCCGTCCCACTCAAACCGCATCAACCGCAGGCCTTTCCAAACCGCCTCCCTTCCCCGCTTGCCATAGTCCGCGCTTTCGACGTAAGCCGCCAGCGCCGTTAACCTCCCGTCCATCACAAACACGCCCCGCGCAATCCATCGCCCCGGCCCCTCCGGGTCCGCCGCCAACGTCGTCGACTTACTCCACGTATGCCCATCCACGCTCGTCGCGTAACGGACATGCTGATCCGGGTCCTCCTCGCCCACCCCACTCGAAGACCACACCGCCCAAAACTTGCCGTCAAAATGAGCGATGTAGGAATGCAGGTTGAAGCCCGAAACCCGTTCTTCGCCGCGAAACACCGTGCTCGTCCGCCCCTTCACCAGCGGCAACGAAGCCGCATCCGCCAGAGACTCCCCCGCCCGCAACAACTGAGCCAATGGCCCTTCCGCCGCCACGGCGGCCGCCCATCCCACCAACATCACCAAAGTGTTTCTGCCCATCAAGTCCACCATCCTACTCGCATCGTCAACTGGGCGGACTATCCGTCGGCAACTGCCCGCCGAACCGCATGTACATCGTCTTTCCGGCCAGCAAGTCAGTCGATACCGAACACATCCCCATCGCGATATCCGAAAAGTAAACTACCGCCGCCACTTGACCGTCCAGCAGAAACGCCCCGTGAATCAATCCGATCTCCGGAATCTCAACCAGATTGCCGCTGACGCGGAAACGACTCTTGGCACCCGACGCCTCGTGGGCCTCGCCAATCATCTGCCACAGCGCCTGCGCCTGCGGCGGTGCCAGCACGCGCCCCCGCTTCAGGAAGCCCTCCTTCGCCGCAAAATTGGTGAAGAAGTAGTCCATAAACCCGGAGAAATTGGTCTCCTGCACCAACTTTCGCTTCAGCTCTTTGCCCATATCAATCGTCATCGCTCTCCTTATACCACACCGCCCACCAGATCGTTTCATAATTTAACCACGCGTCTCCTCCTCGCGCTAACGGTCGCCGCCGTTGCCTCCGCCCAAATCCTTCCCCAACGCCCCGCCCTCGGCGCCTCCGAAATCGTCTTCTCCTGGGCCGGCGACCTCTGGCGCGTCCCCCGCTCCGGCGGCGCCGCCATCCGCCTCACCACCGGCCCCGGCCTGGAAACCGTCCCCGTCCTCTCCCCCGATGGCAAAACCGTCGCCTTCTGCGGCGAATACGATGTCAACTTCGACGTCTATACCATCCCCCTCGCCGGCGGCATCCCCCAACGTATCACCTACCATCCCGACATCGACGAACCCACCGCCTGGACCCCCGACGGCCAGCAGATCCTCTTCCGCAGCGGCCGCGCCAGCTACTCCCGCTTCAAAAAACTCTTCACCATCCCCGCCACCGGCGGACCCGCCCGGGAACTCCCCCTCGGCATGGCCTTCATGCCCATCGGCTTCTTCCGCGCCCCCCACTCCTCCGACGCCTGGAAACACTACCGCGGCGGCCGCACCAACAAAATCTGGATCGCCGACCTGAAAGACTCCGCCGTCACCCCCGTCCCCCGCGCCAACTCCAACGACTCCGACCCCATGTGGATCGGCAACGAAATCTACTTCCTCTCCGACCGCGATGGCGCCGTCTCCCGCTACGCCCACGAAGTCGGCTCCAAAACAACCCGCCGCGTCATCGAAAACAAAGGTCTCGACTACAAATCCGCCACCGCCGGCCCCGGTGCCATCGTCCTCGAACGCTTCGGCGGCCTCGAACTCTGGGACCTCAAAACCAAAAGACTCCCGCCGATCAACATCACCGTCACCGCCGACCTCCTCGAACTTCGCCCCCGCCTCGAAGAGGTCGGCCCCCAGATTCGCTCCCTCGCCATATCCCCCACCGGCCAACGCGCCGTCGCCGAAGCCCGCGGCGAAATCCTCACTATACCCGCCGCCAAGGGCGATCCCCGCAACCTCTCCAACTCCCCCGCCGCCCACGACCGCTCCCCCGCCTGGAGCCCCGATGGCAAATGGATAGCCGTCGAAGATAACCGGCTCAACCTCTGGGTCGTCGACATTGCCAACGGCCAAGCCACCAAGGTGGCTACCGACACCTACTACGACCCCGCCCGCACCTTCGACGCCGTCTGGAGCCCCGATTCCCAATACCTCGCTTACACGAAGGACCTCGCCTCCCACCTCCACGCCCTCTTCGTCTATTCCACCAGGAACCAGCAAACCAACCAACTCTCGGACGCCCTCAGCGACGTCCGTTTCCCCGCCTGGGACAAGGACGCCCGGCACCTCTATTTCACCGCCAGCACCAACATCGGCGCGACCCCCGGCTTCATCGATATGTCCATCCGCGGCTACAGCCCCAAGCGCAGCGCCTACGTCATGGTCCTCCGCAGCGATACCCCCTAGCCCCTCGCCCCCGAAAGCGACGACGAAGCCGTGGCCAAAATAACCCCCGAAACCAACCCAACTGTCCTCATCGACTTTGACGGGCTCAGCCAACGCATTCTCGCCCTCCCGATCCCGCCCTTGGAGTTGCAGACCGGCAAGCACGGCGTCATCTTCCTGATGGACGACAATGCCCTCCACCGCTTCGACCTCGCCAAGCGCAAGGTGGAAAAGTTCGCCGACAAAGTCGGTTCGTTTGAGGTCTCCTTCGACGGCGAAAAGGTCCTCTTCACCGGAAACAATCAGGTCGTCATCTCGACCGCCGCCGCCCCCTGGAAGCCGGCGAAGGCCTCGTCAAAACCAGCGAACTCGAAGTCCAAGTCGATCCCCGCGCCGAATTCAAGCAGATGTACAAAGAAGCCTGGCGCATGCAGCGCGAGTATTTCTACGACCTCAAACTCCACGGCGCCAACGCGCCCCGCCTCGCCGATGAGTACGCCAAGTATGTCGACGCCGCCGGTGCCCGCGCGGATCTCAACTACCTGCTCACCGAAATGCTCGGCCACCTCAGCATCGGGCATCTCTACATCCGCGGCGGGGCGGTGCAAGAGGGGGAAAAAGTCTCCGGCGGCCTGCTCGGAGCGGACTACGAAGTGGTCAATGGCCGCTACCGTTTCCAGAAGATTTATAACGGCGAGAACTGGAACCCGCAACTCCGCGCCCCGCTCACCCAACCCGGCATCAACGTCCGCCCCGGCGAAACGCTCTTCGCCGTCAACGGGGTCAACGTCACGGCGGACCGCGAAATCGCGGCCTACTTCGAAGGCAAGGCGGATCGGTCCGTCGTCATCAAAGTAGGCACCGACGCCGCCACCGCCCGTGAACTTACGGTTACCCCCGTCGCCACCGAGCAGCAGTTACGCTACTTCGACTGGGTCGAAGGCAACCGCCGCAAGGCGGACCAAGCCTCTGGCGGCCGCCTCGCGTACATCTACATGCCCGATACCGGCGACGGCGGATATACGAACTTCGTCCGCTACTACTTTGCCCAAGCTGGCAAGCAGGGAGTCGTGCTCGACGAGCGATTCAACGGCGGCGGCCAGGCGGCGGACTATGTCATCGACGTCCTTCGCCGCGAGCCGATGAACTACTGGCGGACGCGTTACGGGGCGGAGACGACGACGCCCGTCATGGGCATCTACGGCCCCCGGGTGATGATCGTCAACGAGTTCGCCGGCAGCGGCGGCGATGCCATGCCGTACTATTTCCGCCAGCAGAAGCTCGGCCCGCTGGTCGGCACCAAAACCTGGGGCGGCCTGGTCGGCATCCTCGGCTACCCGGTGCTGATGGACGGCGGCACCCTGGCCGCGCCGAACTTTGCCTTTCGCAACCTGCCAGGTCAGTTCGATGTCGAGAACGTCGGCGTTGCCCCTGATATTGATGTCTGGCAGGATCCGAAGCTCCTCCGCCAAGGCCGGGACCCGCAACTGGAAAGGGCCATCGCCATCGCGCTGGAGGCGTTGGAGAAAGCACCCAAGCCCCGCCCCGCCGAGCCCGTTTACCCCGTTTACAACCAAGACCTCTAATGGATTCCCGCCCTCTGGCCGATTATCGTTAGAGTGCTGTCGAAGAATCTTCCCCGCTACCTCTTTCTGCTCTTCAGCCTCGTGCTGTTGGCCGAAGGGCTGGCTATGAATTTCGGTTACATCCGGGGCTATGCCTTTGGCGGCGGCGGCGATCTGGGCCAGGATTATTGCGCCGCCAAGGCACTGCTGCCGGGCAAGAGCATTTACGGCGATCTGAGTGTGGTCTGCGACACGGCCAACCAGCGTAACCGGCCCGAGCTTGAAAACTTTCATCCGCCCATAACAACCCTGGTGTTGCTGCCCTTCGTCGCGGCCGGCATCTCGATTCAGTCCATGTTTTTCCTCTGGGGCATGGCGTGGGTTCTGGTCTATACGGCGGTGATCCATCGGGCGATGAGCGACTTCGGCATCGCGCCGCACTTGCGTTGGGTGCTGCTCGGCTTTGCGCTGCTCTGGTTTCCGCACCTGTCGCAGAGTATGAACGGGCAATTCTCGACGGCGATTTTGGTGCTCGTGTTTCTCGGCTGGAGCTGTCTACGCGAAGGGCGCGACGGCCTTGGCGGAGTGGCCCTGGGTGCGGCCACGGCGATCAAGTTGTTCCCCGGTTTGCTGGGGATCTATCTATTGGCAACGCGCCGCTACCGCGCGTTGGCGGCGATGGTCGCGGCGTTTGTGGCGATGCAGGCCCTCGCCTACTTCGTGGTGGGCCACGCCGACTTTCTTCATTTCTATACGCACGTGATTCAGGAGGATTCCCGTCGTTACGCGAGCGTATGGATGAACCAGTCCTTCACGGGGACGATGGTCGCGCTTTTGCGGCCCAATCCGCATCTTCAGAATCTGTTCCATTGGCCCACGCTGGGTCCGGTGTTGGTGTACGGCGCTGCGCTCGCTTTCGTCGCTCACGCGACCAATCTTACTTGGCGCAGCCACCGCGGCGGCGAGCACCATTACTGGCATTTCGTCGCGCTGGCGGTGATTTTATGTCCTGTCTCGTGGGATCACACGGTGGTGGTGATGGCTCCGTTGTGTCTGCTGTTACTGGCTCGTTTCGGGTCGGCGAACAACCAGGAGCTGATGTTCCTGGTGGCGGGATTGACGGCCTTGGCGCAGGTCGACCACCTGACGTATGTCCGAGAAGTGATCGAGCGAGCGCCGAAGATTCCTCTCGGCGGGCTCTTGCTGGCAAAGGCGCAATTGTGGGCGACGCTCGGTATCACCTTGATCAGCGCCGCGCTGCTCTCGTTCCCGCAACTTGCGCAACGCAAAGCCAGGAAGCCAACTCCGCTTCCGGTGTCGCCCGATAGCGAATTGAGCTACGACCGTTCTCCGGCCCGGTGATCCGCTACGCTTCTCGGCCGATTCGGCGGCCTTTGCGGCCTCCTCGCTGTTTAGTGTGGGTAAGGAAGGTAAAGCTCGACGATGAGAATCGGCTCACAGAGGTCCCTGGGCCGACGGTTTCGTGAATCGATCAGGGGAACTCGGGGTGGGCGGAGCGCATGTTTGGGTTTGGGCGGGAAACGACGGCACCGCCGTCGCGGCGGTGGAAATGTGGAAATCGCGCCTTATTGCGAGTGCCAAGGACGGTGGGAAGGGAGTGAAAACCTGCCTTTGGTTTTCCTCGCTTTCCACGGCCCGCCATTTCCACGGTCGACCTCGGGGCCAAGTACGCTTACTCGCCC
>JAPKZA010000148.1 GCA_026394015.1 Acidobacteriota bacterium
CGCCCGAAGTGCGGAGCAGTTGAACTGGAAGGAACGGTGGGCCCTTCTGCTGAAGATCATCTTGCGGGATTTCTATCCAAAACGGACCGGACAAGCGGCCGATCCGGCCTTGGCTTGAGGGTCAATTGCCGTTTTTAGGTTAAAAACTGGTCCGCCGCCCCGTCTTTCAGTGTGATCGTACCGCCCCCCGGCCAGCGGACCTCAATGGAAGCCGCCCTCGTTTCTGTTCCAAGTCCAATATGCACGCGCGGATCGCTTGAGGAGAGAAAACCCACGCTCTGGCTCACCCACTCATGCAAGGCGCGACCGGCCGGTGTAGTCACGGTGATGCGCGCGCCGATCGAATCCCGGTTTGCCTTCCTGCCAACCAAGAATAGCGTCAACCAGTGTCCGCCGCCGGTTGCCGTATTCAGGAGGATCGCGGGCCGCCGTTCCAGCGAGGTGACAATCAAATCCATGAACTGTGCCGGGGGGCTAGTTTGGGTTGGGGGCCGGGGTGATCCGGGATTGAATCTGATAAGCTCAGGGCGGAACTCTCATGGTGCTTCGTTGGTTCGTTTCTCTTTTCGTGGCCGGGACGGTGGTGGCGGCTCCGCCGCCGGCGGGCGGGTCGTTTGTCGTGGCCGGGCTGAGTGTGATGCCGGAGCCCTGGAACAAAGAGGGCAACTATCAGAAACTGGAACGGTACACGCGGGAGGCCGCGGGGCGGGGGGCGCAGGTGGTGATCTCGCCCGAAGGTTTTCTTGAGGGCTACGTGGGCAACGAAAAGCGGACGCCGGGATTGACGCGGGAACGGTATCTGGCTGCCGGCGAACGGATCGATGGTCCGCTGCTCGGGCGCATCGCGGGGCTGGCGCGGGAGTTGAAGATCTATCTCTCGATCGGTTTTGCCGAGCGACGCGGGGAGGAGATGTTTAACTCGGTCGCCGTCTTCTCGCCCGAGGGAGAGCTGGCGGCCCACTACTCGAAGAGCCATACGGCGGATGACGAACCGTTCAACACCAAGGGCACCAGCTTTCCCGTGGTGACGACGCGGTTCGGACGGTGGGGGACGCTGATCTGCTACGACCGGCAGATGACGGAGCCGGCGCGGATTCTGGCGTTGAAGGGGGCGCAGTTTCTGCTGGTGCCGGCGTGGGGCTCCTATGGCGAGATGAATGACATGATGATGCGGGTGCGGGCCTACGAGAACGGGGTGTGGCTGGCGTTTGTGCATCCGCGGCGGTGCCTGATTATCGACCCGGGTGGGAAGGTGGTGGCCGCCAATCAGGGCGAACAGGACCAGGTGGTGCTGGGGCGGGTGAATCCGGGGAAGCGGCGGCGGGACCTGCTCGAACGGCGGCGGCCGGAGTTGTACGGGGAGATTCTGAACAAAGCGCAGTAGCGGGGGGCCCGGTGAGGGCGTTGGGGTTCTGCTGCCGGTTGCTGACCTAGGCTGCCGCTCGACGGTTTCCGGAGAAGGATGGGGAGCGCGGTGGAGAAGGAAGAAAGTCAACCCCCACTTTATCAGCAACTTCGAGGTTTGCGAGAACGACAGAGGAAAGGGAGCCGGGCAGATCCGTACGGCGGGATTCCAGGTCCGGGAGAGAGTGTGGCATGAGACCTCCTGCTGGAGGTATATACTACTTCCAGAATAACCCGCAAAAAAAGGGGAATAGTGAAATGGTCTTTTTAAAGTCGCGCACCCCGATGCTACTGTGGTTCCCTCGCTACTCCCACCGGCTACCTGAACTGGTACAGTTGTGAGAGATGTCCAAGTCAAAAAGTATTTCAGGCCAACATTGTACTTATCTCTTCTTTGGTTACGGCTCTGAGTACTCCCTTCATGATCTGTGCCTTTATATGATCGCCCAAGGCGATCCTTGCGTCGAGATCGACATGCTGCACCATCCGGACGTGGTCGGGGCCCTCCGGGCGTTGGAAGGGAAGAGACTGGTTTTCATCACGTCGGCACACCCGCTTTATGACGATCAGAATTTCTTCTATTACAAGACCCACCGAAAAATCATCAGTGCCCTACACGTCATTTCAACATTGAAGCCAGTCGCGGCCGTTTATTACCCCCACGATCTTAAGGACCCCGTGAAAGACGAGGAAATTCCTTATCTACCCCTGTTCGACTTGTTCCTTTCGCCATTGCCAGAATTACAGGCACTGGAGGAGTATCTACCGGTCAAGCAGGTGGGGTGGATCAAACGCCTTCGAAAGACCAAGCGTGTCATGCCGAAGAGTTTTAATCCAGGCGGCGCCGTGTTCTTCGTGGGAGCCAATCAATACTACATCACCAACGGTATGGACCTCTTCTATCTGACTTACAAGCCGTTGTTCGACGCGGGTGTGGCGGTCAAGCTTGCACGAGGGCACGAGAATGAACGGTTTGAGAGCTTGCTGCGTTTACACGGAGTGAAGGTCTACCCTAGCGCGGCGAACTCCGTGCATGTGATGGAGGAGAACGAAGTGATCTATTCCGAAGCGCTGTCTTCCGTGGTGATCGAGGCCTGCCGACTCGGCAAGAAAGTTTGCTATATCCAGAACGATACCTTTGACTACAGAGACCCCAAACGCGAGTTCGATGGGGTGGGAAAAATCACCTGGGCCAAATCACCGCAGCAGGCAGCAAGGTTACGAGCCGGCGCCATGCGCTCCAACGAGCAGAGCATGAATTATTTCGACATGGAAGGTGCCCGCGCAGGAATTCTCGATGTTGCCAGCACTCGGGAAAGGACACAGGGCTAAGATGGCCGCGAAGTCTAGGGTCATAGGTGTGCTCGGTGGCATGGGCCCACATGCAACGGCCGCGTTTTACCAAACTCTGTTGGACCTCACTCCCGCGAAGAAGGATCGGGATCATTTACGTATTATCGTTGACAACAATCCTCACATCCCTAGCCGAACCCGGCATTTTCTTTATGGCGAAGAGTCTCCATTCCCAGGCATGCTGGAGTGCTGCAAGAAGCTCGAGCGTTACCCAGTGGGCCTAGTTGCCTTGCCGTGCAATAGTGCGGCAGTGTTTGTACCCCGACTACATGCCCAACTCGGCATACCCGTCCTCAATATCATTGATGTCACAGCCAACGCCGTAACTCGTAATCACCCCGAAGCAAGTAGGGTGGCAGCGTTGGGAGGTTACATCACTTATAAGTATCAGACCTATAGGCCATTCCTGCAGGCACATGGGGTTGACTTATTTGTTCATGGTGCCGAGATTCAGGCAGACGTTGAGAAGCTCATTGAAACCCTTAAGCTGGCTAAGGCCGATGAAGCCCACAGCAGAGCACTTATGCAACTGTTCAGCAGAATGAGAACACAGTTTGAGGCCCAAGCTATCGTACTTGCTTGCACGGAGTTCCGTTGTCTTCCCGCCAAAGTTGGCGATATTCCCGTGATCGATTCCAGCCTCGAACTGGCCCGCTACACGGTCAGGATCGCAATGTCGTGAGCGGGACGCATCGGCAGGCGGCCTAACCGATGCCCGTGCTAGTATACTAGACTACTGGCATGAGCAGAATCTACGAAACAAGAGAGAGTCTTGATTACGGCAGGATTGAGGAGTTTTATGCCCACCGCAGCCGGAGGATCGGCGAGTTGGGGCCTCTGAGGACGGCCAATTTCGGAGATGAAGATTTTGCTCGCCGACGTGATGTCTTTGAAAGAGAGACCGTCCTTCCGCATTTTGGGGTTTTAAATCATAGCCACGTACTTGACATCGGGTGCGGGGTCGGGCGATGGGGCCACGAGTTGGCGCCGAAGGTCGCATCCTATCTCGGCACCGATCCTTGCAGCGCATTTCTTGAGGCCGCGCAGGCACATTTCGATGCGGCGGGCTTGCCGCCAGCGACTCACCGCTTCCAGTTGCTTAGCGCGCAGGATCTTTCTGCAACCACTCTCTCGCTCCAGCCACCCTTCGATCTGGTGATCATCGCTGGAGTAATGGTCTACCTGAACGACGAGGACATCACCTCACTACTTGAGCGGCTGGTGCATCTTACCGCAAAAGGTAGCATCCTCTATGTCCGCGTGCCGGTCGGGCTTGAAAGGCGGTTAACCCTCAAGGACCACTTCTCAGAAGAATTGGGCCAGTACTACCACGCCATTTACCGCAGTGTATCGGAGTATGAGGCGCTCTTCAAGGAAGCGCTGCCCACCTTCGCTGTCACAATATCCCGCCCGCTTTACCCGGACGAATTGTGCAACCGCAAGGAGACGGGTCAGCATATCTTTATCCTACAAGAGACCGGGCCAGGTGCGGATTGAATCACCTCATGAGCCCCAAGACGGCCTACTGCTTCGATCTCGACGGTACCGTGACCAGCGCGGAGATCCTTCCTTTGATCGCGCAAAAAGCTGGTATTTTCGAAGAGATGCAGGTGCTGACGGAAGCAACGCTGAAGGGTATTTTGCCGTTTGAGAAGTCTTTCCGCTTGCGCTGCAAGCTGCTTGCCGATGTGCCGATTTCGGTGGTGCATGACGTTGTGCGTGCCGTCCCGGTTGATCCAGAGATCCACGCCTTCATAACGGCGCATTCCTCTCAATGTTTCATTCTTACCGGCAACTTGGACGTGTGGATGAAGCCGTTGTTCGAAGCGCTAGGGTGTAAGGCGCACAGCTCACGCGCCGAAAGCCAGGGCGATCGGCTTGGTGCATTGACGAGCGTATTGCACAAGGGAGACGCCATCACCGCTATTCGCAAGGATTTTGATCGTGTCATAGCTATTGGAGAAGGCTTTAACGATATCTCAATGCTGGAATGCGCCGATATCGGCATCGCTTATGGCGGAGTCCACGATACCATGCCCGACGTCATCGACGTGGCCCAATACGTGGTCACCAACGGGAGAGGCCTATGCCGCCTGTTAAGCACGCTGTAATCACGGCAGCCGGCATCGGTTCGCGACTGGGCCTGAA
The DNA here is from genome assembly GCA_026394015.1 of Acidobacteriota bacterium. Taxonomy (GTDB): domain Bacteria; phylum Acidobacteriota; class Terriglobia; order Bryobacterales; family Bryobacteraceae. The sequence goes on from JAPKZA010000148.1 coordinate 4,906, forward strand.
CCTTCCCAAGTGCCTTGTGACCGTGGCAGGAAAGCGGATTATCGACTACCAGCTTGCCCTCTTGAAAGATATAGAGGACGTGCGCATAGTCGTCGGTTTCCACCGGGACCATGTGATTCAACACGTGAAGGTTAGTCGGCCGGATGCCATTTTTGTCTGTAACCACCAATACGCGAGCACGACGACACTTCAGAGCCTTTACCTTGGCACTAGGGGCCTGCTGGAGCCATTTCTCAGCGTCGATGGCGACGTAATCTTCGAACCGGAAAGCTTCCGCAATTTCCTTGGGGCGTGTGAAAAGACAATGCCTCTCACAGCAATAGCGCCTGCCGCTTCGACCGATGCTGTTTATGCCGAAGTGGATTCCGAAGGGCCGCTACTCAGGGGGCTGACCCGTACACCCGGCTCGTCTTGGGAATGGCCGGGGTTGAGCTACCTACTACCCTCTATGATAGAGAACAACCCAACCTTTATTTACCAGCAGCTTGAGAAAGTGCTTCCCATGGCTGTCTGCCCGATCAAGTGCTGGGAAATAGACACCCCGCAAGACTTGGCGCGTGCCGAGGCAATTCTTCGCAATGGCTGACTTGTGCCCTGATTCGCTCGGCGCAAGAGTGGTCCGAACCTGGCAGGATGACACCTATGTCAAAGCCCTGCTTGCGGACTCGGATGCGGCACATCCCATCAATGTAATTGGCCAGCGTGTCTTATCAAGAGGCAAGGCTGAAGAGACGCCGCCGAAGTTGCACCTGCGCACAATTTGCCCGGTCTTTCCGGGCGAAGCACCGTCTGCGAAGAAGAGAGGTGTTCATTATTCCAAGGTTGCCGATCTAAGCGGCGTCCTTCTCCCGCGTAGCCGGACTTTGATCGTAGATCCCTTTTTGTCGCACAGGCTATTCGCTGAGCCTGCGTTCATCAAGACCTTGAGCCTCAAGACCTTCGACTGGGTGATTGCGCCTTTTCTCGTAAGGCCAGAGCCCATTTTCGCGCTCTACTCGGAGCAGTTCTCTTATCACGAGCCCCTGCACAATGACCATGCTGATTCTTGGCGCTGGACCGTGAGCCCTCAGTCAGCGACAGTTTGGATCATCAACGGACGGGAACCCGGGCCATTTTCCCTCAACTTCGTACTGAGCAGCGCGCACCCGGGCACCTTTACTGTGGATTTCGGCAATCGATCTCTACGCCAGGAGACAACACTGGGCGATCTTGCAGCAAGGTTTCAACTAACCTGTGAGCTTTCCACGGGACCAAACGCACTGAGCATCAACTTTGACGGGCCTCCCTTTGTACCGCCGAAGCCAATGGACCAAAGGAAAGAACTTTACTTATGCTTCTCCGGTCTGCGTGTTGAACCCTGTGGGGGCGTTCCGCCCCCAGCCATTTATTCGGAATCCGGCGTCACGCCGCTTCGGGACAGGCTGATCCGCCGTGTCTTGCACAGCCAGGGATTTTTTGAGATCCAATCTATTGCTACTTCAGTTCCAGAGCTTGCGAATTTGACGGGATTGCGAAGCTGTTTCGATTATCAAGAAGGCTTCAGCTTTCGGGACTATCGCCGCTTTCCTGTCTTGAAGGCCACTTCAAAGAGACGGGCGCTGGTAGATCTTCCGGTCCTTTGGTATTGCCTGAGGAAAACGCCGACCGCTGGAAGCGAGTGGGAAGCGGCCAGTCCTTGTTCGTTTGGAATACGCGTTGTCCTCGCAGAAGATCCAGCCGTTCGAGCGAGTGAGGAACTCCAACGCCCTACTGTTGACTTGGTTGAGACGCGCCACACCCTGGTTGCGCGTACCGAGGAACAGGTAGGCACCCGCAAGGATCTACTCTCTCGCACCGCCGACCTGGAGGAATCCCGCCACACCCTGGTTGCGCGTACCAAGGAAC
>JAPKZA010000347.1 GCA_026394015.1 Acidobacteriota bacterium
AAAACCCCCGCACCGCCAGATCTTGATCCGTATTCGCATTCACATACCAATACGAACTCCGCAGCATCGTCCCTCGCACCGGCTTCAGCTCCGCCGTCGACTCCATCCCCCGCGAAATCCCTCCCGCGCCGTTATAATATCCCGAAGTCCGACCAAACAAATCTGCCCCTGGCCGCACAATTCCAGCCGACGAGTCAAACTGCGTAATCTGCACAATCCGCGTGTAGAACACCGTACCACTCAGCCGCAACTTATCGCGGAACAGATACTGATCCACGCCACCATCCACCGAATTATACCGATCCGGGGCCAGCCGAGGGTCGCCATAAGGACTAAACCCTACTGAGTTAGTAACCGAGCTATAGAAGAACCCCGACCCATACCGTTCATACAACCCCGGCGCCCGATAAGAATTCCCCCCGTGCGCCCGCAGCTTCGTCCCCGTCCGCGCCACGAAGTACGAAAGAGCCACGTCCCCGGTCAATGCCCGCGGAGGCGTCATCACCGCCACCCGTCCGTAGTTATTTGCCGTCCCCGTAGTCACAAACCGCGGCGTATCCAGCGAAAACGCCTGCATCCGACCCGAAACCGAAACCTGCAACCGCCGCCCCAGCATGGTCAACTGGTTCGCAAAATACAACGCCTGCGATTGTTGCCCCGCCGTCGTACTCACCGCCACCGTCGCCGGTGCCGGCAACTTGTTATCGTCCCGATTCAAGTATCCCTCTCGTTCAAACTCATACCCCCCCGTAAAAGCCCACCAACTCTTCGGCCGCCAATTCACCCGCCCCTCCCCCGTATCAATCGTCCCCTCAAACTCGCTCAAATTCGATACCACCGGCTGAAACCCAATCCCCGCCGGACCATTCCGAAACGTCCGACTCGTCCGTACCCGTTGGTAGCTCCCCTGCAAATCCACCGTCGGCGTCAATTGCTGCCGATAAATCGCCGCCCCGCTCCAAAACCGCGACGCCCGCCGGCTATCCGGATCGTTCCGGCTCGGGAAAAAGGTCACGAACGGCACTGCCCCGATCACCGTCGCATTCGGCAAATTCACCGCCGGAATCCCCGTCGTCGTCGGGCTGATGTTCGACTGCACGAAATCATCGGAAAAATAAACCCGCCCCGACACTGAAGCCGTCCGGCTCACCGCATACTTCGCAAACGTCTGCACCCCCGAACTCCGCGCCCTGTCGTCCCCATCCACCCCACTCAAAACGTTCAAATGCAGCAGCCCCGCGCTATAAGCCAGTTTCTTCCACCCCCCACTCACCGTCCCCTTAGCCCGCAAAAGTCCCAAACCGCCTCCCTCCATCAACATCCCACCATGCACCGGTCCGCCCCCCTGATCGGTCACCAGATTCACCGTCCCCCCCACCGCATTCGACCCATACAACGACGATCCCGACCCCCGCAAAACCTCCACCCGTTCCAGGTTGATCACGTTCATGTTCCCCACAAACGAACTCGCGTCTCCCTGAATCGTAGCCACATCCCGGAACCGCAGTCCATCAATCAGCACTGCCGTCGCGTCCGCCCGCAGCCCGCGCATCCGAATCGAGGTCAACTGCCCCGGCCCCCCTAAATTCCGCACCGCCAACCCCGGCGTATCCCGCAGCGCCTCCGCCAAACTGTACTCATTCCGCCGCCCGATCTCCTCGGCGTCCACCAGGCTCATCGCCTTCGATACCTGATCGATCGTCTGCGCCACCCCCTCCGCCGTCACCACCACCCGCTGGTCCACCCCGTCGATTTCCAACCGGATCACCTCACCGTCCACCATCTCCCGCGACGCCCGGCGAAACCCCGCCGCCGTCACCTCCACTAGGCTCTTCCCAGTGGCCGCAGGGAACGAAAACGCCCCCGCTCGGGTCCGCGTTCGTTCCACGCCCCCCTTCTGGTACAAAACCACTTCTGCGCCGTCCACCGGCTTTCCCTGCGGGTCTTCCACTACTCCCTGGAGTCCCGCAAAACCAACTAAAAACAAAAAGATCATAAGCTCCTGCCCCTCCCACGAGGGCATTTTAAAATCAGCCAACGTTGGCTGTTCCAGGCAGGTCTTCGGACTCCAGGGCAAATTCACCTACTCGCAGCCACTTCCCAACCCAAATAACAGGCCAGTGTGTATTTGCCGCTTTCGTTCCCTGATACCGCTGCGGGGCAGTCCTGGATTTTCACCAGGTTCCCTATTAAATGCCCCGCAAAGGGGCATACCTTAGAAGTTTTGAGGATACCATGCGAAGCTAACAATTACGTGCTCGCTTCCGATTTTGAATCCCTCCTCCGCTGGCGCCGCGACGTCCGCCACTTCCTCGAAACCCCCGTCCCCCCCGAACTCATCGAAAATCTCCTCCGCCAAGCCGCCCTCGCCCCCTCCGTCGGCTTCTCCCAACCCTGGCGCTGGGTCCTCGTCGACTCCCCCCTCCGGCGCGCCGCCATCGCCGAAAACTTCGCCGCCGCCAACGCCGCCGCCCAAGCCTCCTACCCTGACCCCCAAGCCCTCCACTACGGGCAACTCAAACTCGCCGGCCTCCGCGAAGCGCCCGTCCATCTCGCCGTCTTCGCCGACCCCACCACTCCCACCGGCTCCGGCCTCGGCCGCCGCACCATGCCCGAAACCCTCACTTACTCCGTTGTCATGGCCATTCACACCCTTTGGCTCGCCGCTCAAGTCGCCGGCCTCGGCCTCGGTTGGGTCTCCATCCTTGACCCCCAACAAGCCCACGCCACCCTCGAAGTCCCCTCCCACTGGACCTTCGTCGCCTACCTCTGCCTCGGCTGGCCCGCCGAGCCCCACCCCGACCCCCTCCTCGAACGCGCCGGCTGGGAATCCCGCCAGCCCCTCTCCGTCCTCCAGCGCTAACTAAATCAGCCCCAACTCCAGCCCCTTCAACACCGCCCGTGTTCGATCTCTAACTCCCAACTTCGCAATCACCGTCGAAACCTGATTCTTCACCGTCCCCTCCGCCTTCGCCAAAACCTCTCCGATCTCCCGATTACTATAACCCCCCGCCACTAACCGCAGAACCTGTAGCTCCCGCGGTGTCAACTCTTCAGTTCCCTCTAACTCGCTCAACGCCGGAACCAACCGCTCCGCCCCCCGCTCCACCCGATCCGTAATCGCCGGCCGCATCAACGTCCCACCCCGCGCCACGACATGTACTGCGTCCGCTAACCGCTCGAGCGTTACATGTTTTAATAAAACTCCCCGCGCCCCCGCCCGAATTGCCCGCAAAAGCACCTCATCATCGTCGAACGTCGTCAACATCACCGTCGGCGGCAGTATCCCCTCCTCCCGCAAACGACTCAATACCTCCAGCCCGCCCACCCCCGGCATCCGCACGTCCAGTAACATCACCTCCGGTCGCAACTCTCTCACCATCGCGATCGCCGCCGCTCCCCCCGCCGCCTCGCCCACAACCGTCAAATCCTCCCGCAGGTCCAGTAATCCACGGATTCCGCTTCTTACTAACTGCTCATCATCCACTAATAACACCCGAATCATAACGGCAACTCCAGCCGATACGAAAAGCCAGCGCCTTCCGATGTCTCCACAAGCAACCATCCCCCACATTCCTCCAGTCGCTCCCGCATCCCCCGCAACCCGTTTCCCTCCTTGAGCGTCCCACATCCCCGGCCGTCGTCTCGCGCCTCCACCTTCACCGTCCCGTCTCCCCGCCCCACCCGCAGCCACAAATTCTTCGCCTCCCCATGCCGCATCGTGTTCGTCAAAATCTCTTGCACACACCGAAACAACGCGTGTGCCCGCGCGGGATCCGCCATCGCCAACCCCTCCGCAATCTCCACATGCACCGCCGGCCGCACCACCGCCGCCGTCAACTGCCGCACCGCCTTCTCCAAATCGATCACCGCCTCCTCCCGCATCGTCCCCACCGTCTCCCGCACCTCTCCCAGCAGCGTCCGCGCCACCACATGCGCCCGCCTCACCTGCTCCGCCCCCGGCCCCTCCACCAACCGCGAAGCCAACTGCAGGTTCACGCTCAACGCCGTCAATAAATGTCCCGCCGAATCATGCAAGTCCCGCGCAATCCGCAACCGCTCGCCCACCTTTGCCGACTCGCTCAGCATTGTCTGTGTCGCCAACAACTCCCCATTCCGTACCGCCAACTCCCGACCCCGCCGCTCGGCCTCCTCCAGTAACACCGCCGCAAAAAAAGCAAACGCCTGCCAAAGAATGATCAAAACCACCGTCAATCCAACCTGCGCCAGCCAAGGCAAATGCGAATAGCCGTAGGAAGGTTCAAACGTTCCCGACGCCAACGCCCCCCACGCCAAAAACACCGTCCAACTCGCTATTCCCGCCATCCATCGCAGCCGCCACCGTGCCTCCCCCAAAACCAACGGCACCTGCATCGCCACCAAACGCCCACCGCCGCCAAACCCGTCGCCCTCCCGGCCGCGTATTGTGCCAAAACGCCAACGCAAATGCCGCCGCCCCCATCGGCCAAACCGTCTCCCCCTTGGCCGCCCCTTCAGCGATCCCTGCCCCCGACAAGACCAGCGCCACCGCCAGCCCACAAACCCGGAAAATTGTTCTGATCTGCCCCATGGCTCTCATCTTCCCATCACCCAACGCCCCGCGCCTGTGCCAAAAGTCACAAACAACTACCCTACCTCCGGCACATGCCCTCCCACCCCCCGCGGCCCCAAACTCATCTCATGCAACTCAAACTCATCACCACCTTGCTCGGCTCCGCCCTGCTCGCGGCCGCCCAAACCGGCCCCGCCGTACTCGAACTCGCCGCCCTCGACCGCACCATCAACGGCATCCTGACCAAGTATCAGGTCCCCGGAATCGCCGTCTCCATCGCTAAGGACGGTCGCCTCGTCTACACCCGCGGCTTCGGCGTCGCCGACGTCGTCACCAAAGAACCCGTCCAGCCAGACTCCCTCTTCCGCATCGCCAGTGTCTCCAAACCCATCACCGCCATGGCCGTCCTCAAGCTCATCGAGGAAGGGAAGTTCACCCTCGACACCAAATATCTCGACTACGTCGGCCGTCCCGCCGCCGCCGCCGACCCCCGTTACGCCGACATCACCGTCCGCCATCTCCTCCAACATTCCGGCGGCAACCATCCGCCATCTCCTCCAACATTCCGGCGGCATGGACATCACCTCCTGGGAGCTCGATCCCTCCTTCCCGGACCGCGCCACCCTCGACGCCCTCGGCGCCAACCTTCCCCCCACCCGCAAGGACGTCCTCGATTTCACCCTCGCCAACTTCCCCCTCGCCTTCGCTCCCGGCACCAAAGACGCCTACTCCAACATCGGCTATATGATGCTCTCGGAAGTCATCGAAAAGGCCGCCGGCCAGCCCTATGAAGCCTATATGCGCGAAAAAATCCTCGCCCCCATGGGCATCGAGCGCATGCGCATCGCCGGCTCCCTCCTCACCGAACGCCAGCCCGGCGAAGTCCGCTATTGGGATAAGGACCGCGTCGACGCGCCAATTTTCCCCGGCCTCCCCGCCGAAGTCCCGCTCCCCTACGGCACCTTCAACCTCCGCCTCTTCGAATCCGGCGGTGGCTGGCTCGCCTCCACTCCGGATCTCGTCCGTTTCCTCTCCGCCTTCGACGCCGGCTCCACTTACCCCCTCCTCCGTCCGGAAACCGTCCGTCTCATCGCCGAACGCCCCGCCTTCGTCCCCGCCACGCAAGCCTCCTATAGCGGCCTCGGTTGGCAAATAACCAATACCCCCCTCGGCATCCGCTGGGACCACGACGGCGCGCTCCAAGGCACCGCCGCCTGGTTCTTCCGCGGCATTAACGGCGTCAGCTTCGCCATCGCCGCCAACCACCTCCCCGACGATGAACTCCTCGAAGCGTTCTACACCGAACTACAACTCTCGCTCTCGGAAACCCTCCTCTCTGTCCCCCGCTGGCCCACCAACAACACTTTTGAATCCTACTTTCCCGGCCAAGCGCCCCGTATCTCCCACGCCGGCGTCATCAACGCCGCCAGCCAGCGTCCCGGTCCCGTAGCAGCCGGCTCCGCCGTCACCCTCTTCGGCCTCAACCTCGTCGGCGGAACCGTCCGCGTCAACGGCACCATCGCCGACACCCTCTGGACCGGCCCCAACCAGCTCACCGTCCGCGTCCCCCTCTCCGCCAACGGCCCGACCAACTTCCAAGTCGACCGCAACGGACGCACCTCCAACGTCGAAACCGTCTCCGTGCAATCCGCCGCCCCGGCCCTGTTCACCGCCAGCCGAAACGGCTACGGCCAAGCCGCCGCCCTCAACCAGGACGGCACTGTCAATAGCGTCCGCCTCCCCGCCGCCTCCGGCTCCATTGTCGTCCTTTATGCTACCGGTGCCACCATTCCCCCGGTCGTCACCGTCGGCTCTCGACCCGCGGAAGTACTCTTCTCCGGCCCCGCCCCCGGTCTCCCGCTCGGCGTCCAGCAGATCAACCTTCGTCTCCCCGCCGGCCTCCCGTCGGGTAACGCCATCATAAACCTCGGCGCCGCCGGAGAAGCCACCCTCGGCTTACGCTGATTGC
>JAPKZA010000109.1 GCA_026394015.1 Acidobacteriota bacterium
ACTGAGATTCCCAAGGATGCATACCGCCAGCCAAGGTTAGTGATGGTCTGGGAGAGCAGGGGCAGGAAGATGAGTGAGCCCGTTGCCCAGGCGGCGCCGAGGATCCCTAGGACGAGACCCCGATTCCTGACGAACCAGCGATTGGCGATGAGGGCGCCGAAGACGAGGGCGGTCGATCCGGTGCCCACCCCTACGAACAGCCCCCAGAGAATGGCCAACTGCCACGCGGCATTCATCACCAGGGTCAGCCCAGTGCCTACCGCGATGAGGCCGAGTGCCAGCACGGCGATCTGGCGGATGCCGAACCGCTCCATGAGCGCGGCGGCGAAAGGGGCCGTTACCCCGTAGAAGACAAGATTGACGGAAATCGCCAGCGAGATCGCCGAACGCGACCAGCCGAACTCCTCCTCGAAGGGCACGATCAGCAGGCCGACTGATGATCGGAAGGCTGCGGCTGCGATGAGCACGAGAAAGGCGACCCCGGCAACGGCCCAGGCGCGGTTGATCGATCGTGTCACCGCGAGCGCTACCAGGGGTAGAAATCAGGCATGTCAGTGGACGTTCGGGAGGTGAACTGCGGATCCCGCTTCTCAAGGAAGGCATTGACCCCCTCCCTGCCATCCTGCAGGCAGGAGTAGAAGACAGCGAGGGATTCAACGAGGTGGGCAGAAAGCGGATCGGGGGCGGCGCTGTTGCGATACATCATGGCCCGGGTCAGTGCGATGCCGACACGGGAGCGGTTGGTGACAAATCCTTTCGCGACCTCTCGGGCGGTATCCATGAGGGCAGCAGCAGGAACGACATTGCGCAGCAGGCCGGCCTCGAGTGCCTGCTCCGCATTGAGGATCTCTGCGGAGTAGGCAAGTTCTAAGGCCCGACTGATGCCGACGATGCGGGGTAGGAACCAGGTGGAACAGGCCTCCGGGACGATTCCGAGTTTGCCGAAGACAAAGCCCATGCGGGCGTATTCGGAACCGATCCGGATATCCATGGGCAGGGTCATGGTGGCACCGATACCGACGGCCACCCCGTTGATCGCCCCAATCACCGGCTTGGTGCAGCGATAAATCGCTAGGGAGACCTGCCCGCCTGTATCGCGCACCCCCTTGGCGATGTCCTCATCCCCGAGTCTGTCGATCATGTCAGCCATGGTCGGTCGCATTGACTCATCAAGGCCGAAGACGTTTCCGCCGGTGGCAAGATCCATCCCGGCGCAGAATGCGCGACCGGCGCCCGTGACGATCACAGCTGCAACATCATCATCGCTGCTTGCGCGATCAAAGGCGGCAACGAGCTCGCGCATCATCGTGACGGTGAAGGCATTGAGGTTTTCGGGCCTGTTCAGGGTGAGTGTGAGAATATCCTCGGACACCTCATAGGACAGCGTTTCGTACATTAATTGGGTCACGTCGTGCTCTTTCCTATGGGTGTCTCGATGCGAGCGCAACCTAGCAGGTGACGTCCCGATAGTTGAATGCTAAACTAAAATTGAGAGAAGGAGAAAGATGGCCGCGTCAACAGCAGACCCGATGACCCTACCCCGATTGAGCCTCGCCACCGGCGGGGTGCCGAGGCGGGTCACGTCCATCACGACATCCCCTGGTGGCCATGAGGGCGAGGGGTTCCCCGTTAGCCGGGCTTTTGCCGGCATCGCTGCGGCCGACCTCGATCCGTTCATCCACATGGATCAGATGGGCGAGGTTGATTACGCGCCAGGTGAGCCCAAGGGCACCCCATGGCATCCGCATCGCGGCTTCGAGACTTTCACTTA
>JAPKZA010000511.1 GCA_026394015.1 Acidobacteriota bacterium
CCATCCTCAATCCCGAGACGACCCAAGTCTTCCTCGCGAACGACGAGTGCAACAAAGGCACCGCCCGCGCCACGGTCCGTATGACCAACCTCGGCAAGGGCCGTCTGAGCTACAGCATCCCTAACACCACCACCGCCCTCGTCATGCAGGTGTCCAGCGGCCTCGCCCCGTCCTCCATCACGATGACCATGGACTCTGGCCGCTCCGGCGTCGTCCGCCAGCCCGGCACGAACCTGTTTACCAACGCCGGCGGCGGTGGCGGTGCCGCCATCAACGTCACCGTCTCCTCTAATGAAGCCATCAACTACCCCAACTCCATCCGCGTCTACATGAACTATCGGGTCCGCGATCAACGCGGCGTCATCTATCCCCTCCCCGTCGCCCTCAACAACGGTGAAGGCATCTGGGATATGGTCCTCGATGAACCACGCGGACGACTCTATCTCTCCAACTCCGGCTTCAACCGAGTCGAGGTCTTCGACACCCGGCGCCAGAAGCTTCTCGCGCCGATCGAGGTCGGCCAACTTCCCCACGCCATGGCCATGACCCCGGACGGCAGCACCCTCTACGTCGGCGACTCCGGCGGCGAGTCCATTACCATCGTCGACCTCGAATCCCAGAAAATCTCCGGCAAAGTCGATTTCCCCCCCATCCCCCGCGTCGGTGGCCAGAACTCCATCCGCCCCCTCGCGCTCGCCTACGGCGTCTCCGGTCTCCAGTTCATGATGTCGAACGGCACCTTCTGGCGCGTCATCGGCAACAAGGCCACCCCCCGCCCCGCCAACAACATCACCCCCGTCGCCATCGGCGGACCCATCTCGATGATCGCGACCCCCGGCGGCGAGTCCATCATCACCATGGCCGGCAACTCCAACGCCTATCTCTATGACGCCCTGGCCGATACCTATACCGCCAGCCGCCAGCTTTACGATCAAGCCCCCGTCAGCTACTTCGGTCCCGTTGCCGGTGCCAAGGATAGCACCTACTTCCTGGCCAACGGCCTGATCCTCAGCCCCTCCCTCGCCGTCATCGGCGGCAGTGAACGCCCCGGCGTCACCCAGTTCGGCCCCCCGCCCGCCCCGGGTCAGCCGCCCACCCAGACCATCGTCTCCAACGGCCAACGCAACGTCGCCAGCATCTACCCCATCGACCAAAGGCTCTTCCTGCGCATGACGACGCCGGTCCGGCAGAACCTTACCAGCGTCACCCGCGACGACGCCCGCCCGACTCTTGAACTCGTCAACATCGAAACGGGCGCCGAGACCGTCATCGCCGTCGCGCCGGAAAACCCCGTCTTTAGCGTCTTCGGTGCCAACCGCGTCAACGTCCCGGCGCGTCAACTGGTCGTCGACAGTCAAGGCAACGCCTACAGCATCGGGGTCAGCGGCCTCAGCGTCATCCCGGTTTACCCCAACGGCACCGCGCCCCGGCCGGTGATTACCACCGGCGCCCGCGGCATTGTGAACTCCACCGACGGCTCGCAGAACTTCCGTCCCGGTTCGTTCATCACGGTCACCGGCACCCGCCTCGCGACGCCGGCCATCGCCGACTCGCTCCCCGCCCCGACGGTTCTCGGCGGCTCCTGTATCGTCCTCAACGAACTCCCCCTGCCCTTGATCCAGACCGCCGACGGTCAGATCTCGGCGCAGATCCCGGAAACGCTCCTCCCCGGCCCAGCTGTCCTCCAGGTCCGCAGCCTCAGCCGAGCCGAACAAAGCGATCCCATCGTCATCACCATCCGACGCTGATACGCTCAGATGGCTGGAGAGAGTCGCTCCCGTCCTCTGGTTCGCCTCGCTTCAGGATTTTTCGGAGTCGCCAGCACCGCGACTCTCTTGCTGTCGATTCACAGGAAATCAATGATTCTTCTCGCGCTTTGGGGACTCATTGGAATCCTTCTGATCCCTTTCTTGCCCGCCCTTGCGACCGTCCTGGCGCAACGCATTAAGTCGATTCCACTTAGGATCGCGGCGTCTGCGGTCTTTGCGTCTCTCACGGCCCTGACCGCTTCAGTCCTAGTATTGTCGGCGCTTGTCGTTACCTTCTACCCCTACAAAGAAGCAGCCCCCAGGTGATACAATCCCGCCCATGCTCTCCCGTCGCCTCTTCACCCTCTCCTCCTCCGCCGCCCTCTTCGCCCAACTCCCCAACCAGCGCGGACCGGGCCGCAAAATCGACGAGTACGACCCCGCCAACATCAAACTCTCCCACCGGATGCCCATAAAAAGCCTCTCCGATGACGACCTCCTCTTCCTTCAACAACTCGGCCTCCGCCACGCCCGCATCGAGTTCGGCTCCGACGCCTCCTACGACTTCATGCTGGCGACCCAAACCCGCCTCCGCCGTTACGGCATGGAAATCTTCTCCGCCGTCGACTACAACTACCGTGAACTCGACGTCCAACTCGGCCGCGGCCGCCGCGACGAATTCATCGAAAAATACTGCCGCTTCCTCACCGATTGCGGCCGCCTCAAAATCCCCGTCGCCAACTACGACTGGCACCCCGCCAACACCTACACCACCGCCATCATCCCCTCCCCCCGCGGCTACAAGGCCCGCGAATTCTCCGAACCCGACTTCCGCGCCAAAGTCGAAAAACCAGCCTTCGACCGCGAGTACTCCGCCGACGACATCTGGGCCACTTACACCTATTTCATAAAGGCCGTCCTCCCCGTCGCCGAAAAAGCCGGCGTCAAACTCGCCCTCCATCCCGACGACCCGCCGCTCGCCAAAATGAACGGCGTCGCCAAGCTCTTCGTCCACGCCGACGGCTACGCCCGCGCCGAAAAAATCGCCGCCGGCTCCCCCGCCTGGGGACTCACCTTTTGCATCGGAACCTGGATCGAAGGAGGCAGCCGCATGGGCAAGGATGTCTTCGAGATGATCGCCGACTATGGCCGCCGCAACAAAATCCTCGACGTTCATTTTCGAAACGTCTCCAGCCCCCTCCCCCGCTTCGTCGAAACGTTCCCGGACGACGGCTACGTCGACATGTATCAGGTGCTCAAGGCCCTCCGTCAGGTCAAGTTCAACGGCTCCATCGTCCCTGACCATGTGCCCGAATTCGCCGGCGATACGGGCATGCACCGCGCCGGCGTCGCCTACTGCATCGCCTCCATGCGAGGCCTCCTCCGCCGCGCCAACGAAGAAGTCGGTTAGAAGTCGGTTAAATGTTCACCCCCAACGATCGATCCCACCTCCGCTCCACCCTCCTCCATCAAGCCGCCCAAGACCCCCGCATCTCCGGCACCGCCCTCACCGGCTCCGCCGCCGCCGACCGCGAAGACCCCTGGTCCGACATCGACCTCGCCTTCGGCATCGCCGATCCCCTCGCCCTCCCCGCCGTCGTCGCCGATTGGACCGCCCGCCTGTACGCCGAGCATCACGCCCTCCATCATCTCGACGTCCCCTCCGGCCCCTGGCTCTACCGCGTC
>JAPKZA010000360.1 GCA_026394015.1 Acidobacteriota bacterium
ATGCCGCCCACCACTTAAGGAAAGATCAATTTGCTGTCCAATTTCCGGGGTCCATTACAACCATCGACAACAGCCCCCCAGTGCGCGATACTTTGAACTGGAATCATGGGTGAATCTCTCGGCATGGTAGAAACGCGCGGCTTGGTCGCAATGATCGAAGCTGCGGACGCAATGGTCAAATCCGCCAACGTCAAAGTCGTCGGTTGGGAAAAGGTCGGCTCCGGCTACGTCACCGTCATCGTCCGCGGCGACGTAGCCGCCGTCCGCGCCGCCACTGACGCCGGTGCCGCCGCCGCCCGCCGCGTCGGCGAACTCGTCAGCGTCCACGTCATCCCCCGCCCCGCCGCCAGCCTCGAAAACGCGCTGCCCATCGGCAGGGCCAACGGCAAATAAATGATCCTGGCTCGCGTCGTCGGAACCATCGTCGCCACCCGCAAGGATCCGCGCCTCGATGGCAAAAAGCTCCTCATCATCAAGCCCATCACCCCCGAAGGCAAGGATGAAGGCAACTACCTCATCGCCGTCGATTCCGTCGGCGCCGGCTTCCGCGAAACCGTCATCGCCGTCACCGGCAGCTCTGCCCGCATGGCCGATGGCTGCAAAGACCGTCCCGTCGATACCGCCATCATCGGCATCGTCGATACCACCAGCCTCGACAAGAAGAGCAAGTAGCGTCATGTACATCGGCAAGGTCATCGGCCGCGTCGTCGCCACCATTAAGGACCCCGGCCTCGCCGCCCAACGCCTCCTCATCGTCCAACCCCTCACCCCGCAACTGGAACCCACCGGCAAGCAAATCGTCTGTACGGACTCCCTCGGCGTCGGCTCCGGCCAACTCGTCTATTGGACCCGCGGCAAGGAATCGAGCTTCCCCTTCCTGCCTACGGAAGTCCCCACCGATACCACCATCGTCGGCATCGTCGACCAGCTAAACCTATGCTGATCGCCCGTATCATCGGCGCCGCCACCGCCACCATCAAACACCCCAGCCACGAAGGCCAAAAGCTCCTCCTCGTCCAACCCGTTCAACTCGATCTCGTCACCCCCCGCGGCGACGCCATAATCGCCGTCGACGCCGTCGACGCCGGCCCCGGAGATCTCGTTCTCCTCGCTATCGAAGGCTACTGCGCCATGACCGCCGTCGGTCGCCCGGACTCACCGATAGATGCCGCGGTGATCGGCGTCATTGACCGTGTCGACCTCGTCTAGTCGGCTCTGCCGCACCCGCGAACTCCGGCCAGAGCGGTGCAGCAGCAGAGCCACCATCGTTGCCACGATCAAGGTCCGAGTGATCGCTAGTCCGTAGTACATCCGCTCCAAAGCCGCAAACTGAGCGACCGCCGGCGGCACCGGAAACACCACCCGAAAGTCCAGTTGCCGGCCCACGGCTACTATCTGCGGAGTCAGTAAGAAGCCCGAAGCCGCGCCCAGTAACAACAACACCGCCGTAAGAATAATCAATACCTTACCGCTCTTATTCATCACCACTGCCACAAACAAAAACAGGCAGACAATTAAGTCGGTGTTACCCCAACACGCTAATACGCCGCGATTGAGCTCGGCGCTCCCATGCACTAGCATGATCCGCATTTTCTCCGCGCCCAAAACGTCAATCCACTTATTCGCTTCATGCGGTGGAATCGCCATCACGCTACTCACCGTGCGCTGGCTTAAAGACGTGACATAGGTCACGGCAGCTATCCCGGCCATCCACAGGCCCAGGACAAAGGAAATCATTCGACGAGAGTGCATCAGCGTTCTAGTTTACCAGCCTTAAGTTATCTTTCCGCCATCCGGATGTCTTTCAAAACCAATCCCCAACCCGTCCCGCCCCGCGCCCGTCCCCATGCGTCTTCTTCTACCAGCGCCGCCACATCCACCCGGTCCCCCGCCCGAAACTGCCCCGCCAACTCCGCCATCCCCCAGCCCTTCACCACTTTCATCACTCCCCCCTGCCGTACCTTGATGAACAAGTGCTTGTCGTTCTTCACCTCCGGAGTTAACGCCACGTCCACCCCCCGCAGCATCACGAGCGGCGGCGGATTGCCCGCCCCGAACGGTGCCAAACTCAGCAACTCCATCGCCCCCGCCTCCTCCAACTCCGGCAATGTCGCCTCGGCGTCAATCTCGATCACCGGCCGCAAATCCTCCGGTCCCAACCGCGCGCCCGCATACGCTGCAAACCGCGCCCGAAACTCGGCGATGTTCTCCGCCCGCATCGTCAATCCCGCCGCTTGCTTGTGCCCCCCAAATTTCACAAACAGCTCCGGCATCGCCTCCAGCGCCTCCAGCAAATGAAACGTCGCCGGGCTCCGGCCCGATCCCTTCGCTTCGCCCGTCTCGGCGTCTTCGCTCAGCACAAATACCGGACGCGAATACATCTCTGCCAACCGCCCCGCCACAATCCCCACGACGCCCTGATGCCACCCCGTCGCCGCGTAAACCAGCCCCGCCTGCTCCTCGCTCACCTCCATCCGCTTGCACTCTTCCAGAATCTCCGCCGTCGTCTCCTGCCGCGCCTTGTTCATCGTGTCGAGCGCCTCGGCCAACTCCTGCGCCCGCGCCGCATCCGTCGTCAAAAACAGCTCAATCACGTTCCGCGCATCGTCCATTCGCCCCGCCGAATTGATCCGCGGACCAATCTGAAACCCCACCTGCCGCGCCGATAGCGCCTCCCCTTCCGCCAGCCCCGCCACCTTGAACAACGCCTTCAGCCCGATGTTCCGCGGGTCCCGCAACCCCTCCAACCCGTGCTTCACAATCACCCGGTTCTCGCCCGTCAGCGGCACCACATCCGCCACCGTCGCAATCGCCGCCAGCTTCAAAAACGAACCCAGCAACCGCTCCCGCTTGCCGTCTTCCCATCCCAATTCCACAAACAGCGCCTGCGCCAACTTCAACGCCACCGCCGCTCCGCAAAGGTTCTTCGCCGGATACAAACAGTCCGCCCGGTTCGGGTTCAACACCGCCACCGCCGCCGGCAACTCGCCCTCCGGCAAATGGTGGTCCGTCACAATCACGTCGATCCCCAAATGCCCCGCGTGCGCCACCACCGCTCCCGCTCGAATCCCCGTGTCCACGCTCACGATCAGCCCCACCCCGTCCGCCGCCGCCTGTTCCACCACCTCCGCCCGCATCCCGTAGCCTTCCCGCATCCGGTGCGGCACGTGGAACCCCACCGCCGCCCCCGCCAGCCGCAACGCGCTCACCAAAATCACCACCGCCGACGTCCCGTCCACGTCGTAGTCCCCATACAGCAGAATCTTCTCCTGCCCCCGCACCGCCGCCGCCAAACGCTGCGCCGCCTTCCCCATATCGGCCAGCAAGTACGGGTCGTGTAATTCCGTCAACGAGGGCCGCAGAAACTTTTCCGCCGCCTCTACCTCCCTGACCTCCCGCGTCCACAGCACCCGCGTCGCCGGCAGCCCCAGCCCTAGGGCCTCGGCCAAAGCCGCCACGGGCCCCGCCGGATGCGCCGGCAAAATCCACCGCGCGGCTCTGCGCCCGGCCGTCAGTTCCGTGAGAAGAAGCCACCGGTCATGGGATCTTCTTCCTCGCTATCCTCGCCGGCCGGCATCCACAAATCAATATCGTTCATAATCGAGAGTAACTCGTTCATAAACTCGCTCCGCGCCTCGAACATATACACGCGGCTCTCATAGTCAAAGCTGATCTCAATCTGCGACGTGAAGCCCGTATAGGGTTGTAACTTCTTCAGTCGACGCTCCATGTCCCGCCGCTCCGCTTGCGGCATCTCACAATCGGCCAACTCTTCGCTCACATCGTCAATGTTCTGCTGCTCGAAGCCGCGCGTGTGCAACACGATCACCTTCACCCCGAGCCGCTGCGAACACTCGACAAACTCTCGGAAATCGGGCCGTTTCTCCACGTCCCACATCACCACGCTGCCGTCATCGGTCAGCCGCGATTCGCCGTGAAAAATCACGACCCCCCGCGACTCCAAATAAGGCGGTAATTCGTTCTTTAAGCTATCCAGGTCAGGCTGCATGAGTTAGTAATCCGTCGCGGGCTTACCCGCCTTTGTCTTGTCACTGCGGGTCATGATCAGAATCTCTTCGCGTTGCTGGCCGGCCAAGTCCCGCGCCGCCGGCGTCACAATGCACTTCGCACAAATATAAATCTTCTTGCCACTGCGGATCGCATCGCGCACATCGTTCTCGCACACAAAATCCACGGTAGCCTGCTTCGGCTCCGCCGCCGCCACCGGCTCTTCGCGCTTCGCCAAAAATCGGTCGACAATCTCCGCCGTCGGCGAAGGCGCGGCCGCCACCCCGCGCTGCGCTAGGTACCGCTCCACCGCCGCCACCACCCGATTTTTGTCCACCGCTGTTTCGCCCATCGCTGTAACCCCTACTTTCGCAGGCTTTCCCAGCGCAGGCAAGGCCTCGTGTGGCTCCCGGACCGCCCACGCCACCCGCTTAATGTTCAACAGGTGCAGCGGCGTCACGTTGTCGCCCGTCGAATTCCCCGCGACGGCCCCGCATCCCAACGTCATCGCCGGAAACAAGTTCGTCGTGATCCCTACCGATCCCTGCGGCGTCGGTGAGTTTACCAGGATCCGATGCGCCGGCATCCGCATCCCGTACTCCCGCGCCCGCCCCTCGTCCTGCGTGTAAATCCCGCACGTATGTCCCAATCCGTGGAACCGCAGCACCGCCTCACAAGCCGCCAGCGCCGCCCCCCAATCCGCTACAAAATGCACCGCCAACACCGGCGAAAGCTTTTCCGCCGACAGGGGATACGCTTTCCCAATGCCGCCAATCTCACACGCCAAAACGCGCGTTCCCGCCGCCACGCTAAACCCCGCCGCCTGCGCAATCACCGGCGCCGCATGCCCCACCAACTCCGGGTTCACCGCCGTCCCTTTCGCAAACAAAACGCGTTCCAATGCCTTCGTCTCTTCCGCCGAACAAACGTGCGCCCCCTGTGCGCCCAGCGCCCGCAGCACCGCCTCTCGCCGACTTCGCTCCGCCACCAGCGTCTGCTCGCTCGAACACAAGGTCCCAAAGTCAAACGACTTGCCCGAAAGAATTTTGCCCACCGCAGCATCCACGTCGGCCGAACTATCCAGCAACACCGGCACATTTCCCGGCCCCACCCCGTATGCCGGTTTGCCGCTCGAATAAGCCGCCTTCACCATCGCCCCGCCGCCGGTCGCCAGAATCACCGCCGTCTTCGGATGCCGCATTAACGCGTTCGTCGCCTCGAGCGTCGGTTGCGTCAGGCACTGTAACAACCCCTCCGGCGCCCCTGCCGAAATCGCGGCTCGATACAGCGTCTCCACCGTCGCGCAGCTACAGCCCTTCGCCCGCGGGTGCGGACTAATAACAATGGCGTTCCCCGCCTTCAGCGCAATCAGCGTCTTATAAATGGCCGTCGAAGTCGGGTTCGTCGTCGGCAACACTGCCGCGACTACACCTAAAGGAGCCGCGATCTCCGTAATCCGTTCCTCGGCCAACTCGCGCAGCACGCCGATCGTCCGCATGCCCCGCAACCGCTGCGGCAGCAACTCCGCCGCCAGCAGGTTCTTGGCAAATTTATCCGCCGCGTTCCCATAGCCTGTCTCGTCGGCCGCCATTTCGGCCAGTTTTCGAGCGTTGCCCCGCGCCGCTTCCGCCATCCGCTCGACAATCGCGTCCACCTGTTCCTGGCTGAAGTGGCGATACTTCTCCCAGGCCGCCCAGGCTTTTTCGACCTTCGTGCGGACCTCTTGGATCGTTATCAGGTCCGGATCGTGCAGCATCGCTGCCAGTACCTAGCCGTGGCCTACTTTTCGGACTTCTTCATCGCGCCGGGGAGAATCTTTTCGACTTCCTCGTGCGGATTCGGGATCACGTGCACCGCCACCAGCTCACCGACGCGCCGCGCCGCCGCCGCGCCCGCATCCGTGGCCGCTTTCACCGCACCCACGTCACCGCGTACGGTCACCGTTACATAGCCCGCGCCAATGTATTCTTTGCCGGTCAACGTTACGTTCGCCGTCTTGACCATAGCATCGGCCGCTTCAATCGCGCCGATCAGGCCTTTCGTCTCTACCATGCCGAGTGCTTCCATAGGATCTCCAGTGAGACTACCACAATATGTCCCGCAATTCTTCCCCGTGCCCCCCGCACCCAACGATCTACAATAGGAAAGGGCCTCTAATCCCCTGCGTTTGGTTCCGCCTTCGCCTCTTCCTCTCAAATCTCTATCTTAATGATCACGCTCAACCTCGCCGGCAAGCGCTTCGGCCCCAAACTGCTCTTTGAAAACGTCTCCTGGCTCATCACGCCCCAGGAACGCGCCGGCCTCGTCGGCGGCAACGGAACCGGCAAATCCACCCTCCTCAAAATTCTCGGCGGCATGGATACCCTCGACTACGGGTCCATCCAGTTCACCAAGGGCATGACCCTCGGCTATCTTCCCCAGGACGGCCTCGCCCTCAGCGGCCGCACCGTCTTCGCCGAATGCATGAGCGTCTTCGACGATCTCAAGGATATGGAACGCGAAATGGAGGCCCTCACCGGCTCCATGTCCGATCTCGATCCCTTGAGTCCCGAATACCAGGTCGTCACCGATCGCTTCCACCGCCTCGAAAACGAATTCACCACCCGCGATGGCTACACCGTCGAATCCCAAGTCGGCATGGTTCTCGACGGCCTCGGCTTTCATAAGGACGATTGGCGCCGCCCCACCGAAGAGTTCTCCGGCGGTTGGCAGATGCGCATCGCCCTCGGCAAGCTCCTCCTCGCCAAACCCAGCCTCCTCCTGCTCGACGAACCCACCAACCATCTCGACATCGAAGCCCGCGACTGGCTCGAACACTATCTCCAGACTTACCCCTACGCCTTCGTCATGATCTCGCATGATCGATACTTCCTCGACGTCACCGTCAAGAAGATCGTCGAGATCTGGAACAAGGGAATGCACTTCTACAGCGGCAACTACGAAAAGTATCTCGAACAAAAAAACGAGCGCCGCCTCCAGATCGAAGCCGCCTACCGCAACCAGAAGGACCGTATCGAAGCCCTCGAAGCGTTCATCAATCGGTTCCGCGCCCAAGCCACGAAGGCTAAGCAAGTGCAAAGCCGCATCAAGGAACTCGACAAAATCGAGCGCATCGAAATCCCGCCCGACGAAAAGACGATCAATTTCTCCTTCCCCCAGCCCAAATCCAGCGGCCGCGTCGTCGCCGAATGCAAAGGAATCGCCAAAGTCTACGGCCAGAAGACCGTCTTCTCCGACGTCACCTTCACCATCGAACGCGGAGACCGCATCGTCCTCGTCGGCCACAACGGAGCCGGTAAGTCGACCCTGATCAAGCTCCTCTCCGGCTCCGAACCCTTAACCCGCGGCACTTATGATCTCGGCCACAACGTGGATGTCGATTACTTTGCCCAGGATCAATATAAAGAGTTAGACGTCAACGCCACGATTCTCGATGACCTAACCAGCATCGGTGGCGGCAAAACCCAAACCGAACTCCGCAGCCTCCTCGGCTGTTTTCTCTTCAGTGAGGATGACGTTTTCAAACGCATCGGGGTGCTTTCCGGCGGCGAACGCAATCGTTACGCCCTGGCGAAAATGCTGCTCCGGCCGTCAAATTTCATGCTCCTCGACGAGCCGACCAATCACTTGGACATGCGCGCCAAGGACGTTCTCCTCAACTCGCTTTCGAACTTCACCGGCACGGTTGTCCTTGTCTCCCACGACCGTTATTTCATCGACAACTTAGCCACGAAGGTCTTCGAAGTTGGTAATGGGACCATCGAAGTATTCCCTGGCACTTACGAAGAGTATTTGTGGAAGAAGTCAGGTCAGGACGAAGTTTTGGAAGCGAAGATGACCGCGCAGCTAGCCACCACAGCCGCCGCCGCTCCCCCCGCTCCGGTCGAAGCCAAAAAGCGCGTCAACCCCATGAAGTTGAAGCACCTCCAGGACCGTTGCAAGCAGTTGGAGCGAGAGATCGCCTCCGCCGAAACCGATATCGCCGCCCTGGAAGCGGCTCCCTACCTCAACCCCGAAGAAGCCCAGCGAACGGGAATCAAACTGGACCAGCGCCGCAAAGACCTCGAAAATCACATGGCCGAATGGGAAGAAACCTCCGCCACCCTGGAGTCCCTCGGGTAACTGTCGCCGTCACCCCGATGGCCCTTGACGTCACAACGGTGCAACAAACCTTCGCCGGACTCATAGTTACCGGCCCCTATCCCCCGGCCTTGCCGCTCTCTGCCCTGCCGCTCTCTCATTGGACTCCGGCACGAAGGTCACGAGCAAGGCCACGTCCAACTGCTCCAATTCCGCTCGCAACCCAAATGCCTCCTCCTGAACCTCAAGCCCCGGGCGCCTCGATCCGGCCTACCGAGTAACTTCCCGCACAATTCCCGGGCAGCCGGATGGATTAAAAGCAGGTCGCGAAATGAGCTCACCTCCGCTCAACCCAGGTTTCGTACACCCAAATGACACCGATTCAAAATATGTCCTAAACAAACGCAGCGCCACTCGACCAGCGGTGATAAGATGTTTTGACTGTTTCTTCCATGAACGCGCAGATTTGGGTTCGCGTCGAACTACTCTTCTCTCAGGCCTCCAGCCTTTCGGACGTGGAGCGCGCTCGCTTCCTTGGTCAACTCACCGAATCAGCCGAAGTAAGCGCCCAACTCGAGCAACTGCTCCGCTACCACGACCAAGCCGATAGCTTCCTTGCAACCCCCGCCTGGCAAGCCCCGCCAGCTTCAGCCCAACTTCTCTCCCCTGGCCAACTCGTGGGCGGGCGCTTCACCATTCAACACCTCCTCGGCCGCGGCGGCATGGGCGAAGTCTATCTCGCCGTCGAGCCCGGGCAACCTCCCGTTGCCCTCAAAATTCTCCGCGAAAACTTTGACCTCTCCACCGATGGCCGCCGCCGCTTCCTTCGAGAATTCACCCTCGCTCGTCATATCGCCCACCCCAACGTCTGCCGCGTCCTCGAACTCCTTACCCTCGAAAACGATCTCCCCGCCTTTACGATGGAGTACCTGCCCGGCGAGACCCTGGCCACCCACCTCGCGTCGGTTGGCCCATTTCCGGAAGCCGAGGCTCTCCCCATCCTGCTCGATCTCCTCTCCGGTCTCGCCGCCGCCCATGCTTTCGGAATCGCCCATCGCGACCTAAAACCCGAAAACGTTCTCCTCCTGCCGCCAGGGACCTCCCGTCGTGCTGTCCTGCTCGACTTCGGCCTCGCCCGCGCCGAAACCAACACCCCTCTCACCGCCGTCACCGCGCCCGACGCCCTCCTCGGCACCATTGACTACATGGCCCCAGAACAGCTTCGGGGCGAACCCGCCTGGCTCCCTGCCGACGTCTACTCCCTGGCCCTCATCGCCCACCTACTTCGTTCCGGCGTCCGCCTCTTTGCCGGACCAAACCCGTCTACCGTTCTCCTCCGTCTCGTCGAAGCCCCGTCTTTACATCCCCTCTTCCGTGGCCGCTGGGCCGCATATCTGGAAGCCTCCCTGCACCCTGACCCACGCCGCCGCCCCACCATCGCCGCGGCCCGCGATATCCTCGAAGGACGGCGTATCTTCGTTCGTCGGAACACCCGCCGCTGGATCCTCACTTCCGCCGCCTCTCTCGCCCTGGCCGCTGCCGCGGAAGAATCCTGGCGTCGCACCCGCCCCGCTCCCCCCCTCGAACTCCCCCGCGGCCTCGTCAAAGTCCTCGTCACCCCCGTCGTGAACTCGACCCATGACGAGCGCCTCAATGGGACCCGTTATCTGCTCATTAACCAAATTCTCCAGTCCGCTAAACTCAATGTGCTCACCGTCGCCGATTTAAACACCGGCCTCGCCTACCTCGAACGAAAGGGCCAACCCCTCACCCCCGAACTCGCCCGCGCCGTCGCCCGCCGCATGGGAGCCACCCTCGTCGTCGATTCCCGCCTCGACGTCAAACCCGACGCCAGCCTCCTGTTAACTCTCGACGTCGAACTCCTCAGCCAGCGGCCTGGAACCGACATGCACCGCTGGCACGAGTCCTTTCCCGCCGCTAACCGCGCCACTCTCCTCGACTCCATCCGCACCGCCGCCAATTGGATTCGCAAAACCGCCGGCGAGCCCGCCGCCGAAATCGCCCAACGCAGCCTACCTGTCGCCCACGCCACCACTGCCAACTGGGATGCCCTTCTCCTCTACCAACGGGCCAACGATCTCAAAGCCCAGGGCAACTATCTCGATGCCGAGCCGCTCTTCAAAGAAGCCTTAACCCTCGATCCGGAATTCGTTTCCTGCCGCATCCTCTATGCCGACCTGCTCTCCAATAGCTATCGTCAAGCCGAAAGTGCCAAGGTACTGCGGAATGCCCTTGCCATGGCCCGCCGCAAGGGGCTTTCCACCCGCGAGCGCTATCGCATCGAAGCCGCCAGCGCTTCGGAGGAAGATCAATTGCAAGCCTACCGAGCCTGGGCCGTCCACTTCCCGAATGACTTCTATCCCGTCTACCGCGAAGCCGGACTCCGAGCCGACCGTTTCGAAACCGAGGCCGCCGTTCGGCTCTACACCCAAGCCCTCGCCCGCGAAGAGTACTTCGGGATTCACTCCGAACTCGGCAACGAAAAAATGCACCTTGGTCACTTTGACCAAGTGCCCGTCCACATCGCCGCCCTCGAAAGATTAGGGCATCCCGTCCAGGCCCTCCTCCTCCGCGGCCGTCTCGCCTATCTCCAAACGGATGTCCCCCAAGCCGTCGCCCAGTTCGCGCTCGCCGTTCGCACCGCCGCCACTCCCTGGAACTACCACGCCCGCTTTCTACAAATGGACGCCACCGCAGAAACAGGCAATGTCCCGGCCGCCCTCGCCCTCGCCGAACAGGGTCGCTCGGAGCAGGCCAGCGTCTCCAATCGAAACTGGGAAGCCCAGTGGCTCACCGCCCTCGCCATACTCGCCGCCGATGCGGCGTTTGATGCTCAGAAAATCGACCTCCGTCGGATTCCCGCCCTCCGTGAATATCTTTCCCTCGCCCTTTCTCACGGTGCCCATCCCATCTCACTCACCCTTGCCGGTCTCGCCGGCATGTTGACCGAACTAGACGATCACTTCAAATCGGTCCCCCCGCCGGACGAGCCCGCGCGACAACTCGCCATGGCCACGCCCGCCCTCGCCCGCCGAGACGCGACCAGCGCTCTCCGCTGTATGCGCGCCGCCCACCGCGTCGGCCTCCACTACACCAACATCGGCAACGAACTCCTCGCACTCACCGCGGATTACGCCGGCCTCCCCCTCCAGGCCCTGCCTCTCTGGCGCCGCCTTGCCGACAAACCCTCGCTCATTTGGCGGGAGGTCGCTCACAATTGGCCCGGAATCATTCGTCTCGCCCGCCGCCGCGTCGCTCTCCTCGCCACCCGTTAAGCCCCTTCCCCGTGCACCACTCCGAACAGGAACGCTCGCGCGAAAATCCAGTCGCGCTTTACCGTCCGTTCCGACACCGCCAGCACATGCGCAATCTCTCCGTCTTCCATTCCCGCGAAGAATCTCATCTCTACCACCCGCGCTTTCCGCTGATCCATATCTGCTAGTTTGTCGATCGCTTGATCCAACGCCAGCATTAGCGGCAGCGGTATTCCTCCGCTCAGCAGGACCTCTTCGTCCAGAACAACGTGAGTCGACCAGCCGATTCGCTTCGCGGTCAGCCGCTTCCTCGCATGGTCCACCAGAATCTGCCGAATCGCCCGCGACGCCAGTCCAAAAAACCGCGCCCGCGATTCATACATCCCCTGTTCCCCATTTAGCTTCAACCAAACTTCGTGGACCAGCGCCGTTGGCTGTAGTGTGTGGTCGTGGCGCTCCATCGCCAGAGCATGTCGCGCCTGCCGCTTTAGTTCCGGGTAGGCCAACTCCATAACCTCATCCACCGCCGCCGCGTCGCCGCTCCCCGCCCGTTGCAATGCTTCGAGAAATATTGAGTTACACATGCAGATCAATTGTCGCTCAGCTTACCCCTCTCCGTTTCACTCGCCAGCCCACCCGCACAACCACTCTTCACTTGACTCGGCAAAAGCGGACATTTCTACTTTGCCTTGACAACACATCCGCCCCCCCTTGACGCCCACCCCGCCGTGACATATGCTCCCCGTGCAAGTTAAGGAGCCTCAATGTCAAAAACCACCCTGTCCCTCGGATTGGCCGCTCTCTTCGCCGCCGCTCTCTCCGCTCAGTACGGCCGCGGAGTCATTCTCGGCACCGTCACCGACGCCTCCGGTGCCGTCGTCCCCGGCATGAAAGTCACCGCCACCCACCTCGCCACCAACGAAGCCCGCGAACTCCTCTCGGACGCCGCCGGCAACTATCAGTTCAACGCCATGCCCAGCGGCTTCTACTCCGTCTCCGCCTCCGGCGCCTCCTTCAAAACCTCCCTCGCCCCCAATCTCGAACTCCGCGTCAACTCCCAACTCCGCGTCGACATCGTCATGCAACTCGGCGGCATCACCGAAAAAGTGCAAGTCGAAGCTACCGCCCCCCTACTCCAAACCAACACCGCCGTCATGGGCACCGTCATCGACGCCCGCACCATGATCGAACTCCCCCTCAACTCCCGAAATTTCTTCGACCTCGCCGCCCTCACCCCCGGCAGCGTCCGCGTCGCCAGCGGCTCCAGCGTCATGGACCAACGCTCCATCGAAATCGGCGGCGTCCGGAATACCTCCACCAATGCCACCCTTGACGGCGTTGATTTCTCCATCGCCAACGTCAACAACCCCTCCATCGCCCTCTCCCTCGACGCCATCCAGGAATTCAAAGTCCAGACCAACTTCATGGACGCCTCCTACGGCTACGGCGCCGCCGGTATCGACATGGTCAGCAAACGCGGCACCAACACCTTCCACGGCGTCCTCTACGATTACGTCCGCAACCGCGCCTTCCAGGCCGGCCAGTTCTTCCGTCCCCCCGCCGGCGCACCCCGCTTCACGTACAACCAATTCGGCGCCAACGCTGGCGGCAAAATCATTAAAGACAAACTCTTCCTCTTTGGCAACTACGAAGGCCGTCGCCGCAGCACTGGCACCATCCTCCAAGGCCTCATCCCCACTGACGCTATGAAACGCGGTGACTTCTCCGCTACCAATAAAGTCATTCGCGATCCCGCCAATTCCGGCACCCCCTTCCCCGGTAACGTCATCCCCTCCGCGCGCTTCGACCGCCTGACAAACTTACTAGTCCCCTTCTTCCCCACCGCTAACTTCAGCGGTCGCCCCGGCGTCAACTTCATTACTACCCCCAGTAACATTGAACGCCGCGATCAGGTCACCGGCCGCGTCGACTATCTCGTCTCGCCTCGCGGCTCCCTCTTCGGTCGCTATAGCTTCGCCGACAACGCCCTCGGCGACGCCGCCTACCGCGTCGGCAAAGGCTTGATCCGTCCCGACCGAACCCAAAATATGGCCATCGGCTACACCCATACCTTCGGCGCCAACACCATCTCCGAAACCCGACTCGGCTTCACCAAAGCCTACCTCGCCCGCACTAGCGACGGCGACCGCTTCTCCAAAAATTACGCCGCCGAACTCGGCATTAAAAACCTCGGCGGCGTCCCCGGAGATTACACCGAACCCTCCATCACCCTCACCGAATACGCCCCCGGAAACCCGAACGGCTCCCCCGGCTTCGTCGGTTATGGCCTCCGCATCGTGCAAAACAACCTCTATTACCGCCTCGCCGAAACCCTCACCTACATCCGCGGCAAACACAGCCTGAAGGTCGGCGGCGACGTCAACCGCCTCATGGTCGGCTATGACCAAGGATCCAATCAAAATGGAATCTTTAACTTCGCCAACAACTTCTCCGGCGACTCCTTCGGCGACTTCCTCCTCGGCAATCCTCTCTCCGCCCAAGCCGGCCTCGGCTCCATCGGCAACTTCGGCGGCGTCGCCAAATACGCCATCGGAACCCGCTACCAGGCCTTTTTCCAGGACGATTGGAAACTCACCGACCGTCTCACTTTGAACCTCGGCTTGCGCTATGAAGTCTTTCAAAACTGGCGAGGTCGGCTCGCCAACTTTGACCTCGGCCTGAACCGCCAACTCCTTGCCGGCCAGAACTACTATTACCAGCCCGGCATCGGCCTCGTCAGCACCTCCGAACCCGCCCTCCCCACCCGGCCCATCGTCACCGACAAGAACAACTTCATGCCCCGCCTCGGTCTCGCCTACCGCCTCGGCTCCAAAACCGTC
>JAPKZA010000453.1 GCA_026394015.1 Acidobacteriota bacterium
CCGAGACCGTCGCCAGCGAATTGATCTCGCCCGAAATCACCGACATCGCCGCCCCCAGAATCGCCGCGATCACGAGGCCCACTAAACCCACCGGCAGGTACGTCGTCACGAAATTCAGGAAGATGTAATTGGTATCGTTGAAGCCTTTCTCGCCCAACAGACGCTCGGCCAATTTCGAGCCTTCCTTGCGCACAACTTCAAACTCCTGATGCGCGGTTTGATAAGCCTCGCGGTCATTGGCGATGTTCTCGGCCGCGGCGCGCCGCTTGAGAAACGCCGCGTCGTAGCGGCCCTTCAGGCTCGGGTATTCCGCGGATTGCTCGATCCTGGCCTGCGCGTTTTTCTGAAACAAAAGCGGCGGCTGTTCAAAGGTGAAAAAGGCAAAGACAATACAGCCGGTCAGCAGAATCGTGAACTGCATCGGCAATTTCGCCACCGCGTTAAACAATAGACTCAGCCGACTCTGCGCGATCGAACTGCCCGTCAGATACCGCTGCACCTGGCTTTGGTCGCAACCGAAATACGACAGGGCCAGGAACATCCCGCCGAAGATGCCACTCCAGATGTTGTAACGATCGTTCCACGAAAAGGCCGTGACGATAGGATTCAACTTCCCTGCCCCGCCGGCGACGGCCAGCGCGCCGGTGAAGCCGATATGCGCCGGCAGCATCCAAATCGCCGTAATCAGCGCCATCCCCAGCCCAAACATCATGATCAGCATCTGCTGGAAGTCGGTCCACGTAATCGCTTTGACGCCGCCGGCGACGGTATAGGCGATCACGGTGACCCCCATGAACAGCGTCGTCGCTTCCGCCGACCAGCCTAGAATCACCGTCAGCACAATCGCCGGTGCCGCCAAGGCCAGCCCCACGGCCAGGCCCCGCTGGATCAGGAAGAGAATGCTGACGAGCAGCCGAACCTTGCTATCGAACCGCTGCTCCAAATACTCGTAGGCCGTATAGACGTTCGCTCGATGAAAGATCGGCACGGCGGTCATGCTCAAAATCACCATCGCAATCGGCAGGCCGAGATAAAACTGAATAAAACGCATCCCGTCGACATAGGCTTGCCCCGTCGTTGAGATGAACGTAATGGCCGAAGCCTGGGTCGCCATGATCGACAGCGCCATGGCGTACCACGGCATCGTCCGACCAGCGCGTAGATAGGAATCGGTCGTCTGCTTGCCGCGGGCCCGCCAAAGGCCGTAGGAGATAATCCCGCCCAGGGTAAGAAACAGCACGACCCAATCGAATGGCCTCATGACCACGCCCTTCCAAACCAGGCAAACAGTCCGATCAGCACGACCAGATACACCAGTACGGCGGTGTAGACGCGCGACCAGGTTTTCAAGAACGGGGGCGGTTCTTCGATCATGGTTTGCCGGCGGAAAGGAGGTTGGCGAAGATCCGGAACGCGCCGGGAACCCCATTGGGTAGCTGGCGGAACCAGCTGAGCGGGGTAAAGACGTAAGCCCCTTTGCCGATAGGCGTGTACAGCGTACCGCCGGTCATCGGCTTTTCACCAGGGTCATGCATCGTGAACAGACTCGTGTAGCGCGGGTCGACGTTGGTCGCAAAATACAAGCCGCGCTCCTGCACCCAGCCGTCGAAATCCTTGTTCGTAATCTGGTTCGGTTTCTGCATCAACGGATGCGTCGACAGGAACTCGACCGGAGCCTCTTCCACCGTCACGCGTTCGTTCGAAGTCGTAAACGGATAGGGCCCGGCCTTCTCAAGAATCTTCGGATTCCCGCCCCAAAAGCCGCCTTCGACGACATTGTATTGGACAACGACGGTTCCTCCGGCCGCCGCAAAATCGTATACCCGCTGAATATTCGCCCGTAAATCGGGCCGCGTGTTAAACGCCCGCACCCCGGTGACAATCGCGTCGAACTGACCCAACTTGCCCGACGCCAAATCGGTGGGTGAAAGCAGCGTCACCTGGCAGCCCAGTTGGCGCAGCGCCTGCGGCACCTCATCCCCGGCACCCATCACGTAACCGATGTTCCGCGATAGCGTCTTCACGTCCATGCGGACGGCCTTTGCCGACGCCGCGCTGAAGACGGCTTGGGGCGGGATGTGGGGATATTCGATCGAGAGCATCGAGAGGGCAAACTCCTGTCCGCCGATTTCAACAGATGCGTTCAACTCGGCGCGGGATTCGCCCTGCGGCGGCGTTACCGTGAAATTCAACGTCGTCTGTTCCGCGGCGTCAACCAGCGTGAACGGCTGCTGCGCGGGCGTAACCGTCCAACCCGCCGGAGCGCGCAACCGGGCCGCACCGCTCACCTTGGCCCGCATCGCGGTCACCTGCACGGCGACCTGCCGAGCCTTCGCATCGGCGAACAAAAACGACTTCTCACTCAGCGAAACCGTCGCGGGCGGCGTGAAGACCAGCGGCCGCGTCAATTCGCCGTAGATCCGATCCGTATACCGGTGGAGCACCGGGCGAGTGAACTCGATGGCCTGCCCTGCCACGGTCAATTGAAAACGCGCCTGCAAGGCCGCCGGCTCTTCGGCATTCCGCAGCACGGCTGGGTCATCAATCACATACATCGCTTCCAGCTTCGGCTTGGCCAGCCAATACTGCCGGGTGAACGGCTGCGACGACGCCACGGCCACCGTGGCCGGCACCACTTCATTCACGCCCTGGGCCAGCGGCTTGTTCACCGCCATGGGCTCCAGTATCGTGACCGAGTTCCATTGCACGGGCACCGACGACCGGTTCACCGCCAGCAACCGCACGTTGAGGGGCTCTCCCGGCACGGCGTAGAACTTGTCAGCGCTGGCATCGATAAACAGGCCGAGGCAGTCGGCGATGGTCTCGTCGAGCGTGTGGAGCTTATCGGCAATCGCCGGATGGCTCAGCTTCGCCATCGCCTGCCGGGCAGCCAGCAGGCTCGCCACGGTCTTCTCCGGATGGCGCGGATCGAAGCCGGCCTTCGCCTCGGCCAGCAGCTTGGCGGTTTCGGCGCTGCCCGGCACCCGGGCCCAAGTCGTATCGATGCCGTCGAGCAAATCGTTCGCCGCCGGGTCGCCCGCGACGTTAACGAAGTAGTTCAGTTGCGCGCCACGATCCTCCCGCGCCCCCATCGCCTGGCTCCGATGCTGACTGCGCGAAATCGCCGCGACCTCGCCAAAGGACAGGCCGGTAATCGGATCATACGCACCCAGGTTCAGGCCGATCTTGTTCGGCATCTTCTCGGCTTCGGCCTGCATTTGCGGGGTGAACGAAGGTACGTTCAACAGCAGCCGCTTGGTCCGCCAAGGCTTCAGCTTTTGCTCGGGGAAACGAGCCGGATCCGCCGCGGCCGCAAACGCTTCGCGACCAAGAATCGACGACGCCTGATGCTGGCCGTGGCCGTCCCGCGGGGTGCCGGAGAAACGCAACAAAATCACGTCAGGCTGAAAATAGCGGATGGCGTAAACCACGTCGCCCAGCACCTTTTCCCGGTCCCACTTCGTGAGTGTTTCGGCAGCCGTTTTCGTAAATCCGAAATCCACCGCCCGAGAGAAAAACTGTTCGGCACCGTCCACACGCCGCGCCGCGAGTAACTCCTGCGTCCGAATCACCCCCATCAATTCGCCCTGTTCACTCCCGATCAGGTTCTGCCCGCCCTCACCCCGCGTCAGCGAAAGGTAGGCCGTCCGCAGTTGGCGTCCCCGCGCAAAGTAGGCCAAAAGCGCCGTATTTTCGTCGTCCGGATGCGCGGCAATCATGAGAACGTTCCCTACCGTTTGCAGGCGTTCGAGCGACAGCTGGATCTTGGCGGAGCCCGTGATGGGGCGTTGGCCGAAGGCGAGAGAAATCAGTCCGACCGATAAGAGGAAAAAGCGAAACGAGTGCATTCGTTTATAGTGTACCCGCAGCATCGCCGTGGGTATTAAACTGATCGCATGGTCTACTTGCTTCTCCTCGTAGCCGGCGCTCTCTGTGCCGCTGATTCCAACTGGCCCCAATGGCGAGGACCCACGTCGCAGGGCAGCGCCCCCACCGCCAGGAACCTCCCCGTGAAGTGGAGTGAGACCGAAGGCATCCTTTGGAAAACAAAGATGCCGAGTTGGAGCGCCGCCACGCCCGTCGTCTGGGGAGACACGATTTATGTCACCACCGCCGAAGCCGGCTTCGTCAGCGCAACCTATGAAACCCGCGGCCTGCGCAAGGCCGACGAGCCGACCAACGACAAGATTTTCCTTCTCGCCCTGCGCCGCAAAGACGGCACCGAAAAATGGCGCGTCTCGATTGACCAAGGCAACCGCCTGTGGCGCAAGCAGAACTCCTCTTCGCCCTCTCCGATCACCGATGGCCGCCACGTTTGGACCACCACCGGCCACGCCCGACTAGGCTGCTACACCGTCGAAGGCAAGCCGGTTTGGAAACGCGACCTCATCGCCGACTATGGCGAAATCGGCATCAACCACGGCTACGCCTCTTCTCCCCTGCTCGATGGCGACCGTCTCTACATGAACGTCATCCACGGCTTCACCACCGACAAGCCGTCCTACATCCTGGCCCTCGACAAGCGCACCGGCAAGACGTTGTGGCGCCACGAACGCCCAGCCCCCGCGCAGAAGGAATCCAAGGATAGCTACTCCACGCCGCAACTCGCCCTCGTCAACGGCAAACAACAGTTGATCATCGCCGGCGGCGACGTCGTCACCGGGCACGACCCGGCCACGGGCGTCGAACTCTGGCGCACCGGCGGATTCAACCCCGGCGCCAACCCCGCCAACCGCACCATCGCTTCCGCCGTCGTCGCCGGCGACATCGTCATCTGGGGCGCCAGCCGCGGCCGGCCCTATCACGCGTTCAAAGCCGGAAGCCCCGATCTGCTCTGGTCCAACAACCTCGGCCCCGACGTCCCCACCCCGGCCAGCGACGGCAAATACATCTATGTTCTCAATGACAAGGGAATCATGATCTGCCTCGAAATCGCGACGGGCAAGGTGATCTACGAAGGGCAACGCATCGAACTCGGCACCTATAGCTCATCGCCTCTTCTGGCCGACGGCAAGCTCTATTGCACGAACGAGGAGGGCATCACCACCGTCGTCCAGGCCGGTCCGCAGTTTGCCATACTCAGCGTCAATCGCCTGGAGGGCTACACCCTGGCCAGCCCGGTGGCCGTCGATGGCCAAGTCTTCATCCGGACCGGGGAAGCGCTTTATGCCATCGGCAAGCGTTAATTCGAAACAAACCGGGAACGATTTCCGTCCAACGGTCGTTAGGTCAGTAGTAGGAGCTATGGAACTCATGAATTATCGCAATGTATTTCTCTCTGGATTGTTGTTGGCAGCGGCCAGTTTTGGCGCCGACAACGGGCTGCTCAACTTGGTCATGCCCGATGCGAAAGTTGTCGCCGGCGTAGATGTAACGCGCGCCAAGGCGTCCAGCCTCGGCCAACTCTTTATGCAGAACATGAATCTGCACGACGACGAACTCGGCAAGTTTACCTCCCTCACCGGTTTCGATCCGCGTCGCGACCTCTCGGAAGTCGTGATGGCCTCGGTCGATACGAACACGTCCGGAAAGAACGCGCTGATGCTCGTCCGCGGCAACTTCGATGCGGCTCGCATCAAAACGTTCCTGGCTCAGAACGGCCTTACCGCCGTGCAGTCGGTCCAAGGTGTTGACCTGTTTTCGAAAAAGGGCGACAGCAATGGCATCGCGTTCTTCGACGGCGGGTTAGCCGCGGCCGGCGACGCCAGCGCCGTGAAGGCCGCCATTGCTCGCCGAGGTGGTGGTGCGACGCTGCCTGCCGCACTCTTTGCCAAGATCCAGGACATGAGCCGCGACAACGACATCTGGATGGTCACCTCCGTCCCCGTTTCTCAATTCGCCGGCAAGATGCCCGGCGGCACCCCGGAGCAGATTGGCGGCATGAGGAAGGGCGACATGTTCGGCAGCGTCGAACAAGCCGCCATGGGCGTCAAGTTCGCCGCCACCATGCTGAACGTCACTCTCGAAGCCGCCGTCCGCAGTGAGAAAGACGCCACCGCCATGGCCGACGTCGCCCGCTTCCTCAGCGGCATGGTGCAGATGAACCGTGACAAATCGGAAGTCGCCGGCCTCGCCTCGGCCCTCGATTCGATGAAGCTCACGACCAATGCGAAAAACGTGCGGATGACGATGTCGGTGCCCCAGGCCGAAGTCGAAAAGATGATGAAGTCCGATCGCGCCAAACCCGCCACCAACAAGATCTAACGGCTGTTCCGTAGCTCTTCCACTAACCATCTAGCCCGCAAGCTCGCGTTGCGGAGGCCAATCTCGTCGGGGCGAATGCCCTGCAGCCGATAGACCTCCGCCACCCGCGCCGCAGCCGCCGCGCACTCCCGATGCTGCCCGAAATCGGTCGCCACGCACGACCGCCGCATCACAGCATCAAGATACTCGCCCACCGGCCCCCTGGCCAAAAGACGTTCTTCCAAATCGCCCGGCTCCGTCCGGGCGATTTGGATTTTCGGACGCTCGCTCGGCATCTCCGCCAAGTCGCCAAACCGGTCGGCCCACCGCGACCACTGGTCCGGCAAAAACGTCCGCACATGCTGCGCAATGCGAATCAGGATCGCCCGCCGCATGCCGCCTTCCAGTTCGACATCGCCGATCCAGGCCGTCTCGTAATCCTCCGGCGTTCCGCGCGCTTCGAAGGCCGCCGTCACCGCCTCCACCGCCAGCGAAGGCGCCACCCGCTCGGCCGCCCGCAGAAGCAATTCCACATCGTCCAATCGCGCCCGGCCCTTCGGAAAGTTGGCAAAAAGCAGCGGAAACAGCTCCGGCCGATCCGCCGCCGCCGGCACGTGAAACGCACCCGCCCGCAACGCCTCTTCCACGATCTCCGGCCGTCGCTCGGCCAGAAACGTGAACGCCCGTCCGCGATAGTCGGCCCGCCATGCCGCCGCCTGCCGCACCGGTGCCTCCTGCGCCAGCCGCAGCGCTTGGTCCGGATCCACCTCGGCCAGCAACGCCGTCGCCGCCGCCATGTAGAAGCCCCGCGCCTCTTCATTCCGGGCGCCCGACATCGCACTCAGACCCCGCTGCACCAGTCGCAGCCGGGTCTCTTTGTCGGTCACCAGCTCAGCGGCCGAAAACAGAGTGTCGGCCCGCATCAAGGGCGTTTCCAGCAACGCCGCCTGTTCAATTTGAAGAATCAATTCCGCCGGAGCAGCGCTGGCGATCGAACTAAAGACCAGCGCTGCCCAACGGAGTTTCATCTTTCGATTACATCACGGAGTCAGACCAGTTCTCGAGCAGCTGCTTCACGCGGCCCGTAAACTGATCGGCCAACGCACCGTCGATCAAACGATGGTCAAACGTCAACGCCAGGAAGCACATCGAACGGATCGCAATCGCGTCGTTGATCACGACCGGCTGCTTTTCCACCGTACCGACGCCCAATACAGCCACGTTCGGCTGGTTGATCACCGGAGTCGCAAACACGCTGCCGAAGCTGCCGAAGTTCGTAATGCTGAAGGTCCCGCCTTGGATATCGGCCGGCTTCAGATTCTTCGACCGCGCTCGCGCAGCTAGGTCCACAATGTCCCGCTGCAAGCCAACCACGTTCTTTTCGTCCGCATGCTGAATCACGGGCACGATCAAACCACCATCAAGCGCCACCGCGATGCCGATGTTGCAGTCGCCATGATAAACGATGTTCTTGCCGTCAATCGAAGCGTTGAAGATCGGATATTCGCGCAGCGCCTTCGCGGTTGCCGCCGCGATGAACGGCAGGAACGTAAGGCCATAGCCATACTGCGCCTTGAAAGCGTCTTTCTGACGATCCCGCAGCTTAGCGATGTTCGTAATGTCGACACGGTGTACGGTCGTCACACTGGCCGAAGTGGCCTGGCTCATGATCATGTGCTCGGCGATTTTCAGCCGCATCGTCGACATCGGTTCGACCCGGTACTTCGCCGCTTCGGCTCGCGCCGGAGGAGGCGGTGCAGCCGCAGCCACGGGAGCGGCCACGGGAGCCGCAACCGGCGCCGGAGCAGCCTTCGGAGCCAAATGCGCTTCGATGTCTTCCTTCGTAATCCGACCGCCAGCGCCGGTGCCTTTCACGTTAGCCAGGTCGATGTTGTTCTCGCGGGCCATTTTGCGGACCAGCGGAGAAAGAAGACCGAAATCGGCTTCGGCCGGGGCCTCAACAACCGGAGCAGCCACCGGAGGCGGAGCAGGCGCGGCCACCGGAGCCGGAGCAGCCACCGGAGGCGGAGCGGGAGGAGGCGGCGCGGGCGCCGCAGCCGCGACCGGTGCCGGTGCAGCAGGAGCCGCGCCATCACTGATCCGGGCCACGACCGTATTAATACCGATCACCGCCCCAGCTTCGAACAAGGTTTCCGTCAGCGTGCCGGCGGCGGGGGAAGGGATCTCGGTATCCACTTTGTCTGTGGAAATTTCGAACAACGGCTCGTCGCGCTCCACGCGGTCGCCCGGCTTCTTCAGCCAGCGGGTCAGCGTGCCTTCGACAATGCTTTCGCCCATCTGGGGCATGACTACATCGATCATTCGGGTGGTCTCCTACTGGTAATCGTAAACTTCAAAAAATCTTCGGCTCAACACCGGCTTCACCTCGTCCAGTGTCACCGCCACGCCAAGTTGGCGCAGCGATGTGACTGGTTTAGTGAGCCCGCACGGCACGATGTACTGAAAATATTGGAGGTCGGTCGTTACATTCAAGGCGAAGCCATGCGAGGTGACCCAGCGGCTCAGGTGCACGCCAATCGCGCAAACCTTCGCCTCGCCGACCCAAACGCCGGTCGCCCCCGTCACCCGCTCTCCCACCAGCCCGAAATCGGCCAGCGTCCGGATGACGACCTCTTCCAGCGCCCGTACATAGGCATGCACGTCGCGTTTCCATTCGTTCAAGTGGACAATCGGATAGCCCACCAATTGGCCGGGGCCGTGATAAGTCACATCGCCGCCCCGGTTCGTCTCGTGATAATCAATGCCGGTCGCGGCCAACACCTCGGGCGACGCCAGCACGTTCGTCAAATGCCCATTACGGCCCATCGTAACGACGTGCGGGTGCTCCACCAAAAGCAGTTGATCGCCGATCTCGGCGCGCTGCCGCTGGCCCACCAACTGCTCCTGCATCGCATAAGCCGAGCCCCAGCGCAGGGCGCCGAGGTCGCGAACTTCGCAAGTGCGAGAAGCAGCTGGAGCGATCATGACTTAAAAATTGATCGCCTGCCCGTAGACAGCGTTGAACGCTTCGCCCAACGCCTCGTAAAGCGTCGGATGCGCGTGGATCGTGTTGATCATCGTCTCGACGGTCGCCTCTGCTTCCATGGCGGTTACCGCCTCCGCAATCAGCTCATAGCCGTGCGGGCCGATGATGTGGACGCCGAGAATCTCACCGTACTTGGCGTCGCAGACCACTTTCACAAAACCTTCGTGATGGCCGAGAATCGTCGCCTTCGAATTCCCGAGGAACGGGAACTTGCCGACCTTCACGTCGTAGCCCTGCGCCTTCGCCTGCGCTTCGGTCAGGCCCACCGAGCCGATGCCCGGCTCCGTATAGGTCGCCCCTGGAATCCGATTCCGCTTGATCGGCGTGAACGGCTTACCGGCGATTTTTGCCACCGCGATCATCCCTTCCGCGGTCGCCACGTGCGCCAACTGCGGCGTTCCCGCCACCACGTCGCCAATCGCGAAAATGCCCGGCTCCGCCGTCTGTTGATCCGGACCAACCTTCAGGAAGCCACGGTCGATCTCCACTTTCGTGTTCTCGAGCCCGATCGATTCCGTGTTCGGTCGCCGACCCACGGCGATCAGCAACTTCTCCACGTTCAGTGTCTCGGTCTTCCCGTTCGCCAGCGTCACGTCCAACGCCACGCCCTCGGGGGTTCTTTGAATGTTCGACGCCTTCGCCCCGGTCTCAACCCGAATGCCCAACTTGCGGAAGTATTTTTCGAGCTCTTTAGAAACGTCCTCGTCTTCGACCGGCACCACGCGCGGCAGCATTTCCAGCACCGTCACGTCCGTCCCGAAGCGTTTGAAGATCGAAGCGAACTCTACGCCCACTGCGCCAGCCCCGATAATCGCCAGCGACTTCGGCACCGCCGTCAGGTTCAGAATTTCGACGTTCGTCAGGATGCGGTCGGCGTCCGGCTCCATGCCCGGGATCATCCGCGCTTCCGAACCGGTCGCAATCATGATGTTCTTGGCTTCAATCCGCCGCGTCCCTTCGCTCGTCTGCACGTCCACCTGGCCGGGGGCCACAATCTTGCCAAAACCCCAAACCACTTCCACTTTATTCTTCTTCATCAACATCTCCACGCCCTTGGCGTGCTTGTTGATGATCGTATTCTTGCGCAGCAAAACCGCCGGGTAGTTCAAGCGGGGATTGTCGCAGCTCACGCCCTGGTCTTCCGGATGGGTGAAATAATCCCACACCTCAGCGCTATGCAGCAGC
This sequence comes from Acidobacteriota bacterium, assembly GCA_026394015.1. Classification (GTDB taxonomy): domain Bacteria; phylum Acidobacteriota; class Terriglobia; order Bryobacterales; family Bryobacteraceae. The sequence goes on from JAPKZA010000453.1 coordinate 10,415, forward strand.
GCTTTCGTCGGTATGCAACCGACGTGAAGACACGTCCCGCCCAGCTTTGGCGCCTTCTCAATAATCACGGTCTTCAGACCGTATTGTCCTGCTCGTATCGCAGCGGAATAGCCACCCGGTCCGCTGCCGATGATTACCAGATCATAAGCCATTTTTTTCAGTGTAACATCGCAGTTGGGACAGCCGTCCCAAACCCAGACAATATGCGGGCATTAGCAGCAACTCTATTTTTCTTTACGTCCTTGGCCTTCGGAGCCACTTTTGAAATCGAATCGATTCGCATCATCGGCCTCAAGCGCCTGCCCGAAGCCAACGTGATCGCCGCCCTCGGCCTGAAAGTCGGGCAAAATGCCGAAAAAGCCGACTTCGACGCCGCCCAACAACGGCTCATCGATCGCGGCGTCTTTGGCAGCGTCGCCTATTCCTACAAGCCGGGCCCCGGCATGCGCGGCTTCGCGGTCACCTATGACGTCGCCGAAATCGAAACCGTCTTCTCCTGGAAATTCGAAGAGCTGCCCGCCCCCGACGCCGAACTCGAAAAACTCCTCCGCCTCGATCCGCTCTTCGCCGACAAGCTCCCCGCCACCGAAAACGTCCTCAAGCTCTACGCGAAAACGCTCACCGACCATCTGAAAACGCCCATCGTCGCCCGCGTCTACGGCGACCGCCCCGGCGATCCCTACATCGTGTTCCGGCCCAACCGCCCCCGCGCCGTCATCGCCCAAGTCGCCTTCGAAGGCAACAGCGCCGTCCCCGTCGCCGACCTCCAAATCAAGATGGCCTCCATCGCCGTCGGCACCCCCTACATCGAAGAAAACTTCCGCGAGCAACTCCTCAATCAGGTCAAGCCGCTCTACGAAATTCGCGGCCTCGTCCGCGCCGCGTTTTCCAAGATCGACGTCAAACGCGCCGAGGATGTCGACGGTCTCGCCGTCATCGTCCACGTCGAGGAAGGCGAACCCTACAAGCTCTCCAACGTCAAGATCGTCGGTGCCGGCCAGGAACTCGCCAAGACCGGGGAGTTCAAGCTCGAAGAGGTCGCCAACTTCGCCGCCATCAATGAAGGCGTCTCCAAAATCCGCCAGTACATGCGCGGCCAGGGCTTTATGAAGGCCGCGACCGAGGTGAAACGGACCTACGACGACAAAGCCAAAATGGTCACCGTCTTCGTTCACGTCACCCCGGGCCCGCAGTACCGCATGGGCAAGTTCGCCTTCGCCGGGCTCGATATCGTCACTGAGCCCTACGTCCGCAAGCTCTGGGGCCTCAAGGAAGGAGACCCCTACCGCGACGGCTACCCGAACCGCGTCATCCAACGCATCCAGGACGAAGGCCTCCTCGATGGTGTCGGCTTAATCGAACCGAAGCTCGACATCGACGACAAGAAGTTCATCGTCAACGTCACCATCTTCTTCCGGGGCCAGCCCAAACCGGCGGAGAAAAAGCGCAGCCAGTTCTAGTTCATGAAAATGCTGCAATGCCAAAGTGCCGTTCAGAAGCTGCATTCACAGCCGGCCGGAGGTGCGGGATCACACGGAAGGCAGTCCGGAATCGGGATTTGTACGTTCTGCATCAGGTTCACCTCACCCGGTGCCCCGTGGTGATGATGTCCATGGTCAACGGCGGAAACAATCTGCACGCCGCCATTCCGTTTCGCCGCTTTGGCCGCTCTTAGGGCTGCCGTGCGCGAACAATGAGTGGGTCGCGGCTGCACCGCCGCATAGCCGACCACGCCTACGGCGAGGGTCACAACAACTGTAACTGCAATCGCGATTTTGCGCATAAAGTCTCTTAGCACAGAATCGACCCGCCTTCAATTACAAAACGCCCCGACCTTTGCGGGAAGGCCGGGGCGTTCAGTTTGAAATCTAAAACCAGTCTTAGAACTGATTCCAGAGATATTGATTATAAACCTCGTGATGGAACTGCACTTCGGGTGCCTTCACAAAAGTTCCCAACTGGCGAGCGCAACGATCCGCCGAAGCCTGCTTCAGGTCAGCATAACGACCCTTCACATCAGCTCCCAGAATCTTGGTCGTCCAATCGGCAGCGCGGAAGTTCTCAATCGCCGTGTATACGTTGTCCGGCAGGTACCGGTCAGCCGTACGCAAGTTCTTGATCTTGGCCGTGTCGCCGTCCAAACCGGTTTTGAAAACCGAGTAGAGCACCATATAGGGGTTGGCGTCCGGACCCACCGAACGAACCTCCACGCGCGAACTCTTCTCGTTGCCGATCGGGATACGCACCATCGAGCCGCGATCGGTAGCCGAAGCCTTGATCTGATTCGGCGCTTCAAAATGCGGGTCCAGACGACGGTATGCATTCACCGAAGCATTCAACATCAAGCAGATGTCGTTGCCGTGGGTCAGGATCCTGTCCACAAACTGCCAGCCGAACTTCGAGATCTTCTCCTCGCCCTTCGGATCCCACATCAGGTTCTTGCCGTTCTTCATCACGGACACGTTGGTGTGCATGCCGCTGCCGTTCACGCCCACGACGGGCTTGGGCAGGAAGCTGGCCGTGAAGCCCATCTTGTTGGCAACCTGACGGCAGATCAATTTGTAAAGCTGAATCTGGTCGGCAGCCGTCACCACATCACCGTAGGTGTAGTTGATCTCAAACTGCGACGGAGCAACTTCCGGGTGGTCCTTTTCGTTCTGGAAACCCATCGCCCGCTGCACTTCGGCCACGGTGTCGATGAAAGTCCGGAGCGGGTCGCCGGGAAGCGAATGGTAGTAGCCGCCGGTATTCACGTATTCGAACTTCCCGGTCTCGTGGTAGACGCGCTCGGCGTCGGTACCCTTAAACAGGAATCCTTCAATTTCGTTCGCGGCGTTCAGCGTGTACCCGTTCTCGGCGAATAACCCATTCGCATACTGCTTGAGGACGCCACGGATGTCGGCGCCGTAAGGCGAGCCGTCCTTGTCAATCACTTCCCCAAACACGAGAACTTTGCCGTCTCCGAAATAGTCCGCCGGAGCCCAGTAAAACGCGCTCCAGTCCATCGACAATCGCAGGTCGCTCTCGCGCTGCGCGGTAAAGCCGCGGATCGACGAGCCATCAAAGGTCAGGTTGTCCCAGCTGTCGACCAGAAATTTCTTGTCGTAGTCCAGGGTGTGCAAGCGGCCTTCCAGGTCGCTAAACATAACCGTAACGGCCTTGATCCGCTTCTCGTCGGTCAAATACTTCAGCCGCTCTTCTTGAATTTGGTGGGCGGGAACGCGGTTCTTGCGTTGCTGCTTGGCATTCAGATTCAGCTCTTCCAGCTCTTCATACGAGAGCGATAAAAAGTTGCGCAGTTCGTTCGACATCAAACTCCTCGGTTGGGACGTGCGGAGGGGCAAATTGAGACAACTCGCCACACCGCCGATTTTCGATTATACCCACGGATCCGGCCCCGTACAGGCACTTTTGCGCAACGGAATATTTTATGAGCCCCATTGGAGACGGTGATACCCCGTCCCCTATCGGAGCAGCGTCAAAACAAATAGCGTCACCGGCAGCGAAAAAAGGCTCGAATCCAGCCGATCCAGCCACCCTCCATGCCCCGGCAGCAACGTCCCCGAATCCTTCACCCCCGCCCCGCGCTTCAGCGCCGACTCCGCCAAATCGCCCAACTGCCCCGCGATATTCGCCGCCACCGAAACCCCCATCGCTAACCACAATGGCGTTTCCGGCAAAAAATAGTGCAGAAAGCCTACCCCAAATGCGCTCGCGAAAACCACCGACGCCACCGCCCCTTCCACCGACTTCCCCGGGCTAATCCGCGGCGCTAGCTTGTGTTTCCCGATCGCCCTACCCACAAAATAGGCCGCCGAATCACCCACCCAATTGATCGCGTTCGCATAAAACACCCAATACGGGCTAATCGTCCGCAACTCCACCGCCGACCGCCACGCGCCAAAGGTATAAATCAATCCCAGCGCGAAAAACGCCGTCGCCGGAATCCCCAATTTTAACTCCTGATTCCGCAGCGCCGCCGCCATCGCCCCCAGAATGATCACCGTCATCAGCATCGTCCCGCTCAGCCCGGCGTACAAAATCAACAGCCCCGGCAGCCACCCGTGCCAACTCACTAACTTGGCGTCGTAGTGCCCCGCCAAGCCCGCAAACTCGTGCCAGCACAGCAGCGCGAATACCGCCACTGCCGCGTGAAAAACCTCCTGCGGCGAAAACAGAATTAGCCAAGTAACCGTCGGAATCAAAACCAGCGAAGTCAGAACACGCATCAGCGACTGGAAACAGTCTCCGCTAACACCACAGGTGCCGCCCCGCTCAACCCGCCGAACCGCCTCTCCCGCTTCTGGTAATCCGCAATCGCCGCCAGCAAGTCCACCCGCCGGAAATCCGGCCACAGCGTCTCGGTCACGTAAATCTCGGTATACGCAATCTGCCACAACAGAAAGTTCGAAACCCGCAATTCCCCCGAAGTCCGAATCAGCAGATCCGGGTCCGGTAACCCACCCGTGTAAAGCCGCGCGCTCAAAGACTCCTCATCCACCCGCAAGTTCTCGAGCGTTCCGGCCGCCTTCGCCTCCGCGATCAACTGATTAATCGCGTCTAAAATCTCCACCCGTCCGCCGTAGTTAATCGCCAGGTTCAGCCGCAAACCCGTGTTCCGCTCCGTGTCTCGCATCGTCGCGGCGAGCTCCTTCTGCACCACGCCGGGCAGATCCTCAATCCGGCCAATCGCCCCCAGCCTTACGTTGTTCTCCTGCAACGTCCGCAGCTCGTTTCGCAGATAAAGCCGAAGCAGATGCCACAAAGTATCCACTTCCGCCGCCGGACGCTTCCAGTTCTCCATCGAAAACGCGTACAAAGTCAGCGCCTCAATCCCCAACTGCGCACACGTCTCCACGGTCTCCCGAACCGGCGAAATACCCGCTTTGTGTCCCGCCACGCGCGGCAAAAAACGCTTCCCCGCCCACCGTCCGTTGCCGTCCATAATCACAGCGATATGAGCAGGCAGCCGAC
>JAPKZA010000463.1 GCA_026394015.1 Acidobacteriota bacterium
GTCCGCATCCTACCCTTCTCCATCCCCGACGCGCCCGCCCACGCTCCCGGCCCCCTTGCCCCCCTCACCGCCCCCTCCTCCGCCACCGCCGATCTCGCCGTCGCCGAAGCCCTCGCCGGCCGTACCCCCGGCTGGGATGGCTCCGTAACCACCGTCCGCGACCTCATCCGCCGCAACATCGTCCAGGACCTGCGCCTCTCCCCCAACCCCGCGACCCTCCAAAAGCTCCACGCCGCCCTACCCCCCAACGCCGGCCCCGAAGCCTACCTCCGCCTCCGCTCCGCCCTCTACCAAAACGCCGCCCGCACTCCCTAGTGAACATCCCCTACCGCGTCTGCTGCGTATCCAACGCCTTCCTCAACCCCCGCGCCAACACCGCCGCATTCCCCTTCCCCCAATAGTGCAAAAACACGTATTGCGGCTCTTCATGAGTCATGTGGTTATGAATCGCCACGATGTTGATCCCCGCCTGCCGCAAAGCCTGCAACACCGGCTGCAACTCCCCTTCCGTCATCGCAAAATCGCCATCCACAAACGCATTCTCGTCCGACCCCGCAAACGCCGCCCACGTATTCACCCCCATCTGGTTCCCCACCGTCTTGCCATGCATCTGCGCCTTCCGCCCAATCTGAGCCTTATACATGCCCGCGTTCGCCTGCCCCTTCACGCCCAAAATCGCGTCAATCGTCGCCGCCGTAATCGAGCTTGCCTCCGGCACCGCCGCGCCCCCAAACTGCAACCCGGGCTGCGCGTTCTTCCCCCGCACCCCCTTCACCGCATCCAACGCCCCTCTCACCGCCGCCGCCAACTTCTCCGCCGTACCCATCCCCCCGATATGCATAAACATCACCCGCGGCGACTCAAAGAAAAAGTGGTTATGCAGCGCCGTCACCTCCAATCCGTTCTCCAGTGCTGCCGACATCACCGCGTTCACCTCGTCCTCAAAAAGAACGAGATCCCCCATCACCATCAACCCCCCGTGCGCGTCCGGAGTAAACGCCGCCCACGACGTCAGCCCCAGAAACGGATGCATCGGCCGCCCTTCCACCGTCACCTTCACGTCCGTCCGCGGGAACGTCACCCGGTAGACATCCTCATCAGCAGCGTAAGTTCCCTTCGCCCCGGTTAACTCGTCAATCCGGCCCCGCGCCGTCGTCCCAATCTCCGCCGCCAGCGGCAGGGCCATCAAAATCGCCAACGCAAATCGAGAAAAGAGCATAACCCCAGTATGCTCCTATCGTCGACCTTCAGTTCTGCGCCGGCTTCACCGCACCCGGCGTCCGCGGGCCCGTCCGCGGCGGATTCTTCACAAACTCCGCCGAATCCCGTGCCGCCTTCGTCTCCACCCCCGGCTTCCCCATAAATCCCAAATCCCGAAACCAATCGATAAACCGAACCTGCCAAGTCCCCATCGGAATCCCGCCCCGGTCCGTCAATCCACCCGTCATCCGCGCCCCATTCTCCAGCGCATCCCCCGGATGCCGCCCGTTCCCATACACATGCAGCTCAATGTTCGGCACCCCGATCGCCAGCATGGCCGTGAAATACTCCATCGCCCAAATCGCATGCACCCGATCCCCGCTCCCGCCTGTCGCCAAAAACGCCGGCGGCACCGTCTTCGGAATCGCCGGCGCCACCCGGTTCCGCGCAAACGGACTCGGCCCCGGATAGATGATCCCCACAAAGTCCGGCCGCGACGAGACGCTGCCCAAAGCATCCCCCGCGTTCTGCTTATCGAACTCCTCGTACAGCACCGCCGCCGGCGCCGAAAGCTCCGCCCCCGCCGAAAAACCCATCATCCCAATCTTGTTCGGGTCGATATTCCATTCCTTGGCGTAAGCCCGCACCACCCGTACCGCCTGCAGCGCATCGTTCACCGCGTCCACCTCGGCCTTGTACCCGTCCTTGCGCAGCCGATTCCGCAAAATCACCGTATTCACCCCGTAATTGTAGAAAAACGGCACAAAATCCGCGCTTTCCCCGCCCACGTTCAGCGTGTTGTGCCCGCCCCCCGCCGCCAAAATCATCACCGCCCCCGTATTCAAACTCCGGTCCACCAAATGCACCTCAATCGACGGATTGTGAATGTTCACAATGCTGTTGATCCGTCCCGCCACCGTCTGGCTCATGTTGTACTGCTCGGCCTCTTTCACCTTTTCCGCTTTCAAAAACGGCGAACCCGCCGGATACAGTGGCACCACCACCCCGCCCGGCAAAATCGGCTGCGGGGCATAGGGCCCGTCGGTCACCGGCCCCGGCTTCGGAATCCCCATCGCCGCCGGCAACGGAGGCAACGAACTCTGCGCACAAATGCCAGTGACGGCCCAGGCAAACACCAGCAACGTCGAAAACGGTTTCATGAGAAGAAGCCTATCAAAACCACGCCCTAATGCGACAACGTGTACGAGATAAAATTCACGGCCAGCCGCAGCCCCAGCGCCGAATACTTCTCCGGATAATCCACGCTATCGGCCAACTGCCACGAGTCGCCCAGGTCGTTGTTGAACGTCATCACCACCACCAGCCGACCCTTGTCATCCCGAATCCCTCGCCACTTCGGATCCTTCCCATCCGCCCGGTAGGTGACCGCCCCACCCGAACGGAGCATCGATCGGTAGTTGGCCACCTGATACTTGTCCCGGATCTCGTACACAATCCCGAACACCGGATCCCCCTCGGGAATGTCAATGATCTCGCGGTTTGGAAAGATCTTATTCATCCCAATCTCGAAACCCTCCCACTCGCGCGTACCAAAGAAGGAGTCGCACAACAGAAAGCCGCCCCGCAGTAAGTACTCCCGGATCTTCGCCGCCTGCTGGTCCGTCAAGTTCCAATTAGAGGGCATCCCGACATGTAAGTACGGCCAGTTATAGAGATCATCGCCATCGTCCGGGCTCACTGGCTGCTCCACGCTGCGAACGTCGATCCGGGTCAGGCGGCGCAACGCCTGCGCCAGGAATCGGTCCCCCCGCGGATAATCCACCGTCCAACTGCCCCCGCCCCTTCCGCCCCCGCCGCGGCCAGAATCGAACATTAGCCGCCCCAAAACAAAGTCGGCCGGAACCTGGTAGTCCGATGGAAGCGGGGCCTCGCTACTCGCGCCCTCCATCGCCGGGTACACCCGAAACGGCTGCTGCGCCCATGCCAACGCGATCACCCCGCATAGGCACAATGCAACCAGCGAATAGAACCGGAAGGACCGCATGACTTACCGGAAGTATAGTACGTGCGCAATCGAGCGAAATGCAAAGATATGTCAAATTGATGTCAACCCGATTGCAATGCCCGGAGCCACCCGTTATGCTCCCCTCAGATGCTCCGCCTCACGATGATCCTGCTCTGTTCCCTGCCTGTTCTGGCCCAGCCGCCTGGATTTCCTCCGGGCGGGCCGGGCGGCGGATTCCCCGGCATGGGGGGGCGCACCAAGATCCTGAAAGAGTTCGACAAGGACGGAAACGGCGTTCTCAATGCCGAAGAACGTAAGGCCGCCCGCGCGCACCTAGCGTCCCAACCCCGTCGCGGCTTCGGTGGTCGCCCGGGTCGCGGGCCGGGAGGCCCGCCTCCCGGTGGTTTCCCCGGCGGCCCACCCCCCGGCTTTCCCCCCGGCGGTTTTCCCGGCGGCCCACCACGAGGTGGCTTCCCCGGCGGCGAGCCAAGAAAATTCGAGCCCGGCCTCAAAATCAAACCCGCCGACGTCCCCCCCGCCACCGGCGAGTTCTACGATACGGCCGTCGTCCGAACTCTCTTCTTTGAATTCGAAGACGCCGACTGGGAAAAGGCGCTCGCCGATTTCTACCACACCGACGTCGACGTCCCCGCCAAGCTCACCGTCGACGGCAAAGTCTACCCCGACGTCGGCATGGCCTTCCGCGGCCAAACCTCCTTCATGATGGCCCCCGAAGGCGGCAAGCGTTCCCTCGACGTCTCCCTCAACTTCCTCCACGAAGACCAGCGTCTCCAAGGCTACCGCTCCCTCAACCTCCTCAACGCCTCCGGCGACCCCACCATGATGCGCTCGGCGCTCTATCATTACATCGCCCGCCAATACATCCCCGCGCCCAAAGCCAACTGGGTCCGCGTCGTCATCAACGGCGAAAATTGGGGCCTCTACGGCAACGTCCAACAGATCAACAGCGAACTCGTCAAAGAAAACTTCAAATCCGCCAAGGGCACCCGTTGGAAAGTCCCCGGCAGCCCCATGGGCCAGGGCGGCTTTGCCTACCTCGGCGACGACCCCGCCGCCTACAAGAAGGCCTACGAAATCAAATCCAAGGACGATCCCAAAGCCTGGCAAGCGCTCATCAAACTCTGCAAAACCCTCCGCGATACCCCGCCCGAAAGCCTGGAGAAAGCCCTCGATCCCATGCTCGATCTCGAAGGCACCCTGAAGTTCCTGGCCATCGACAAAGCCCTCATCAACAACGACGGCTTCTGGACCCGCGCCAGCGACTACTCCCTCTACCTCGACCCCGCCGGCAAATTCCATCTCATCCCCTGGGACGCCAACGAAACCCTGCGCGAAACCGAACCCATGATGTTCGGCCGCCGCGGCGGCGGAGGCGGCGAACCGCCCCCCCAGAATGCCGAACTCGATCCCTTCGCCGGCGAAAGCGATACCAACAAGGTTCTCCTCACCAAACTCCTCGCCGTCCCCGCCGTCCGCGCCCGCTACCTAACCTACATGCGCGACATCGCCGAAAACTGGCTCGACTGGAAAAAGGTCGGCCCCGTCGTCGAGCAATTTCAAAGGACGATCAACCCCCATCTGAAAGCCGATACCAAGAAGCTCTTCTCGACCGATATCTCGCTCCGCGCCGTCACCGAAGATAACGTAGCCCCCGGCTTCGGACCCACCGCCCCGCCCCATCTCAGCCTGAAATCCTTCTGCGAGCAGCGCAGAAAGTACCTGCTCGCCTATCCCGGAATCAAGCGCTAGTCGAGACCATTTACTTCCACGCGCACTTGTGACACACTCCCAACAGTTCTTGGGCACCGCCCCAGTCTGGAGTCCCCTATGCGCATCGCTTCTCTCCTCGTCACTCTCTTCGGCTCGCTCTCCGTCTCGGCCTTCGCCGACGCGAAACTCCCCCCCGCCGCCACCCACAAAATCGACTTCGAAAAGGATGTCCAGCCCATCCTCGCCCAGAAGTGTCACGCCTGCCACGGTGACGACGCCCAGCAGTCCGGTCTGCGACTCGACAAGCGCCAAAACGCCATGCGCGGCGGCGACTACGGCCCCGTCATCATGCCCGGCAACAGCGCCGGCAGCAAGCTCATCCTCCGCCTCGTCAACGGCGATGGCGGCCTCCAAATGCCCCCCACCGGCCCCCTCTCCGATGAAGAGGTCGGCATCCTCCGCGCCTGGATCGACCAAGGCGCCGACTTCCGCATCCAAGTCGCCGAAGAAAAGCCGCCCACCCCGGTAGACCCCCAACTCGCCTCCCTCATCGCCGCCGTCCGTGCCCGCGACCTCGCCACCACCACCAAGCTCCTCGCCGCCAACCCCGCTCTCCTCCAAGCCCGCGACCGCGCCGGCGCCACCCTTCTCCACCACGCCGCCGGCTTCGGCAACCTCGAAACCATGCAGCTCCTCCTGGCCAAAGGTGCCGACCCCAACGCCGGCAACAAACGCCAATCCACGCCCCTCTTCTGGGCCATCGCCGACGAAGCCAAAGTCCGCCTCCTCCTCGAGAGTGGTGCCAATCCTAACGCCAAATCCGTCGACGGCCGCACCCCGCTCTACCAAACCGCCTCCATGCCCAACGCCCTCGGCACCATGCGCCTCCTCCTCGATAAAGGCGCCGACCCCAACGCCAAAATGCTCAACGGCATGACGTCTCTCATCGCCGCCTCCCGCGTCAGCCTCCCCTCCATACGTCTTCTCATCGAACGCAAGGCCGACGTCAACGCCCGGAACGCCGCCGGAGCCAACGCCCTCATGGCCGCCGCCCAAACCGGCCGCCCGGACCACGTCCGCTTCCTGCTCAGCAAGGGCGCCGACGCCAAGGTCCGAACCAAGAAAAACGAAACCGCCCTCGCCGATGCCGCCACCGCCGGCAACCTCGAAGTCGTGCAACTCCTCCTCGACCACGGCGCCGAAGTCAACGTCCAGGACGCCCGCGGCTACTCCGCCCTCCTCTACGCCGCCGGTTCGGACACCATCCCCGCCCCCGTCGTAAAGCTCCTCCTCGCCAAGGGCGCGGACGCTACCGCCAAGGGCGACGACGAAACCGCCGCCATGCTCGCCGCCAAACGCGGCCCCACCGAAGTCGCCCGCCTCCTCGGAGTCCCCGCCCCAGCCCCGGTAACCAAGCCCGTCAAGCACCGCGAGACCACCATCGCCGAAGCCGTCGCCCCGGCTTTTGACTTGCTCCAAAAGCAAAGCCACAACTTCATCCGCATCGGCGGCTGCAACTCCTGCCATGCGCAGGATCTGCCCTCCGCCGCGGCCGCCATCGCCCGCCAGCGCGGCCTGCCCGCCCCGAAGGAGATTCCCCAACTTCCCCAGAGCATGCACACCGTCAACCCCGAGCGCGTCATGGACTTGGTCGTCGTCGGCGTCTCCAGCGCCGGTTGGGAGATGTTTGACTTCGGCCACAACGGCGTCCCCCGCGACGAGTACACCGATGCCACCGTCCACTTCATGAAGTCGGTCCAATCCGCCGACGGCCATTGGGAGACTGTAGAAGGCCGCCGCCCGCCCATGAACGTCGGCGACTACCAAGCCACCGCGCTGGCCATCTACACGCTGAAGACCTACGGCCCCCCTGCCGAGAAAGCCGATACCGAAAAGGCTATCGCCCGCGCCGCCGCCTGGCTCGAATCCGCCCGCCCGGTCAACACCCAGGACCGGGCATTCCACCTCCTCGGCCTAGCCTGGTCCAACGCCCGCCCCGCGGCCGTTGTCGCCGCCGCGAATGCGCTGATGGCCACCCAGCAACCCGACGGAGGCTGGAAGCAGATGCCGACCCTGCCTACCGACGCCTACGCCACGGGCCAAGCCCTCTACGCCCTAAGCGCCGCCGCCCGCACCCCGGCGACCCACCCGATCTACGCCAAGGGGGTCCGTTATCTCCTCGATACCCAAGCCCCCGACGGCTCCTGGCTCGTCAAGTCCCGTTCGATCTGGGTGCAGCCCTACTTCGAAAGCGGCTTCCCCTACGCCCACGACCAGTGGATCTCCGCCGCGGGCACCAGTTGGGCTACGATGGCCCTCGTGATGGCCGCCGAGCCCCAACGCATCTCCTCCAAAAAGTAGGCGCGGCCGCAAAGGAGTTGCCCTTCGGCGTGGCTCGCTCCTTACCGTCTACAAACTCATGGCCGAACATCTCGGAGGAAGCGAGATCGGCCACGGCTCTATCCGAATTATCGGCGTAAGTATTCGAGTTTCCGCCAAGGTAGCGGAAGCTCGACGCGGTGCCGGGGGTTGCAGGGCTTTCCCCCCTTTCTGAATGACAGCGCCGCTCGAAGACGAGAGCTTAGTCATGCCTCGCCTGCTCTCACCGAAGGCCCCTATGAAAGGCCTCTTAGGTCCGCCAACCAGTTAATCTTGCTTCTTTTCTGATGCAAGGTAGTCCAATTGAAGCAACGACGATGTCGTCCGCCGTCCAGCCGACGGAAATCACCTCGAGTTCCCGCGCCGGCGGCGCAGAATTGGAAGAGGCTCTCGCTAAGGGGCGGTCCAGAAATACAATCACAGCGATAGGCGTAGTGATGTCACTAAGCGGCGCGGTTTAGCGTCTCCTGTACTGTCCCGTTGAAGCTTACGCGATCAATATCCGCAATACCCCGGACCATGTCTATCCGTGAACAACCGCCTCCATTTGTGTTAGACTTCGTCCTGTAGGGCCTCTTTTTCAGGAAGACATCTAACACTAGGCGAACCGTATCCTTCCACGCTGACGATCTGGCAAACGCTCTCCGTCGCCTTAAAACCGCCACGATGCCCGAGCTGAAGTTGGCGCTGGGGACAGCGGTGGACGTAACCGTCTTCCGCAAGCTGAAGCAAATCGCCTATCGGACCAGTTACTCCCATCGCGGTGCCTATTACACTTTGGACGAAACGGCGCGCTTCGGCGAGAATGGCTTGTGGTCCTTCCAGTCTGTCTGGTTTTCCCGTTGGGGCACCTTGCTCAATACCGCCGAGGCGTATGTCGACAACTCCGCCGCTGGCTGTTTTGTTGAGGAACTGGACAATCTGCTGCACACCGGCACCAAGGAACCCTTGCTGAAACTCGTGCGGCAGGAGCGGGTGACGCGACAGTTGGTCGGCGGCTTGTATCTATACTGTTCGATTAAGGTGGCTCCCCGAGAACGCCAATTGCGGGCCCGCCGGGCACTGCAAGCTGATCCACAACTGGCTGGCAGTGCCGCCGCCTCCCCTGAGGTGACGGCGGAAATGAAGGCGGCCATTGTGCTGTTCTGCAGCATACTGGATGAAAAGAAACGACGTCTCTACGCCGGGCTGGAATCGCTCAAACTCGGCTACGGCGGCGATCAACGGATTGCCGCGTTCATCGGCATGGACCCTCACACCGTGGCCAGGGGCCGACGCGAACTGATCGAGCAGGATTTCGAGCTAGACCGTATCAGTAAACCAGGCGGCGGACGCAAGCGGGTGGGGAAAAAACTCCCGAAGTCATCGCCCGAATCGAAGAGCTGCTGAAGCACGATACCGCGGGCGCCCCCATGTCGGGCATCAAGTGGACCCGCCGAACTACGAGCAACATCTCCGCGCAATTCGCCACTTTGGGGATCGCCGTCCGCAAGAACACGGTGGGCCGTCTGCTCAAGCAGATGGACTTCAGCCTTCGTGTGAACCGCAAACAGATCGCCTCCACCAAGGACCCCGACCGCAATCAACAGTTCCTCTATATCGCCGGACAAAAGGACCGATCCGCCGGGCAAGGTCTGCCGGTCATCAGTGTCGATGCCAAGAAGAAGGAGCTGATTGGCAACTTCAGGAACCCCGGGGCCAATTGGGTTCGCGATCCCATTCTCGTCAAGGATCACGATTTTCGTTCCGAGGCCAAGGCTTTGGTAACACCCTACGGCGTCTACGACACGCAGGCCAACCGGGGCTCAGTTTTTCTGGGCACCAGCGACGACACCCCAGCCTTTGCGGTCGATGCCATTTCGCAGTGGTGGCTTCAGGAAGGTTTGAAGCGATACCCGAATGCTAACGAACTGTTGATCCTGGCCGATGGCGGAGGCAGCAACGCCTCGCGGAGCCGCGCCTGGAAGAAAGCGATTCAGGACCATCTCTGCATTCGGTTGGGTCTCACTGTCACCGTTACCCACTACCCTCCCGGCACTTCCAAGTGGAATCCCATTGAACACCGATTGTTCAGCCAGATCAGTAGAAACTGGGCCGGCGAACCTCTCACCGATATCGACAAGGCTCTCAACTTCATCCGCACTACAACGACAAAGCCCGGCCTTGCCGTAACCGCCCAGTTGGCCGCCGAGATTTACGAAAAGGGAATCAAAGTCACGGACAAAGAAATGCGGCTCCTCAACCTCGCCAAGCACGAGACTTTCGGGCGCTGGAACTATACTCTACATCCCACACAGATTGGGATCTAATTGTTGGACCTCGCCTAAGCCCCGCTCAGGCCCGCCAACGGAGACACCTTCCGGCAGCACAGACCACCCGGCCGAACCCTGAAACTGTTCGAAACAGTCCTCACATACCCACTCCCATTGAGGCCACGATGAATTCTCTCCAACCAGGAGCCGGACGACGAAACCGGTGCTAACCGCTTCTTGGTGGGGGCGCTCCGAAATCATCCGATAACAAATGTTGCAGCGCTCGTAGGGCTGACTGAATCTTCGTTCGCTGTACCGACAGCGTTCAAAGCTCTTGCCTGCGAAGCGCTCGAGAAAAATCGGAAGCTCATCGTGGTTCGGATTTGGCACACTCATAAACACCATCCTAGCTCCCTCGCTGCCGCTTCCCCTCCATTGGGAGACATTGCGCGGCAGCCAACGCACGAAGGTTTTACTGCGCAACCCGCCCGTTCATACAACTTCCGTGTAAACGCCAACCCCTTCCCGGCATCCGCCCTCTAAGTTGCTATCCGTTGCGGCACAAGCCCCACGCTTGTTGCTGTCGATTGAGGGCTAGTTCGCCCCGCCGTCACGCTCAAGTTGATCCCCGTCAGTGGCGAGAACCGCCGAAAGCGTGACCTATCCGATTATTTAGCGAGCTTCGTATAAAGCTCGCTAAACCGATCGTGGCCGGCAAAGTAAGCCGCCATCACTTGAGGGCGGAGCCGCGTATTCTTCCGCTTCTCGATCAGATCAGCCAGGGCTTCATCCACCAGCGCTTGGAATTGCCGCCCTTCTTTTTGCGCTAGCTCGCGGACGCCGACCAAAGTCTCCGAACTGACCTGCGTAGCGAATTTCTCTCTGCCTTGGGGCATGACGTACCGCCTCCTGGGCGGGTCCTTGCTCCATGATGACATATCATGAACGGGTATCCGGATGGCCCGGATACCCGTTCCCATGAGCCCATTCGCCGAGGCAACCCCAACACACTACCCCTTCGAAGCGGCCGAAAGCGGCTGCAGCGCCTGAATCAACGAGTGATTCCCTAAACGCCCCTTGCCATCTTTCTGCAATCTGCCGTACAGCTGACTGATCATGCTGGTCGCCAGCAGCGGCACCCCGATTTCGCGCGAATACTCCAACACCAGATCCAGGTCTTTCTGCTGCAGGTCGATCATAAAGCCGGGCAGCCAATAGTCATCCAGGATCTGTGGCGCCCGCTTGGACAGCATCCAGCTCCCCGCCGCGCCCGATTCGACCGCGGCCACCGCCTTCCGCATGTCGAGTCCCGCCGCTTCCCCGAACATCATTGCCTCGCTCACCGCCAGCATATTGACGACGACCAGAATCTGGTTCACCAGCTTGGTCACTTGGCCCTTGCCCGCTCCCCCCATATGGGTAATGCGCGTGCCGATCTTCTCAAGCACCTGCTTGGCCCGTTCGAAGTCCGCGTCGGTCCCGCCGGCCATAATCGCCAGCGTCCCCAGCGCCGCCCCTTCGCTGCCGCCGGATACCGGGGCATCCACAAACCCAATCCCCATCGCGGCCAGGCGCGCGGCGATCGACTCGGTCACCTTCGGCGAGATCGTGCTCGTATCAATCACCAAGCTGCCCTTGGCGAGTTTCGCCGCTGCCCCTTCCGGTCCAAAGAGGCACTCTTCCACGTCGATCGAGTTGGTGACGCACAGCATCAACACCGACGATTCCGCGGCGAGTTCAGGAATCGAGCCGGCCTTTTCCACGCCAATCGACGCGGCCAGTTCCTCCGCCTTGGCGGCGGTGCGATTAAAGATGCGAACGGACTGGCCTTTCGAGGCGAGGTTTTTAACCATGCCGATGCCCATGATGCCGAGTCCAATAAATCCGACGGTTTCAGCCATATGCAGTAAGAGTAGTACACATGAGGCGGGCCCTGCCACGACTTCGCCCCTGCCCAGGCGTTCCCCCTCGGCCCAAAAGTCTCCCCATATCAAACCCACAATCTAACCGCTGTACTATATGGGGTAATCTCCATGACCACACAGCCGGAACCGGACGATCCCCTTGCCGACCTCCTGAGCCGCTTTTCGAGTGGTGACCGTGCCGCCGGCGAAGAGTTATTCGCGCACCTCTACAAAGACCTCCGCCGCCTCGCAGCCTACTTCCTTCGCAACGAACGCCCCGGCCATTCCCTCAGTCCCACCGTACTCGTCAACGAAGCCTACCTCCGTCTGTTCGCCAACCGAACCCCCTCCACGAGTGACCGCCATCATTTCCTTGCCCTCTATTGCAGCGTCATGCGTCGGTTCCTCGTCGATCGCGCCCGGAAGCATCGCAGCCAGAAACGCGATGCTACGCAACTCGACTGGCATAACCAGACCTTCGATTACCGAACCGACCCTCTAACCATTCTTCAAATTGACCAAGCTCTCGGCCGCTTCGCCGAGTTCGCCGAGCGTCCGGCCCGCGCCGTTGAAATGCACTACTTCGGCGGCCTCGATCACGACGAAATCGCCGCGATCCTTGACGTCAGCTCGAAGACCATTCGCCGCGACTTAACCAGCGCCCGCGACTGGCTAGCCGGGAACTTATAACGCTCCGGCGGCTATGTTATTGTAGTCAGACCAATCGCCTCTGCCATGACTCCTGACCGCTGGAATCGTCTCCGGTCGTTGTACGATGTCGCGCTCGACACCCCGCCCGAGCAGCGACAGAGTGTCTTGTCGTCCAACCCCGCGGCCGACCCCGAACTGGTAGATGAAGTCTTGCGGATGATCGCCCGCGGCGAAGCCGCCGGCGACCTGCTGCATAACTCCAGTGCCCGGCAACTCCGGCAGGAGTTACTCTCGCCCCGGCCTTTGATACAGCCGGGTGACCTCATCTCTGGCCGTTACCGTGTCGACCGTCTGGTGGGTAGCGGCGGCATGGGAGAGGTATACGGGGCTACGGACCTCGACAATCAGTCATCGCTGGTTGCGTTGAAGACGCTTCGTCCCGAGTCGCTTGGGGATGAGACCGCCCATCGCCGTCTCCGCCGCGAAGCCTTACTGGCGAGCAAGATCAGCCATCCGAACGTTTGCCGTATCTTTGAGGTGGTGCCGCACGAGCAAGACGGAGTCGAAACCTCCATCATCGTGATGGAGTACTTAGACGGCCCCACGCTCCAGGCCCACTTGAAGCAGCAGGCTCCGCTGCCCTTCTCTGAGGCTGAGGGCTTACTCCGCCAGTGTGCGGCCGCGCTAGCCAGCGCGCATGCCCAGGGAGTCATCCATCGGGATTTCAAGCCATCGAACGTGATTCTGGTCGGCGGACGCGCGGTGGTGACGGATTTTGGCCTGGCCACCCCCTCGCTTCAGTTCCCGCCCGCCGGCCCGTCCCTGAGCACGTTAACGGCCACCGGCCAGCTTCTCGGGACGCCCGAGTACATGGCCCCCGAGCAGCTCCGCAACCAGGAAACCACCGAGCGCAGTGACATCTACTCCCTCGGCGTCGTGGCCTTTGAACTCTTCACCCGCCAGCGGCCCACGGGCACCGCCACCGGCATCGCCAGCATCCTCGACCGGTTGCTCGAACCGGCCCCGAGCCCTCGGTCGATCAATCCCGCGATCTCCCGCCGTTGGGAAGCGATCATCCTCCGTTGCCTCGCACGAACTCCTTCCCGCCGTTTCCGCCGCGTGTCGGAGCTTCTCGCTGCCATCTCCTCCCCTTGGTTCATCCCGCACATTCCGCCTCCCTCGCGTCGCCAACTCCTGGCGGCGGGTACGGTGGCCACTGCGGCCGCTGCGGCGTTCGGCTACCGCGAGTTTGTCCAGAAGCCGGCCCAGTCCAAGGCGCTCCGCGCGGCGGCGGGCACGCCTCTGCTCGCCTTGCCCCTCCGGAACCAGACTGGGGTTGCTGACTACGACATCCACAGCCAGTTGCTCGAACGCCAACTCCAGCAGTCGCCGCACCTGCTGCTGGTGGAGCGCGGCCGTTTCGCGGCGCTGCTCGAAAGGATGGCGGCGAAGACCGACGCGCCACCGACGGCGGAAGCCATTCGCGAAGCGGCGTTACGGGCGAATGTTCCCTTCGTTTTGTACACCGAACTGGGCCGAGCCGCGCAGGGCTTTGCCATCCAGGCGAAGTTGGAGCGGATCGGCTCGAGCTCCCCTCGGCCCATCGCCACGGAGCAGAAGGAGTTCCCCGCCGCCAACGCCGCCTCGATACCGGAGGCGCTGCATTTGGCGTCGCTCTGGGTCCGCGAGCAGGTTGGCGAATCCGCCAACGAACTCCGGGAGTTTGATCGTCTCCCGGAAGATGTGACGACCCGTTCCTGGCAGGCGCTCCTCGACTACGCCCGAGGCGAACGGGAGCTGAAGCAGGAGCAGCCAGAGAAAGCGATTCTCGCCTTCAAGGAAGCCATCACGCAGGACCCCGATTTCGCCCTCGCCTGGATGAGAGTCGGGGACACGAGCTTCAGCCTCACCCGCCAAGCCGAAGGCCTCGTTGCCTGGCAGACGGCCATGGACCTGATCCCCGCCCGCCGCCTGACGAAGCCGGAAGAATTCCGCATTCGGGGTAACTTCTATGGAGATACCTGGGATTTCGCCAAGTCCGTTGAGGTATACGAGGCATTTTCGAGCTACTATCCGTACAGCTTTCCCGCCCTCCGCTTCCGAGCGGCCCCACTCCTCCGTATCGGTCGGGCTCAGGAATCTATTGACGTTCTCCAGCAGGCGTTTCGTTTGAATCCGAGCGCCACCCTTACCCACGTAAGCCTCGCCCTCCATCACGCCGCCGCCGGGCAGTTCCCCCAAGCCTGGGAATCGATCGAATCGGCGCGGAAGGTCCATGCTCAATGGGCGGGACGAATGGGATCCATCGTCGCTTTCCTCGCCGGAGACTACGAACGCATCGAAGCGGAGTTGGACCGAGCGGCGAATCCTTCGCTTTGGCCATGGCAGTCCACGATCCAACGCATGCGCGCTTACTTTCTTTCGGAGCGGGGCGAGTGGGATAAAGCCCTTTCGATTTTGGAGAGCGCCGTCACCCTTGACGATCAAAAGGGGTTGTTGGCAGAGAAATTTGCCAAGGCGGTGTCCATCGCGGCCCTCTATTTTCGCTTGAATGATCATGCGCGGGCCATCAAATTTCTCTCCTCCCTTCTCCCGATTGCGAAGGATCTCGAGCTCCACTCTAAAGTCATCTCCCTGTTGGCCAGGAACGGTGCCGTCGATGAAGCCACCCGCTGGTTTTCGGTCCTGCCATCTACGCCCGACGTGACCAGTATCCGCGTAAACCGTTTGATCGCTCAGGGTGAACTGGCTCTCGCTGGAGGCTATCTCGAACGAGGAGAACAATGCATGCGCGAAGCCTCTGGCCTGCTTCCCACCATCTGGTCGAGAGAGTTTCTGGCTTACGCCCTCCTTCGTGCTGGAAAGCGCGACGAAGGCATCTCGGTCTTGAGCAAGTCGGCGGAGAACAAATCGGCGTTCATTCTCAGTAGAACGTCTCCTCTTCCCGGTTCCTGGGGAGACATCCTCGTCTCTCTACTTAACAACAGCCCGGATCGAAGCGTTGCGGACGTTCAATGTCGCAACGAACTCGCAAAGCTCCGGCCAAACCAAATACCCAAGTCACATTAATTTCTATCAGGAGCACACATGCCACAATTCGACATTGACGGCGAAGTTTTCGTAGGTGAAAGCCATCCGGCGGTTCAAATGCAGCTAGAGGCCATCGCCGGCAAGTACCAGGGACCCGTTTTCGCACTCGTTATTATCGGTCTACCGAGCAGCCAATGGAGAACTCTCTCGAATAACATATCTCTTCTCACCGTTGATGCGTTCAAACAGGAGCTCGAGAATTATGGATTCTCCCAGGCATTCATCCAAAAGATAGGAATCCAGGACACAATTGATGGTTGGATCGCCGGTGCCGGTGCCCTTGACACCTTGAGAACCGGATTGTTTGGCGGGCTCCCGCCGCTCGACCTGTTTCGCTACTCGACTACGGATCCCTGCCCTCGGTCGAAACTAGTCGCAATGGTTCACCAGGCTCGAGCAGCTGAATCGGCGGTCCGTACCTATATTCTGCAAGCTAACGGACTATGATCTGGAAACGAAGAGATATCCTGGGGCTGGCAGGGTTCCTCCCAGCCTTGGGCAGTGCTAGCACGCCTTGCAGCACAAATTCAGCCGCCACATTTGCATGGGATCAAGCTGAACAAGTAATTCCTCACGAGTCTGTGTGCGAACTTCGAACCAGGGTTTCCAGTTCGAAGTTCCTCACCGAGGCGTATGACGACGAGCGAAAGCGAATCGTCTTGGCCTATAAAGCGCTCAAAGCGAATTCACCTTCCCTGATGGATCTGCAGGGTCGGCTTCATGCCAGATACTGCTCAGGAGAACAAAATACATTTCCGGGCGGATTCACGAATATTCACGAAAGTCATTACTTCCTGCTCTGGCACCGTGGCTTCGTCTACTTCCATGAAAGGATGCTGCAAAAGTACGCCTCCGGCGATAAGCCACTCGCTCTGCCTTACTGGGATTGGTCCGGCAGCTCTATGGCAAACCTGTATGGACCATCGAGCGTGGACAATTTTGGCCGCCCACTGGCTTGCCCCCCATCGCATTCTCCCTTGCCGACCGGACTGGATAGCCTGCTCGAAGGCTTAGTTAAGAAAAGGGCCATGAATGCCATCCGCCCCAATGGCTATGCGGACTTTCAGTTCGCCTTCACGGCTCCGCATTCTAATGGCCACAGCATGGCTAAGGGTTTAATGCCAGATTTGCCCGTAGCCGCTTGGGACCCGCTTTTTTATGGCCATCATGGAAACTGTGACCGTTATTTTGCTTCGTGGCAACTGGCAAACCCGACTATCAATAACATCCAGTACACAAGCGACCTAGGCAGTTATGGTCCCATTGTTGACATTGCGACCGACAAAACTTGGCTGTACTTCTACAACGAGGAAGGAAATCTTGTAAAAATGTTGGCGAAGCATCTTTGGGACACAAAGACGCTTGGGTACGCCTATGACTCGTTGGAGGTGCCTAACGAAATCCACAGACTACCAATCGAAGGTGCTCCGTTCGTGAGCCAACGTCCCTTGGACAAGGCAACCCGGCGAGCGCTGAAAGACGGCAGAGCAGTTTGGGCGGAGCTGGGCGACCTGGACGATTCGCCAGCTAGCGTCGGCGAGCGGATCGCATTCCTGCTCCGTTCCGAGAACGACACTTTGCCAAAGAACACACGCGAATTGTCCGACGACCCCAGGGTCCTGGGCCAGATCTCACGTCTCCCTCACGCAAACCACCAGAAGGCCCAGCGGTCGTCTTCAGCCGTTGACGCTACTTCCGCCCTGAACCACTTCGTAAAGTCAGGAGCCAAAAAGATGTGGATTGCCACGGTCGAGATCGATCGTTATGGAAACCTCCAAAACCGTAAAGCCTGGCCCAAAAAGGCAAAGCTTCGAACCGCTTACTTCTCGGTGAATCGCCGAACGCCCAGATAGTTTCGTACGGCTCGTCGGCGCCCATCATTCCGAGTTTTCGACATTCAAAGATCAAAATGATCACCGCAAGCGATAAGCTGTATTCCTCGCCCACGCCAATCCGAGCCACAAACAATCAACCCGTCTCCAGAAAGCGTAACCAGACCCTGTCCACCGCCGCGCTCTGATTACGCTCTTTATGAAAATACCGTCCTCCAAAGGAGCCACTATGTTCCCCTTTAACGAAATCCTCAATCGTGTCCTCGAAGCCGTTCCGCCCACCATCGGCCTCGGAAACTGGAACGTCACCCCAGACTACGCGGCCTACGAAGCCGTTCCAGACCCCCAGCGAGTCCGGATCGCTCTCCATGGCTTCGCCATGCCGGCCGTCGCCTTGGTGCATGAAATCGTGCGAAACCAAAGCCCAGCCCTACAGGCCGGAGGATTTGCCATCCTCGCGCCAGAGGCCAAAACCGACCCGGCCACCGGCGTCTTCCCTTATTGGGAGGTCGCGCCCCTTAAACAACGACTCCTCGACGCCGTTACCGAAGCCCAGACCCGCTGGCCTAACGCCCAGAAACTCTTCCTCGCCGGGCACTCGTTCGGTGGCCGCGGCGTCGTATTCGAAGGCATGGGACCCCAAGCCAACAGCTTCAATGGCTTCGGAATCCTGGCTCCCTTCATGGCCTCTCCTGCGGAGTTCCCCCGCATGGCAACGACACTAGCCAACTCCGGCAAACCCTACTTCCTCGCCTTCGACAGCGACGACTTCGTCGCCCACTTCTCCCCCGCCGAAGTCGCCCCACTCACCGCCCTCCACCTCCCTCCGAATCGGATCATCGACCATCGCCCCGCCACTCCACTGGGCGTTTATCTCCGTCCCAACGCGCACAACGAAATCATCAATTCCGCCGCGGGGCCACTCCTCAATTTCTTCACCCAGATCCCGTAGTAGCGCGCCGACAACCGCAACCTCCACCAACACCAACGCAGCAATGGCGCAGGCCCACTCGGCACGGAGCGCGAAGCGAGGAAACTACCTCCCCGCCCGCCTCTGCGCCTCGGATCTAACGGTGACGTGTGCGGAATGCCGCCATCACCACCGGAATCCAAACGATCTCCGCTGGCGACACTGCCGGTTCTGAACAGAGGCGCGGACAACGTCTCCCGCTCGGTTGCCGAGGCAGGAATCGGCCGACCTTCATCCCGGCCGTAAAAAATAACAGGCCATCTGTGTCCACTGTTTTCGGACGGCAACGCTACTTTCAACAGAAGACCGATGCCGACTGACTTCATTCCAAGTGACAAATAGCGACGGTGAATTCTTTCTACATCGGCGGGCGCACATTCACCGTGAAATGACGCCAAGCCGAGGTGCCGTCGCCGATTCGTCGGCAAGGTACGGATCACAACGGACAACGGCTCATCCCGCAGTCTTTACCCTCGACGCGGGCGAAAACAGCCGCGGCTAACCCCGACCTAAATCGATCGCTTTCGAAAACGAAACTCAAATGTTTGTTCACTCAGGAGACCAAATGGTTCACACAATGGAACGACCACAAATCAGCCAGACGGCTGGCACCTTCGAGCGACTGAAGCAGGAATTCGCCGCCGTTTCCGCGGAATTCAACGAATCCCCCGCCATGAAGCGATTTGCGAGCGGACAGATGGGGGTAAGTCACTACAAGGAAATTCTCAAGCAGGTGTATTTCCACACAAGAGAAAACCCGCAAATCCAGGCCTTAGCCTCGGTGCACTTTCGGGGCTCCGACCGGGACCTCGTTCGGATGTTCAAACCTCGGGGGTCACCCAAATCCGGCCAATGATGGTCACCTGAAAACCGGCCAATAGAGCGACAAGCCAGGACATTGAAATCGCGGCGGAATACCCTCCGTAATTGTGAGCAATGTCTTGACTGAAGAAAAGAAGCAACAAGTGCTGACGCTGGGCCGCTTAGGCTGGTCCCTGCGTCGCCTCGAGAAACAAACTGGAATCCGCCGCGAAACCGCAGCCACCTACCTGTCGTCCGTCCGTGGTCCCCTCATGAATGCGTTGTCCGCGCGGAGCTCGTCCATACAACCTCGTCATGTCCGTGGTAACGCCGCACTCGTCCAGAAACACAAACCGCTCCGGGTCGATGCCGGCTGTCTCGGTCCGCCATTGCTCTCGCCGCCGAACTCCTTCCGCGCTATCCTGCTCGCTGGCGTGCA